>NZ_JAWJBV010000003.1:0-432698 GCF_046536015.1 Bacillus sp. SIMBA_154
TCCGCTCCGGTACTCGTCCTTCCTAGACTGCAAAGGTTTTCTATCACGCTGAAAAGAAGACAAAGGGCTAAAATAAAAATCATTTTAGCCCTTTGTCAACAGTCTAAGACATGAATGACTCCATTCATGTCTTTTCTTATTTGGGGAAAAATAGACAGGAAAGAAACAATTGTGCCGATATGATGAGGCGGGAAAAGGACAGGAGCAAATGGACGAATTGCTGGCGTTGTTTTCTGACGATGTCATGATTGTCTTAAATGGCGCTCAAAAGCCTGGTATTCAAGAGTTTACACAATTTTTGAACACGTTCTTTCACGTACATGAAGACATTAAGCATATGTGGGATGGATGGGTGGAAAGAGAAGATGGAAAGTATGAAACAAACTGGGCTGTTTGCGGAAAGCTCACGAATGGCCGTGTATATACAGCAGAAGGAATTGACATTGCGGAACTGGACGATCAAGGGAAAATCATTTATTTAGAAAACATTCCGAAAAACCCAGAGTTATTCCAGCGCTATTAAAAAGCCGGCAGAGCAGCCGGCTTCTTTTATTGGTCTAAAGAATATACCTCAATCGCCTCTTCAACAGATGTTTCTTTATCAAAAATAAGGTGGCGACTGTACACTTCACTTAAATGTAGTGGTTCTTCTTCTAAGTTATCTACAAGTTCAAAGATATCTAGGATGGCTGCAAGCTTTGTGGTTGTTTGTCCACCGTCTGCATTATCAAAGGTGTCTTCTGGAAAGCTGTGTTTTACTATTTCCTTCACTTTACGGTGGTTTTTTGCTCTAACCAAGATGATTCGTTCTTCAAAGATCTTATCTGATCTAACACTTGGTGATGAGATGGATTCGAATAATAATTTTGCAGAATAAATTCTACGCATATGTGATCTCACTTCTTTCTTGTAGGCGTTTTTTGACGTTTAACCGAAGAGTAGTCTATTTGAAAAGTGAATACTTCAGGGAGTTTAAAATAATTTCCAGTATGTGTTTAAAATGATAACATAGGAATGACTTCATTTAGGAAAATATGTGTCCACAAATACGATCCATAATGGGGAGGGGATATGAATGAAGAGTATCTTTGATAACAGAGGGGAAGATCATGAAATTCTGTTGATCATCATTGCATGTTGCTCTTTAATCACGTTTAGAAAAATTGCCAGATTAGAAAGGTATAAAAATAAATTAAAGGGTCAATTTAAACCGTATTGAGACCTGTTTTTAAATAGAAAGAACACAAAAAAGCCGACTGTTGAGCCGGCTTTTCCTTATGAATCAGTATCCATATGCATGCCTGTATGTGCCTTTACTTGAATTTCTGTAAAGGTCTCTTCATCTGCTTTTTCAGAGGAGAAAATGGTGCCTAAGTAAGCGGCAAGGAATCCAAGTGGGATAGAGATAATCCCTGGGTTTGACAGCGGGATGAGTGGCTCGCCTGTGAAGATGGCTGCTCCCGATGGGTCCCAGACGCTTGGGCTGAGCGATACGATGATAAGTGCACTCAGAAGACCCGTTAAGCTCCCTGCAATGGCGCCAGTGGAGTTAAATCGTTTCCAAAAGACAGTGAAGATAATCAATGGTAAATTCGCACTTGCTGCAACTGCGAAGGCAAGAGACACGAGAAAAGCAACGTTTAAGGACTGGGCAAATAACGCAAGGACGATGGAGAGGATGGACACGCCAATTGAAGCAAAGCGTGCGGCCTTGAACTGTTCTCGTTCACTCGCTTTCCCTTTGCGGATGATCTGACTATAAAAATCATGGGCAAAAGCAGATGCGGCGGATAATACGAGTCCTGTCACCACAGCTAATATGGTCGCAAAGGCGATTGCGGAAACAAAGGCAAATAAGAAATCTCCTCCAAGGGCTTGTGCGAGCATAGGTGCGGCCATGTTCCCTGCTGCATCGGCTGCTGTGATCGCTTCTGATCCGACAAAGGCAGCGGCACCGAAGCCAAGGAAAACCGTCATTAAATAAAAAATCCCGATGATCCAAGTGGCTGAAAGGACAGATTTTCGCGCGGAAATGGCATCCTTTACCGTATAAAAACGGATCAAAATATGTGGCAAACCAGCCGTACCAAGCACTAGGGCAAGGTTCAGAGACAGGGTTTCCAATGGCACATCATATTTATTTCCCGGATGTAGGAACGACTCGCCGAGAGGGGTCGCTGTTTTCATCTGCTCGAACATCTTCAGCAGACTAAAATCAAACTTTGCAAACACAAGCAGTGAAATGATCAAGGTTCCAATCATGAGGAGAACGGCCTTTGTGATTTGTACCCAGCTGGTAGCAATCATGCCGCCAAACACCACATAAATGGTCATCAAGACACCCACGATCAACACGGCGATCCAATAATCAATGCCAAGAAGCAGTTTAATCAATGCGCCTGCTCCAACAAGCTGTGCAATCATATAAAAAGTAGATACCGTGATCGTGTTAAAGGCAGCAACCCCTCGAATGGCCGGCCGCTTAAATCGTGCAGCAATCATATCTGCCATCGTATATTTCCCTAGATTTCGAAGTGGTTCGGCCACAACGTAAAGAACGACAAGATACGCCACAAGAAAACCAATGCTATAGAAAAAACCGTCAAAACCATTTAACGCGATCATTCCGGCGATTCCTAAAAATGATGCAGCGGACATATAATCGCCTGCGATGGCAAGACCGTTCTGAAACCCTGTCAGACCTCCGCCTGCTGTATAAAAATCACTCGCACTGCTTGTTTTCTTCGCAGCAAAATATGTGATGACCAATGTGAGCCCTACGATCGCTACGAATAAAATAAAAGCGGTCATGCTCATTCGTCATCACCTCTCGATTCGTTTTTTAAAGCGCTTACATATTTGTCGAACTGAGCCGCTTTTTTCGCATAAAGTCCACATAAAACCCATGTCATGACAAATTGTGTGAGGGCGAATAACCAAGCCCATGAGATAGCACCAATTGCCGGTGTGTTCAAAAAGGTGAAGTAGGATGTAGCAACCGGAAGTGAAAAGTAAAAGAGAAAAAAGAAAATCGTCATCGGTACGATAAATCTGCGTTTTTCCTCAAGAAGTTTTCGAAAATCCTCTGAAGCGGCAACCTTCTTATAATGAACTTTTTTGTCTGCCATTGTTTCCTCCTTTGTACGAATTAGGGACAAGGTACTCCAATGCATATGAGACGATCTGGTTGTTTATGACAGTATATCATAAAAAAGGCACCCGAAAAGGGTGCTTTCTACCGATAATTCGCAAGAAATGTTTGTCTCGCTTTTTCATATGCTTCTGCGTCAAAATGATCTCCGCATTTGTGTATACACCAAGGCTCTTCTTGTCTTGCGATCCCGATCTCATATCCTTGCTTCACGAATTCAAAAGACTGCGATACATCATAAAAGTGAAAGCCGTCAAAGAGATCATCACGCCACCTGATATCATGTTGAGTCGCCATAAAAAGACCGTCAATAGCCGAAGCCTTGATATAATCTTGGGTCTCCGCTTGTTGACGACCCGATTCAAACGAAAGCAGCTGATAGGTATTGTGCCGATATTCAATCACTTTCCCCCTGCAATCCTGGCTCTCCCACCAAATCCCATTGTCAGGCACACTTTCTGCACCTATCACCCCAAGCAGGCCAAGTGACGGGTTTTGCAAAAAAAGGGGGATGAGCTCGAGGAGCATATGCTGTTTGACGATCAGTGTATCTTGATGAAGATATATTTTAAACTGAGCAGGATGAGCGAAGGCTTCATTATATCCAGAGGCCATACTGGATGCCTGTCTAATCGGCAAGACCTCCACATGATAACCATGCGGAGCAGGAAGTGAAGCGAGCTGCCGGAAGCAAGCCTGAAACATCGACTCATCATTCACACATAAAACAAAAAGGATAGTGGGGTTACTCATTGAATTGAACCGCCTCAACCACATATTGATAGGCTGTAGCTGCTTCGTTAAAATCAAAACGGATGCCGTGCTTCACGAGTAATTCATGTAAATCATCCATCACACTCGCATAGGAAGGGTGCTGTACGCGAATGGCTTCAAGTTCGCGAATGCGAAAACCCGCTGAATGAAAGAGTGCATGAATTTCGTGAAGGGTAAAGAAACGTAAATGGGTTTGATCCATTAACCCTGCATCTGTATAAGAAAATCTGCCGGCTAGTAATTCTAAAACCGTTGAAATATGGCCGATATTCGGAATGGATGACAGGATGGCACCTTCTTTTTTAAGGAAGGGTTTGACCTTTTTTAAAACAGCCCACGGGTCCAATAAATGTTCGAGTACGTCTCCGAAAATGATGCAGTCAAATTGTTCATGTTGATAAGGGAGAGCCATCTGTTCAATATTGCCGCATAGAACATGATCTAGCTCCTGCTCAGCCTGCTTTGCTGCATTCTCAAAAGATTCAATCCCGTAAATGGTCCGGTCCTTTTGTTTAAGGATTTTTCCAAGCTTGCCTGTGCCGCATCCGATATCCAAAATAGACGTCCATTCCTCACGAATACGGCTGACGATGACAGGGTTTACACCGTGATAATACTGATCCTTTTTTTGGTGATAATAGGAAAGGGAATCTGAACTCATGCACTACCCACCTTTCTTTTTTCTCGTTGTTCTCATGCTTACTATATGGGTGGGAAGCTTGGTTTTATAATAAGAGATGGGCAATTTTCATGAATGGCAGCTAAAAAGAGATCATATAAAGAACGGGAAACGGACTGTCCTCCTAATATAGAAAGACAGAACCCCATTGAGTGGAAGGGATTGGTATAAAGAGGTGTTCAATTATTGTAGCGTATCGTCATGAAAGGATTTTCAAAAGGTCAATTGAAAGGTCAGAACTTTTAGCCAAAGCAGTCTGAAAGACAAAGGATAACGGCGTTGATTTACGGTTTGTTTATCATCTTCTGATCACCGTTGGATGTTAAAAAAGCTTGTATTTCTTCGATGCCTAGTCCAATTTTTTTCGCTTCCTGAATCAAATAAACCCACTCTTCGTCAACTCTTCTTTTCACTTGCGTATCCATAATATCCTCCAGTTCAATAAGACATATTCATCTGCAACCAATGACTTGAATAAACCGTCTAGTAACTGTACGTGTGAGTGAAAACAGCACAAATTAGATTTTTGTCGAAAAATGATGACATTTAACCTATTTTGTAAAAACTATCACCTACCACGTCCCTGAAAAAATGACTAAAAAACCCAAAATTATTGATTTCTTACTTCTAATAATAAACAATTGTAAAGTCAGTTAAAAGATTATAAATTAAAATAATGATAAAGACCTAAATCATTTGACTCATATAAACCGATTAGGTTGACATATGCCATCAATTAGAACAAATTTCATCTTTGCAGGACGCACATATTGTTCGTTTGGGAAGTTCTTCTCAAGATGGTATTCTAAAAGAAACAGAAACCACCAAGAAGGAATGAAGAAAGAGATGTATAGCCTTTTTCAAAAGTATCAAGAAGTTGTCATGTATCTTGTTATGGGTGTGTGCACAACCATTGTCAACATAGTCAGCTTCTATTTATTCGTTGAGATGTTTTCCATGGATTATAAAACAGCAACGGTTGTTTCATGGGTATTTGCTGTTCTCTTTGCTTATATCACCAATAAGAAGTATGTCTTCAAGCAAAAGGCTCGTGACACAAAAAGTCTTATGCGTGAGCTTTCTTCATTTTTTAGTGTCCGTCTCATGTCTCTAGGTGTAGATCTAGGGCTAATGATTTTATTTGTGAGCCAAATGGCGCTCAATGAAACTGTCGCAAAAATTCTTGTCAACTTTGTGATTGTGGTGGTCAATTATGTCGCCAGTAAATGGTTCGTCTTTAAGAAAACAAAAGAAGATGCGATTTAACACATGAAAAAAGATAGGTGATGTGAAATGAGCAGCAGGCCAGACGAATTATATGATGCCATATATCAACAAACAGAAAAGCAGCATGAACAAGTGCTGAGGCTAGTCAAAGAAATGACCGCACATCCAGAAGTTTTTTCAGAACAAGAAAAGGAAAAGATCAACCGCATGGACATTGCGCTTCAAACGGCAACAGACATTTTAGAAAACTTAATGACCCCTGACACGCAAATGACCATTGTTTTAAGACAAGGGAGAATTCGTGTTGATCTGACGAAAGCGTAAAAGAAGCAGCCAATTGAAAGCGGCTGCTTTTTATTATGCATCGCTTGTTTCCCGCAATTGCTTTGGAGACATGCCGATTTTTTTTCGAAAGACTTTATTCAAGTAATTCGCATTTCGGTAGCCGCACTGTATGGCGATTTCTTCAATCGAATATTTCGTTGTTTTCAGTAACGTTTCCGCCTTTTCTAATCGAATATTGGTTAAGTAGTGAATCGGTGTGAAGCCAGTTGCCTTTTTGAATTCCCTCGTAAAATGACTTTTGGATAAACGTGCCGCAGCTGCCATATCGTCTGGGCCAATTTCCTCGTGAAAATGATGGCTTGCAAACAAGGCTGCTTGGACGATGGGCTCAGGCCATTTCTCCATTTGTCCCTCAAGCTTTGGCAAATATGAATACAGTTCCATGACAAATTGATAAGCAAGGCTAGACCCCTCAAATGGATTGGTAATCCGTCTTTCACTGGCTTCATCATAAATTTTCTTTAGCAGGCGGATCGGTTTTGAATTTGGATGAAAACGCATGACCTGCTTTCCTTCATCCATAAATTGATCAAAGCAAAGATCACAGGCTTCCCCGTAAAGCGTCAAATATAGAAATTCCCAATGCTCACTGTCCTCTGGAAAATAATATTGATAGGCACTTGGGCTTTTCACGAGAAAGGCCTGCCCCGGCAATACTTTGAATCGCTTCTGTCCGATTTCGATCATGCCATGTCCAGACAGTGTGAGCTGAAAGATGCACTTGCCCTGATCCTTCCGCTCTACGCCATTCCAGCTGTATAACGAAGATGATTGAACTTCCCAGCCAACAGACCATATTTGCGCTGGCAATGTAACATCAGAATGGTGAAAACGAAATGCAAATGCTTCCTTCTTCAAATTGGAAATCCCCCTTCACAGCAAAAAACAACCTTTTTCTATTTTGAATCATGGTACACCTCATATCACATCGTACCATTCCACAGCAAAAAAAGGGTATTTTTTAACGGTTTTTTTACCATTGAACTTCCGCTGTCGAGGCAACTAAAATAAGATTATCAGAAGAGAAAAGGGGAATGGATATGATCGATAGGTTACGCGCAGCATTTCACCAGCAATTTGGAGATAAAGAAGAACTTCGTTATTTTTTCGCCCCAGGGAGGGTGAATCTGATTGGTGAACATACCGATTACAATGGAGGTCATGTCTTCCCTTGCGCGCTCACTCTCGGTACGTATGCTGCCGGTGCAAAACGGTCAGATGGACGCGTCAGAATGTATTCCTTAAACTTTGAAGAAGATGGTGTGAAAGAATTCGACCTTTTTGAAATCGCTTACGCAGAATCGGACGGCTGGGCGAACTACCCAAAGGGAGTGTTCAATCAGTTTATAGAAGCAGGTATGGATATCAAAGAAGGCTTTGATATCGTGTACGGCGGCAATATTCCAAATGGTGCAGGGCTGTCCTCATCTGCCTCCATTGAGCTCGTCACAGCTGTCTTGATCAATGAATGGTCTTCATTCGGCACATCACATGTTGATCTTGCCCTTCTTTCGCAGCGTGCAGAAAATGACTTCATTGGCGTCAATTGCGGCATTATGGATCAGTTTTCGATTGCCCTCGGAAAAGAAGATCATGCCATTTTACTCAATTGTGACACCCTTGCCTTTGAATACAGTCCGTTTCGGCAAGAGGGGCTGGTGCTTGTGATTGCGAATACAAACAAAAAGCGGACACTGGCAGACTCCAAATACAATGAACGCCGGTCAGAGTGTCAATCTGCTTTAAACGACCTTAGAAAAGAAATGGACATTGCGCATTTATGTGAGCTCACTGTGGGAGAATTTGCCCAGCATGCCCACTTGATTCAAGATGACACGTGCCGCCAACGTGCAAGACATGTGGTGACGGAAAACGAGCGGACCATGAAAGCAGTAAATTTTCTGAAAGATGATAAAATGGAAGAACTAGGTGCTCTCATGAAGGCTTCTCATCTTTCTTTAAAGAATGATTATGAAGTGACTGGACTTGAACTAGATGCACTTGCTGAAGCTGCTTGGCTTCATCCTGGGACGATAGGCTCTCGTATGACAGGAGCAGGTTTTGGCGGCTGCACGATCAGCATTGTGAAAGAAGGGCTGCTGGACTCATTTATAGAAGAAACAGGTGCGGTGTATCAAGAAAAAACGGGCATTCAAGCCTCCTTTTACACAGCTGGAATTGGAGGCGGCGCAAGAGAATTAACGAAGGAGGAAGATTGATGACAATTTTAGTTTGTGGAGGAGCAGGTTTCATTGGCAGTCATGCGGTAGCGGCTCTTTTAGCTAAAGGCGAACAAGTGGTGGTAGTTGATAATTTGCAGACAGGTCATAAAGAAGCTGTTGTAGAGGGAGCTGTATTAGAAGAGGGAGATTTAAGAGATCAAGCTTTTTTAAGACGGGTTTTTCAAACGCATCAAATTGAAGCGGTGATGCACTTTGCAGCAGATTCACTTGTTGGTGAGAGTGTGACGGACCCGCTCAAGTACTATGACAACAACGTCGGAGGGGCAGCGGCTTTACTTCAGGTGATGAATGAATTTGATGTGAAGCACATCGTATTTTCTTCAACCGCTGCCGCGTACGGTGAACCAAAGCGTGTGCCGATTGTTGAAACGGATGAGACCAACCCGACGAATCCTTATGGAGAAACGAAACTAGCGATTGAAAAAATGTTGAAGTGGTGTGAGCAAGCATATGGCCTGGAATACGTTGTGCTTCGCTATTTTAATGTAGCCGGTGCTCATACAGAAGGGCTTGTCGGTGAAGATCATCAGCCTGAGACACATCTGATTCCGATTATTCTTCAAGTTGCTTTAGGAAAACGGGATCAGATCATGATTTACGGTGATGATTATGAGACAGAGGACGGCACGTGCATCAGAGATTACATTCATGTCATGGATTTAGTTGAGGCGCACATCTTAGCCGTTGATCGTCTGCGTGCAGGAAAGGGAAGTGCGACATACAACTTAGGAAATGGCACAGGCTTCTCTGTGAAGCAGGTCGTAGAAGCCGTAAGGGAAGTAACGGGGCATGCCATCCCGGCACAGGTGGCCAAAAGACGTGCGGGAGATCCCGCAAAGCTGATTGCTTCTTCTGAAAAGGCACTGCAAGAATTGGGCTGGAAGCCTCAATATGCAGATCTTCACACCATCATTCAAAGTGCGTGGGATTGGTTTCAGAAACACCCAGAAGGCTACCAAAGTGAATAAAGCATAACAGGCAGGCAAGAGAGGGGGCAGAGGGAATGATGATAGATATTTTTGAAAAGCTGGAACAGCTGATTCAATATGGGATCAATAAAGAGCTGATTACACCACTAGATATCGGTTATACGAGAAATCGACTGCTTGAGGTGCTTGAGCTCGATGACGCTGAAGCAAGGACGGTCTCAGCTGGAAACGACCTTGAAGACATCTTAATGCCGATACTGGAGTGGGCAGTAGAAACAGGCCTTATTCCTGAGGGGACGGATACGTATCGTGATTTACTAGATGCAAAAATCATGGGCTGCTTGGTGGCGCCTCCAAGTGTTATCTATGCGAAGTTTGAAGAGAAACGCAAGCATGAAGGACCAAGGGCTGCCACAAGCTGGTTCTATGAGATGCAGCAGCATGCACATTATATTCATACAGGCAGAATCGCCAAAAATGTTCAGTGGTTTACAACAACAGATGACGGTGTGCTGGAAATCACTATTAATCTATCGAAACCGGAAAAGGATCCAAAAGCGATCGCTGAAGCCAAGAAGCTCAGTCAAAAGCAATATCCTCTTTGTCTGCTTTGTAAAGAAAACGTTGGGTTTGGGGGGCGGATCAATCATCCAGCGAGACAGAACCACCGGATTATCCCTGTCACGCTCACAGACGAATCGTGGTTTCTGCAATTTTCACCTTATGTGTATTACAACGAGCATTGTATTGTGTTCAAGGGCGAGCACGAGCCGATGAACATCACAAAAAAGACCTTTGAACGTCTGCTTTCCTTCATATCTATATACCCGCACTATTTCATTGGATCGAACGCCGACCTTCCTATTGTTGGAGGCAGTATATTAAGCCATGACCATTTTCAAGGCGGTGCTCATGAATTTCCGATGGCGAAAGCAGAGATGGAAGACGTCTTTTCACTCAAAGCGTTTCCAAATGTGAGGGCTGGCATTGTAAAATGGCCGATGTCTGTGATTCGGCTTCAAAGTAACGACCGGCAAACGCTCGCCGGCGCAGCGGACTTTATCTTAAACGAGTGGAAAATGTATTCAGATGAAGAAGTGGGGCTGATCGCTCATACAGGAGAGACTCCGCACAATACCATTACACCGATCGCACGCCGTCATGGGGATGACTATGAATTAGATCTAGTGCTGCGTAATAACCGTACAGACAAACAGCACCCAGACGGGATCTTCCACCCGCACGAAGAGGTCCATCATATTAAAAAAGAGAACATCGGGTTAATTGAAGTGATGGGTCTTGCCGTCCTTCCTGGCAGATTAGCTGAGGAATTAAGCCAGTTAAAAGCGGCGCTGCTGTCCAAAAAACCACTTGAAGAAATCAAAGCCCGCCCTGCAATCATGAAGCACGAAGCATGGGCGAAGCGCCTGCTTGAAGAGAACACCTTCACAGAGGACAATACAGAAGCTGTTTTACAAAAAGAAATCGGCTATATTTTCTCTCGTATTCTCGCGCAGGCAGGTGTGTTTAAAAGAACCGAGCAAGGGAAAACAGCTTTTAAACGTTTCATTCAAACACTCCATACAGGCAGGTGATTAGATGATTGAACAGGTAAGAACCTTAATGGAAGAAAAACAACTCGACGGTGTCCTGATTCGAAAGAGAAATAACTTCTCCTGGCTCACAGGAGGAAGAAGGAATCACATTGTGTTAAACACGCCAGAGGGCGTGTGTCAGCTGCTCGTGTTGAAAGACGACATTGTCCTGATTGTGAATCAAATGGAAGAAAAGCGGATCATTGAAGAAGAAATGGCGTATTTCGACCATCCCTTTCAAGTGGTCACAATGGATTGGTATGAGGATGATGCCCCCTACATTCACACACTCACAAAAGGCAAACGAATAGGGGCAGACATTCAATTGGAAGGGTTTGAGTGGATCGAGCCAGATTTGTCGCACGTTCGATCGATCCTTTCGGCATCACAGCTTAGTCAATATGAAACCCTTTGCCATGAAACAGCTGTTATTGTAGAGAGTGTCTGTAAAGAAATCGTTCCAGGGCAAACGGAGCATGAAATCGCTTCGCTTGTCGCCCAAAAAGCGATTGCGCAAGGCATGACGATTGAAGTGCTGCTCGTGGCAACAGATGACCGTATCCATCAATACCGTCATCCGATTCCAACAGAAAAGGCGCTTCAAAAGCATGCACTTGTTGTGCTTTGTGCTGAACGGCACGGACTCGTGGCCAATGTGACAAGATCCGTTTACTTTGGTCAGCTTCCGAAGGAGCTTGAAGAGAACAAGGAACGGCTTGCGCGAATTGACACGGTCATGAATGCGGCTACCCGTCCCGGAAAAACCATTGGAAATGTACTGAAGGCAGGAATTGCTCAGTACGAAAAAGAAGGATTTTCAGATAGATGGAAAAAACTTCACCAAGGGGGAAAGACGGGCTTTGAATCTAGAGAAATCATTGCCGTTCCCTCATCGAAGGAGGAGGTTCAGCTTTATCAAGTGTATACATGGAACCCTTCATTGCCTGGACTGAAATCAGAGGATACGATGGTAGTAGAAAAAGAGAAGAATCGCTTTTTAACCTATACGGGCAAGTGGACGTACATTGACATCGAGCATGAAGGGGACATCTATAGACGACCTGACATCTTGGTAAGAGATGAATAAATGCAGGATGCCGGCGATGAGCCGGTTTTTTGCTGGAAGTCTTTAGTGAGATTCCACTTATTCATCAGCATTACCAATTGTTACAGCGCACAGGCTGAAGATCGATCCTTTCTTTTCTTGTGAACTTGCGTTAAAATGAGTAAGGTTTTTGTTAAATGTGGGGATGCCTATCTCGAAATTGTTTACCTAGATAAAATTTCATTAAGTTAAATTGAAATTTGACCAAACTTTTTTATTGTGGTAAACCTAAATTTGACAAATTTCTAGATTGTATGTCCTTTGCCTTCAACTCTCAACTTTTCAAATTCCTAGAAATTTAGTGTGTGTGCAATAATATAAATTTATGTCGAATTTATGACATTTTAATAGAAATCTGTTGAAAAATAAATGAACTTTTGAAAAAAGGGAAGCTAACTTCTACAGATTTTGATAGCATTACAAAGGGAAGAAAAGTTTTCGAAGGCAGATGGCTTTTCACAATTATTCAGCAATTTATACATTATCTAAGGAAGGATGGTGATCTTCTTGTTCAGAGCCATTAAACCTATGCTTTTATTAGCGATGCTCGTGAGTGTTTTTGTATTAGGAGGTTGCAGCAATATCGCTGTTTTAGATCCTAAAGGACCTGTCGCAGCACAACAAAAAGACTTAATCCTTTTATCTATCGGATTCATGCTCTTTATCGTTGGCGCGGTATTTGTACTGTTTACCATCATTTTGGTTAAATACCGTGAGCGTAAGGACGTTGGAAACGCCTCTTACAACCCAGAAATACACGGGAATACGCTTCTAGAAGTTGTCTGGACAGTGATCCCAATATTAATCGTTGCTGCCCTTTCAGTTCCAACTGTCAAAACAATTTACTCTTTGGAAGAGGCACCTCAAGCAACAAGCCATAAAGATCCACTTGTCATTTATGCTACAGCAGTTGATTGGAAATGGATCTTTAGTTATCCAGAGGAAAATATTGAAACAGTGAACTACTTAAACATTCCAAAAGATCAGCCGATTTTATTCAAAATCACTTCCGCTGATACAATGGCATCACTATGGATTCCTCAGCTAGGCGGGGAGAAGTATGCGATGGCTGGAATGGAAATGGAACAGTATCTTCAAGCTGATGAAGTAGGCACATACGAAGGAAGAAACGCCAACTTCACAGGTGAGGGCTTTGCTCAGCAAAAATTCAAAGTCAATGCGATGATGCAGTCTGACTATGATAAATGGGTAAACAAAACGAAAAAAGAAGCACCAAAGTTAACGAAGAAAACGTATGACATCCTGATGCTTCCTGATGCAGCAGATGTGCAGACATTCTCATCAACACATTTATCTTTTGCGAAGCATGGGGAGGACTCTGAATATGCACTCCAAGCACGCAAACGTTTAGGTTATCAATCAGTTTCTCCGCATTCCAAAACAGATCCTTTCGAGAATGTGAAGAACTATAAAAGAAAACTAGATAGTGAATAAACTGACTAAGGAAAGGAGGAGGCCGTTATGCATTTAAAATGGGATGAGTTTTTTGTAACTGGAGACCCATTAATTCTTGGTGCGCAAATTTCTATCGCTCTTACTTCCATTGCCATCGTTTTTGTTTTAACATACTTCAAAAAGTGGAAATGGCTCTGGAAAGAATGGTTAACATCAGTTGATCATAAAAAGCTAGGGATCATGTATATCCTTGCTGCTGTGATTATGTTCTTCCGCGGTGGGGTAGACGGACTGATGATGCGCGCACAGCTGGCGCTTCCTAATAATACGTTTTTAGATTCCAACCACTATAATGAAATTTTCACAACACATGGTACGATCATGATTCTATTCATGGCGATGCCATTTTTAATTGGTTTAATCAACGTCGTTGTTCCTCTTCAAATTGGTGCACGTGACGTTGCATTCCCGTATTTGAACAACCTTAGCTTCTGGACATTCATGGTCGGAGCAATGCTGTTCAACATTTCCTTCGTTATTGGAGGATCACCAAGTGCAGGCTGGACGAGTTACATGCCGCTCGCCGGAAATGATTTCTCACCAGGACCTGGACAAAACTACTACTTGCTCGGGCTCCAAATTGCAGGTATTGGTACACTGATGACAGGTATTAACTTCATGGTGACCATCTTAAAAATGCGTACAAAAGGTATGACACTTATGCGTATGCCAATGTTTACATGGACAACATTGATTACGTCTGTCATCATCGTTTTCGCTTTCCCTGTATTAACAGTTGCTTTAGCACTTATGACATTTGATCGTTTATTCGGTTCTGCATTCTTTACACTCGAAGCAGGCGGTATGCCAATGCTTTGGGCGAACCTTTTCTGGATTTGGGGACATCCTGAGGTATATATCGTGATCCTGCCGGCTTTCGGTATTTTCTCAGAAATCTTTGCGACGTTCTCAAGAAAGCAGTTGTTTGGTTACAAAGCGATGGTTGTATCGATTGTGGCAATCTCTGTTCTGAGCTTCCTTGTGTGGGTTCACCACTTCTTTACAATGGGGAACAGTGCAGCGGTTAACTCATTCTTCTCGATTACAACAATGGCGATTTCTGTACCAACAGGTGTTAAAATCTTTAACTGGCTCTTTACGATGTATCGCGGCCGTATCAGCTTTACATCACCAATGCTTTGGGCACTTGGTTTCATCCCGAACTTCGTGATCGGTGGTGTAACTGGGGTTATGCTTGCGATGGCAGCTGCGGATTACCAGTACCATAATACGTACTTCCTTGTATCCCACTTCCACTATGTATTAATCGCAGGTACTGTATTTGCTTGTTTCGCTGGTCTCGTTTTCTGGTATCCAAAAATGTTTGGCTACAAGTTAAACGAAAGAATCGGCAAATGGTTCTTCTGGGTATTCATGATCGGATTCAATATCTGTTTCTTCCCGCAGTACTTCTTAGGACTGCAAGGAATGCCAAGACGTATTTATACGTATGGACCAGAAGATGGCTGGACTGCACTAAACTTTATTTCAACAATTGGTGCATTCATGATGGGTATCGGATTCATCATCCTTTGCTATAACATTTACTACAGCTGGAGACACGCAAAACGTGAAGTGTCTGGAGACAGCTGGGGAGAAGGACGTACACTTGACTGGGCGACATCTTCTGCAATTCCGCCGCATTATAACTTTGCAGCACTTCCAGAAGTGACAACACCAGATGCATTCCATCATTGGAAGAAAAACAATGTGGACGTTCATCCAGAAAAAGAGTTCAAGAAAATTCACATGCCGCACAATTCAGGCAGACCACTGATCATGTCTGCATTCTTCGGACTTGGTGCATTCGGTCTTGTATTTGAATGGTACTGGATTGGCGTTATCGGCTTAATCGGTGTATTCGCAACAATGATTTTACGTTCATTTGAATATGACGATGGCTACTACATTCCTGTTGAAGAAGTGATTGAAACAGAGAAAAAGAATAAGGAGGCGCAGAAGTAATGGGACATAATGATAGCAGCTATGCAAATGCACCGCTTGAATATCAGTCTGAAACCGGACGTTTAAACATCCTTGGTTTCTGGATATTCCTTGGCGCGGAAATCGTGTTATTCTCAACACTTTTTGCGACCTACTTTGTTCTTCATGGCAGAACAGCTGGCGGCGTTTTACCAGCTGAGCTATTTGATATGAAGCTTGTATTGATCATGACATTCCTGCTATTAGTGAGCTCATTTACATGTGGGATTGCCGTTCATGAAATGCGCCGTGGAAGTACAAAAGGGGTTGTCATTTGGACAATTCTTACACTACTTCTAGGTGCAGGCTTCGTTGGCTTTGAGATTTATGAGTTCTTCCATTATGTACACGAGGGTGCCAGCATCCATACAAGTGCGTATTGGTCTGCATTCTTCGTTCTTTTAGGAACTCACGGACTACACGTATCAATCGGTATCTTCTGGATTACCGGGGTCTTGTTCCAAATTAAAAAACGTGGTTTAACTCCACAAACAGCAGCGAAGATCTTTATTTCAAGTCTGTATTGGCATTTCCTTGATGTTGTATGGATTTTCATCTTCACAGCTGTGTACTTGATCGGATTAGGGGGGCTTTTGTGATATGGCTGGAAAAACTCATTCCTCAGCAGAGCACGATCACTTCCCTTGGAAACACGTAGTTGGTTTCATCCTATCCATCGTGCTAACAATCTTAGCATTCTGGATTGCCATTGGAGCTGAAATTGGCAGTGCCGCAAAACTATGGATTATCTTTGGTTTTGCATTCATTCAAGCATTCTTGCAGCTGTTCATGTTCATGCATATGACAGAGAGCGAGAACGGGACTGTTCAAGTCGGAAATACACTGTTTGGTCTATTCTGTGCGATTATCTTCGTCATCGGATCTGTTTGGATCTTCGCGGCTCACTACAGCCACGGAGAGAACAGCAAAGACGGATATTCACCGTCTGCGCCAAAGCAGTCTGAGCATTCAGATCAATAATAAAAAACCACTCATCTTTGATAGATGAGTGGTTTTTATGATGATTGCGATAGCGCTTCCAATTGGTGGTGCGAGATCTATCTGCTGCTGAATCTTTTGCGAATGAATGGAAGTCCATAGATGAGGAACGCTGCAATGTGAGCCAGAATTACGTTAATGGCAAAGAATGCGATCATGAAGGTATGTCCTGTTGGAGATAAACTGCTTGTCATGTAAAGACCGAAGAAAATCCACATAATCAAAATAGGTGGAATTGAAGCTAATGCGATTTTTCTGTTTTCTAGCCATAAAAACAGGGGTGTAGCCGTTGCAATACAGAGGTACGCAAAGAACATATCCATCGTATCCAACTCCTTTGTTAGTTGATGTTCAAATCAAATGAGAGGTCAGGATGCAATTGTGTCTGTTTTTAGGAGATATTGTGAACATTTTGTTACAAGTATTATACCACAATTGACTTTGAAGTAAACTCAATAAATGGGAAATGGGCCTTATTCCGTAGAAAATGGTTTTTTCCTCATTCCTCAGTACATCTTTATGCTGGCTTGATGTTTGCTTGTCATATCGCCACATAGGTCATTGAATTTTCCCCTTAACATCTGTAAAATAATCTTTTTAAAGGACTTGTGATGGGTTGAAATGAAAGAGTGGAAAGGAATTTTTTCCTATTGTTAGGATGAAAAGTATTTCATTTTTAGAAAATTGATTGGAACCTTTCGGACGTATCTTCCGTCATATTTAAGGTGAGTTGCTTTTGTGAAAATTTCAATCTAATATAAATAAGGGCTTTTATGTTTTGTAATAAGGGTGGTTAGTTCATGAACAAGCAGAATACATCTCCTTACTATCAGGGAGATTTGATTTTTATATTTTTAGCCTTCTTTGCCATCAGTGTCATCGCTATTTATGCTGCGGGTCAATTTGGGCAGTATGGATCTAATGCATGGACCAGACAGATCATTTACTACATGGTCGGAGTCATATGTATTGTAGCCATAAATTACTTTGATTTGGAGCAATTAGAGAAGCTGAGCTTATATATTTTTATAGGCGGCATTATGCTGTTAATTCTATTGAAAGTTGCTCCGGCGCAAATTGCAGGTCATGATTTTGCTCCAATTAAAAATGGTGCAAAAAGCTGGTTTGTGTTGCCGGGAGTTGGAACATTTCAGCCTTCAGAGTTCATGAAGATTGGTTTGATTATGATGCTTGCTTCTGTTATTGGGAAGGCAACCCCTAGAGGAAAGCGGACATTAGAGGATGATGTTTTTCTTCTATTAAAAATTGCCGGGGTGGCTGCTGTACCAGTTGGACTCATCTTTATGCAGGACGCGGGTACGGCTGCTGTCTGTATGTTTATTGTCGTCGTGATGGTGTTTTTATCTGGGGTCAATTGGAAATTGATCTCTCTTATCGGTTCAGTGGTTGTGCTATTAGTTGCCGCTGTGTTAGCCGTGATTATGCTCTTCCCTGATTTTGCGCAAAAAATTGGAATTCAGCAGTATCAAATCAACCGGATTACCGCTTGGCTGCCCGATAGTTCTACTTCAGCTAACCAGGCGCAGACACAGGATGCATCTGGGTCTGATAAATATCAAGTGGATCAAGCCATCATGGCCATTGGTGCAGGTCAAATTTTTGGGAATGGCATTAAGAATTTAAAAGTCTATGTCCCAGAAGCACAAACAGATATGATTTTCTCGATTATAGGAGAAGCCTTTGGCTTTGTCGGCTGTGCATTTGTTGTGATCATGTTCTTCTTCCTGATCTACCGGCTTGTCGTACTGATCGACCGTATCCATCCTTATAGCCGATTTGCGTCATTTTTCTGTGTGGGATATACAGCACTCATTGTGATCCATACGTTCCAGAACATTGGGATGAACATAGGCGTGATGCCTGTAACTGGGATTCCGCTCTTATTTATCAGCTTCGGGGGAAGCTCTGTTTTATCTGTTCTCATTGGATTCGGGATCGCATATAACGCAAGTGTTCAATTAACGAAATATCAAAGTTATTTATTTAAATAAAATGGGTAAAGGGCAGTCTAAGCATAGGCTGTCTTTTTTGTGCGAGTTCTAATTTTTGAAAAGCAATATGTCTTTGTCTTATGATAGAAGGAGTGAAGGAGGTCTACGAATTTGAATAAAACGATAGAAACCATATTAAATCATCGATCCATCCGTTCGTTTACAGACGAGCGTTTGACAAAGGAAGAGGTGCTGACGCTTGTCAAAAGCGCACAGGCTGCTTCAACATCAAGCTATGTGCAGGCATATAGCATCATTGGTGTAACGGATCAGGAGAAGAAGGCGAGGCTTGCTGAACTGGCTGGGAATCAGCCATACGTTGAGAGGAATGGGCATTTCTTTGTCTTCTGTGCAGATTTGAAGCGTCACGATTACATTGCTCAAAAAGCAGGTAAGAACCATCAGGAGGCGCTTGAAAATACGGAAGCCTTCCTCATTAGTGTGATTGATGCGGCATTGGCTGCGCAAAATGTCAGTGTAGCCGCAGAATCAATGGGACTTGGGATCTGCTATATCGGCGGACTGCGTAATCAGCTGAAAGAAGTCTCTGAATTACTTGAAACACCTTCCTATGTGCTGCCATTATTTGGTCTAGTTGTCGGACATCCAGCCAATCAATCTTCACAAAAGGAACGGCTGCCAGTTGAACTGATTTATCATGAAAACTCATATCAGCAAGATGAAGCCCATGTGGATCGTTATTTAAAAGAATACGATGATCGTATTTCAGCATATTATGAAGAACGAACAAACGGCGATAGAAAAGATACTTGGTCTGAGCAGATGCTTCGGGGCTTTAGCAAGCCAAAGCGTGCCTTCCTTGGAGATTTTGTGAAAGAGAAGGGCTTTAATCGAAAATAAATAATGACATCCCCCCTTTCGATTGAGAGAGGGGGATTTCTGTAAGAGGTGCAGCATCATGAAATTAAGTATACTGGATCAATCTCCTTTGATTGGAGATGCAACGCCTGCTGAAGCGCTGAGACAAACCGTTGAGCTGGCAAAGCAGGCGGAAAAGTGGGGCTATCACCGTTTTTGGGTATCAGAGCATCACTTTTCAAATCGGCTTGCAGGATCGAGTCCAGAGGTGCTTCTCGGCCATTTATCAGCCGTTACGTCGAACATACGTATTGGCTCAGGAGGTGTCATGCTTCCCCACTACAGTGCCTATAAAGTAGCAGAGAACTTCAGGGTTCTCGAAGCCTTAGCTCCTGGCAGAATTGATCTTGGGATTGGACGTGCTCCTGGTGGCATGCCGATTTCCTCCATTGCACTTCATCATGGTGAGCGAAAGCGTCTAGGTGATCAGTATCCTGAGCAGGTAGAAGAATTGAAGGTCTATTTACATGATCTAGCGGATGAATTCTACCCGCTGCCTCACCTGACCGCTTCTCCGAAGGTAGAAACCGCACCAGAGGTATGGATGCTTGGTTCATCTGGAGAGAGTGCAAGGCTTGCAGCGAAAGCAGGTGCTGGCTACACGTTTGCTCTTTTTATTAATGGTGAAGGCGGAGAAGACTCTGTGGATCAATATATCAACCGGTTCGAACCTTCAGCATTCGGTGATGAGCCGCGCGTCAGTCTTGCGGTCTTCGTTTTATGTGCAGAAACAGAGGAGCAGGCAGAGAAGCTGGCTGTCAGCCTAGATTTATCCTTACTAGCCAATGAACAGGGTCAGAATCTTGGGGGATTTCCTTCATATGAAGATGCACAGGCTTATTCCTACAGTCCATATGAACAAAAACGAGTGGCTGCCAATCGGAAGAGGATGGTGGTTGGAACGCCATCTTCTGTGAAACAGCAGCTTTCAGCACTAGCAAAGGCTTATCATACAAATGAATTGATCGCTGTGACCATCACACATCATATGCAAGATCGGCTCACATCGTATCGTTTATTAAAGGAAGCATTTGATGCATAATATGAATATTTACCGTCCACGCAGCCAGTAAAAGGGGAAAAGGAGCATCATGATGAAAATAAAGGAGGCTGTCACCAGCAAACTGAGCGGATAGATACAGGAGACATAGACAGTCAGCTCGCATGCTTGATGAAAAGGACGAGGCTGTTTCGCGTGTAAAAAGGTCAAAAAACAAACCAAGATGATCGTAAGAAAAAAAGCAGTCAAAAAAGAAACGATCCATAGCAATATCAACATTAGTCTCTTTTTCCTCCATATATGATTAAAAAGCCTTGATGAGCTGATCCGCTCATGCAAGGCTTTTCTTGTGATTCACATTTATTCGGGGTAAATGTCGAAAGGCTCCTTCGTTTGAACGGTATCTGATTTGCCTTTCAGACTCGCATACGCAAGCATTGTATATTCACCTGCTTCCAGCTTTTGGCCTTGATTGATCGTGCCATTCCACTTCACGCGGTGCTCCCCTTTATCAACATGTTGATAAACACCTGCTTCACCTAAATACTCTCCATCTGTCGAGTAGACGAGGAATGCGAGGTTTTCAGCACCACCAGGAAGATAGCTGCTAATGACATAGCTTCCAGCACGGTTATCCGGCTCAACTGAAACCGAAGTGACGCGCGGGTAATCAGGTTCTTTCACAATCAATAAAGTAGGAATGTCAGTGACCTTTCTGCCATTTTCACGGATTGTGATACTGCCTTGGTACGTTCCTTTTTTGGTTTTTGCATACTTCACTTGTACCGCAGAAGTAAATGATCCAGTGGAATTCCCTTTGACAGTGATTTTTTTCGTTCCGTTTGTACTAATGCCGCTACCATCGAATTTGTAATCAATGGTATAGGTTTTCGGTGCTTTTGAAAGGTTTTCTACCTTGAATTTTTTCGTTTTGATTTGAACGCCCTTTTCTTTTAAGAAAGTGCCGTAAGAATAGCTGGCATCAGAAACGATAGAAGACGCTTGGAGTGATTCGATGATTCGAACACTGCCTGTTCCCTGTGTGTTGTGAGGGAATGGGCTGCCATTTGCGTCGAACAGTTTTTCCGCTGTATTCATGAGCAATGCTTTGATTTGTTCAGTAGAGTACGATGGTTTCGCTTGCTTAATGATCGCTGCAACCCCTGCCACATGTGGAGATGCCATGCTTGTTCCTTGCTTAGAGCCATATCCGTAAGGCTGTGAAGGATCATGTGTTGGGATCGTACTCACAATGCTGACGCCAGGCGCTGATAGGTCAGGCTTAATCATCCACGTATCCACAACAGGTCCGCGAGATGAGAAATCAGCTACTTGCTCACTAAGTTCTTTGACAAATTGAATGGAGAAAGTCGTTGTATGGTTTCCAGCCTCAATGGCTTTGACAAGCGCTGTTCCTTCAGCTTTTGAAAGCTTAATCGTAGGAAGAGCGAGACCTGGTACATCTACTGGAATTTCTCCATCGGTATTGTTATACATCACAACGCCGATTGCACCAGCGGCTTTTGCATTGTCCACTTTATCAACAAAGGCAATGGCTCCGCGTTCAATCACCGCAACCTTTCCTTTGACATCGATGTTTTCAAATGCTTTTTCGTCACCGATACCTGATGGGACGAGTGTGACTTGTTTTTGGTCAAGTGCTTTTAAATCACTTTCTTGATAATAGCCCATGATTTTTGCCGTAGAATAGTTCGGGAATTTCACATTGTAAAGGCTGTACGGAAGCTGAGTTGCTCCGACAGAAATGGCATCTCTTGACGTACCAGGAGAACCGACTGTCCAGCTGTTCGGACCGCTGTTTCCATTTGATGTGACAGCGACAACGCCTTCAGACATGGCCCAATCGAGTGCGATGCTCGTTGCGTAATCAGGGTTATTGACACTGTTTCCAAGAGATAGGTTCATGACATCTGCTCCGTCAGTGACAGCACGGTCAATGCCTGCAAGCACGTTCTCAGTTGTCCCGGATCCACCTGGTCCAAGTACACGGTACGCAAGAAGCGTGGCATCTTTTGCGACACCTTTGATTTGTCCATTCGCCGCAATCGTTCCTGCGACGTGTGTGCCGTGATCTGTGGATTCGCCTCTAGGGTCTCCTTTAGGCGTCTCTTGCGGAGAATAATCATGATCAACAAAATCATAGCCTTTGTATAAACCGAAGTTTCCTTTTAAATCAGGGTGGGTATAGTCTACGCCAGTATCAATGACAGCGACTTTTACCCCTTTTCCAGAATAGCCGGCATCCCATGCTTTTGGTGCCCCGATAAATGGAGCGCTTTTATCCATAAGCGGGGAGACATCCTCATTGGGCAGCTGGACGCTTTCCTTTTTCACTTCATCTGTTTTATATGTAACATCCGGATAAACGGCTTTTACTCCGTCAACTGCGAGCAGCTTCGGGACTTCGTTAGCAGGAAGTTTCATAGAGAAACCAGAAAAGACTTTTTCATATTCTTGACGAACACTCGCTTTATCTACCTCTTTGAGTGCTGCCTTCTTTACTTTTGTTCGAGATTTTTTGAGGGAGGCTTTCGTTTGTGCTTCGCCTTCTTGCTTGGCTTCAACTAAGGATTTTTCCTTTAGTTCAACAATGACAGTGGTTTGTTTTCTTGAGTTGACATTGATTTCGCCGAAGATTTCTGCTTTTTCCAGTTCCATCTGTTTATTAGATGGGGCGGCAGCAGCCTGTTGACCTGAAAAGAATGTGGATAAAATAAAAATAGTGGAGAACAATAGAACAGAAGAACGAGAGATTCCTTTTTTCAATTAATTTTCCCCTTTCTAGCTGTGTATTTAGGGAGATAGCCTTTCTTTTTGTGGATAAATAGGAAAGATTCACTGCCCGTTATTAAGTATTCAATACGATGAAAACAATTCCTTTACTAAAATGGTCTTATTTTACATAGTTATAAAGAACTATTTTGTTTATAAAGTCGCACTTATACACAATTGTCTGTTGATAACTCAAATATTCGGATACATATATGGAAAATAAAAAAAATCCATACACAAAATCTAGTGAGAGGGTGTTGATATGTGGATAAACTCTGTTGATAAGGTGTGCTTATCTTTTGGATAGTGTGTGTATAATATTTTTCTTAAAAGATCATGGAACGTGATGATCTTCTGCACTTTTCAACAAAACTTCTGAAAACTAGTTTGTTTTTTCACCCATATTGTGACAAACCTCTCTTTTTTCTCGGGATATGATAGGAGCAGTTATTTTGCTAGAGCTGCTAGATTCTAAGAAAAGCGGAGGGATGTTCAGTGAAGAAATTGAAAAGCTGGTTGAGTGTATGGTTTGGTTTCATGATGAATGTGCTTGTGAATCCTGGTGTGATGATGAAGCAGCAGCGGTTTAAAGCGGCCGCAGTGGATGCTGGGTTCTTTCAAGTAGAGAAAGAGAGACAGCGAGAGAAGCAGGTAGAGAAAAATAAGAAGAAGCGCAGGGCAGAGAAACTGTTTCAGCAAAGTCTGATGATGCTTGATGAGAAGACGACGAGAGAGGCGCGCGCTGGTCCGCTCTTCCCTTTACAGAAGAGGTGAAACAGGGTAAAATCCCACATAAGAAACGTTATCTGGTGGGAGAGGATACCCCTTGAAGATATATAAAATATTGAATAACAATGCAGTGGTTGTAAAGGAGGGGGATCAGGAGAAAATTGTGATGGGGCCCGGAATTGCTTTTCAGAAGGGGAAAAATGACGTCGTTCCCGTTCAAAAAATAGAGAAAATATTTGTTGTGCGTGAAGAAAATGAGAAATTCAAACAAATTCTTGCGACATTGCCAGAAGCGCATATTGAGGTGGCAGAGCATATTATCAGTTATGCAGAGGGTGAACTCATGTTGCCGCTCAGTGATCATATCCACATATCACTGACGGATCATTTATCCTTCGCCATTGAACGCGTTCAAAAAGGCATTGTGCTATATAATAAATTGCTTGGTGAGATCAAAGTCTTATATAAGCAGGAATATGACATTGGAAAGTATGCCATTCGTTATGTAAAGGAGCGGCTTGGGGTTGAACTGCCGGACGATGAGGCAGGATATGTGGCGCTTCATATTCATACGGCCAAAATGAATACGGAGTCCATGAAGAAGACCGTCAAATACACAACGATGATCAAAGAAATGATCGAGCATATTGAAAGCTATTTTAATCACTCGATTGATGAGGATAGTATTTCCTATCAGCGGCTAGTGACACATTTGAGGTATGCATTAGGCAGGTTGGAATCGAATGAGGCATTTCAAATTATGGACGATGAGATGCTGATCTTTATCCAAACAAAGTATGATTCGTCATACCAGTGTGCACTTGGACTCGCTGACTTGTTGAAAAATGAATATGGACTTCATCTCCCTAAATCGGAGATCGGCTACATCACGCTGCATGTCCAGCGTCTGCAAGATGCCGAATTGGTTTAATGGTTGTGCCTGCATGCAGGCTTTTTTTTATGCACACTACTCTTATTAGTGTATATGGGTCATTTGATTCGAAAAAATAGATTGACGCAGGTCACACTCTTATACTATGATGAAAGCGTAATCAAAATTCGATATCGTGGGATTGTGACTGTCAGGCAGGCAAGACCTAAAATTTGCGTAACGATGGGACGTGTATGTCCTTTGATCGTTGGTGAATTTTAGGTCTTTTTTGCTTTAAAAAAGGAGGAGACAACATGGATTATCAAAAAACAGCGAAAGAATTAACAAAATTATTAGGTGGTAAAGAAAATGTCATTAGTGCAACGCATTGTGCCACACGGCTCAGGTTGGTGATGAAAGATGAGGGTTTGATTGACAAAGAGGCCATTGAAGAGCTTGATGGTGTGAAGGGGGCTTTCTCAAGCTCAGGACAATTTCAGGTCATTTTTGGGACTGGGTCTGTCAACAAGGTATATGAGCCATTTGCTCGTGAGATCGGTCTTGAGACAGACGACGAGAAACAAAAGCCTGTCAGCCATGATGAAGCAGTGAAACAAAAAATGAATCCACTTGCCCGTTTTGCCAAGACGTTATCGAATATTTTTGTACCAATTATTCCGGCGATTGTTGCGAGCGGTTTATTAATGGGTCTTCTAGGCATGATGAAAGCATTTAAATGGGTTGATCCAAGCTCCGCGATCTTCCAAATGCTTGATATGTTCACGAGTGCTGCCTTTATCATTTTACCGATTTTAATTGGGGTCAGTGCAGCGAAAGAGTTTGGTGGAAATCCGTACTTAGGTGCCGTCATTGGGGGAATTATGATTCACCCGAACCTGCTCAACCCATGGGGACTGACAGAGGCGAAACCAGAGTATATGCATTTATTCAATTTTGATATTGCTCTTCTTGGTTACCAAGGAACAGTCATCCCGGTTTTATTGACTGTGTATATCATGTGTCTTGTTGAAAAGAATTTAAGAAAAGTCGTGCCGAACAGTATTGATTTACTTGTGACCCCGTTTGTGACGGTGATTGTGACTGGATTTGTGACGTTTATAGCGGTTGGGCCGCTCGGAAGAATGCTCGGTACAGGAATTTCAAATGCACTGACATTTGTTTATGACCATGCAGGATTCTTAGCAGGACTCATTTTCGGAGGTGCTTACTCTTTAATTGTGCTCACAGGGGTTCATCATAGCTTTCATGCGATTGAGGCAGGACTGCTGAATGACATTGGACGGAACTATTTGCTGCCGATCTGGGCGATGTCCAACGTAGCGCAAGGCGGGGCGGGATTGGCTGTCTTTTTCATAGCGAAGCGTGCGAAAACAAAAGAAATCGCACTTCCAGCCGCATTTTCTGCTTTCTTAGGCATTACAGAGCCTGTGATATTCGGTGTGAACCTGCGCTATCGTAATCCGTTTATTGCCGCAATGATCGGAGGCGCATTAGGCGGAGCATTCGTTGTCTTCACGAAGGTAGCAGCTAACGCTTATGGTTTAACAGGTATTCCGATGATTGCCATTGCAGCACCATTTGGTTTACAAAATGTGGTAAATTATGTTATTGGTATGTTAATCGCTGTTGCTGTTTCATTTATTCTCACCATCATCTTTAAAGTAAAAGAAGTCGAAAAATAATCAAGGAGTGGACACAGTCATGACAACAATTGACGCAGCATTTCGTCAAAAGGTAGCAGACCGTATTCGAAACTATGAGCATTTGGTGAAAAAAGATGTGTACCGCCAGCATTTTCATTTGATGCCGCCAGTGGGTCTTTTAAATGACCCAAATGGATTGATTCAGTGGAAGGGGATTTACCATGTCTTTTATCAATGGCAGCCATTCAAAACGGGACATGGTGCAAAATTCTGGGGTCACTACACATCTACAGATCTAGTGAATTGGCAGCATGAAGAAGCCGCTCTTGCCCCAAGTGATTGGTTTGATCAAAATGGCTGTTATTCTGGCAGTGCCGTCATTGACGATGGAAACATGTATGTGATGTATACCGGAAATGTTCGTGATGAACAAGGTAACCGTGAGACATATCAATGTTTAGCTGTTTCAGACGATGGCATTCATTTTCAGAAAAAGGGTGTCGTGGCGACATTGCCAGAAGGATTCACCGCACATTTTCGTGATCCGAAGGTATGGAAGCGAAATGGTCAGTGGTACATGGTTCTAGGTGCACAAAGCCAAGATCTCAAAGGACATCTTGTCTTGTTCACCTCTGATACATTAGACAATTGGACGTTTCAGGGCATTATTGCAGGCAGTGGAAAGAATGGATTAGAAGATTTCGGATATATGTGGGAATGTCCAGATCTGTTCGAATTAGACGGCCGTGATGTATTGATTGTGTCACCGCAAGGGTTGGAGCCTGATGGCTTAAAATATCAAAATACACATCAATCAGGCTATTTTGTTGGTACATTAGATGATAGCTCTTACCAATATACACACGGAGAATTTGAGGAGCTGGATCGAGGCTTTGACTTCTATGCGCAGCAGACCTTTCAAGACGAATCAGGCAGACGTCTTTTAATTGGATGGATGGGTGTGCCTGATCAAGGAGAAGAGCATCACCCGACGATTTCCTATCAATGGATACACTGCTTAACGATTCCGAGAGAGCTCCGTTTAGATGATGAGGGACATCTTATTCAAAAGCCAGTAACTGAGCTTCAGACCATGCGGACAAATGAGCAAGAGCATGTATTTCATATTAAGCGCTCTGTTCATTCTATTCCTGTAGATGATATTACGAGCGCAGAGGTATTTATTGATCAAATTGAAACACAAAAAGGGTTTGAATGCTGTATTCGTGCGGCTGCCCGTATCTTTTATGATAAAGATGAGGGGAAACTGACATTAGAACGAGATCGATTTGAAGATCGAGCAAAGGAAATTCGTGAAGTAGAAATAGAGGAATTACAGGACCTGCATATCTTTATCGATGCATCGTCGATTGAGATTTTTGTAAACGGAGGCAGGGAAGTATTTACCTCACGTTACTTTCCTTCCCCGGGAAATAAATCAATCTCGATGAGTGGCAGAAATGAAACGAAGCTTAAACTAAAGACATGGCATTTACAAAAAGAAGCAGGTCATTGATCTGCTTTTTTCTAGTGAGATCAGCCTGTATCTTAAAGCCTATAGCGCATAGAAACAAGAGTTGCCTCAGGCGGTGGTGAGCGGTTTGATGACGTTTTACATATATGATAACAGGTTGAATTATGGTATCATTTTAAAATATATACAGCTGAGGCTGACGTTTATCCAAATGCGGTAGGACAAAAAGGGGTTGTTTACTTGAATTCAAAACAGCAGCCGACGACTAGAAAGCGCTTGGAGACAATGGCAGATCATGTTGAAGATAAACGTGAAGAATATAAAGAATTGCTCATTCAAGTCCAATCTATTCTCGGTGAACCTTCTCTAGAGCAGGAAGAGTTAAAAGAGAAGCTGTCAGATACGTATAAACAAATGAAAGAATATGCCTTATTTGTAGAATCCATTGAAGCCTTTATTCGAAAAATCGCGAAAGAATCGGATCAGCAAAAGTAGGCATTCATGTAGGGGCAAAAGAGTGTACTCAGGAGCGAGTGCGCTTTTTTTACGGAACGAAAATGGAAGGTGCTGACAATTGAAGATAAAGGTCTGTTTTTAAATATCGATAAACAAAAAACCGATTCACCCATTAAAAAGGTGAATCGGTTTTTACTGTTTTATTTGTCAAAACGATGAGCGGAATGCTTGGTTGGTCCGATGTAGTCGTTTAGCTGGAATGAGCCTTTAATGGCAGAAGTGATGAATTCTTTTGCTGCATAAATGGCTTCCTTCACGTCTGATCCATTCGCTAGTTCAGCTGTGACTGCCGCTGAGAAAGTGCAGCCTGCGCCGTGTGTATATTGTGTGTCGATCTTATCAGATTCAAGGCGTTCAAAGGTTTGTCCATCATAAAGCAAATCAATCGCTTTATCTTGGCTAAGCTTACCGCCTCCAGTAATGACGACATACTTTGCACCAAGTTTGTGGATGCGTTTTGCTGCTTCTTCCATTTGTTCGATCGTTTTGATCTCACCGATGCCGCTTAATTGACCTGCTTCGAAAAGGTTAGGTGTGATGACGGTTGCCAGTGGCGTGAGCTTTTCACGTAAAGCTTCAGCATGCTCTGGGTAAAGGACTTCGTTTGCCCCCTTACAAACCATGACAGGATCAATGACGACATTTTTCAAATCATATGTTTTGATGGTTTCAGCCGCGAGTTCAATCACGTCGACCGTTGGGAGCATGCCTGTTTTTAGAGCATCTATTCCAATGCCTTCCACAATTGTAGAGAGCTGCGCACGAATGGTCGCCGTATCGATTGGAAACACCTGATGATCCCATGAGTTATGAGGGTCCATTGCAACGACAACTGTTAAAGCTGTCATCCCGTAGACGTTTTTCTCTTGAAACGTTTTTAAATCTGCTTGGATACCTGCACCGCCGCTTGAATCCGAACCTGCGATGGTGAGTGCTTTATTCATAGACATAGTTGCTGAACCTCCAATGTGATGTGTAACAGTTCTTGTTCTACCCCTTATTATAATCAGCTTTTCCATTTATCACAATGAAACGACATAAAAAAGCGTTCCTCAAAGAGAAACGCTTCAAATCCTTATCTTTTACAAATCACCAATTTTCCTTTTTTCAGCTCCTCTAAAAGCGTTAAGGCTAACTCCTGATCAGCACCGACCGACATCATTTTGGCCATGAGCTCATCATCCCGGGTGCGAATGACATTGGCAACTTGATCTAAAATTCCTTGATCGACTGCTGTCATGCTTTTGGCATCTGTATACTCAGTTACGTTATCAGAGCGTTCTGGATCGTACGCAAAAACGAAGACGGCATCCTTTAATGAATGTAAGTTTTCAATGGTCTGTTTCGCTTCTTTGCTATTCTCTACCGTGATATATTCCATAGTGATCACTCCTTTCCATCAAAAATTCCCATTTTCCCGCAAAATCAAACCGCCTTTTATATCATGAGAAGAAAGCCAATCTATGTTTTAATGGAAAAAGACGAATCTATTAAAGGAGTAAGTTGAATATGAAGATATCCTTATTAATTGTGACGCATAACAGACTAAGCGCGCTGTGTGAGCTGCTTGAATCCATTTCGAGACAAACCGTACAGCCTTTTGAAATTGTAGTAGTGAATGATGCAGGGGAGCGAGTGGACATCATTCAGGAACTCTATCCTGAACTTCCGATCCGCTTGATTCATTTAGATGAGAATGTCCAGCATGTCAATGCAAGAAATGTGGGGGTGCGGGAGCTGACAGGCGATGTCATCATGCTAAGTGACGACGATGATTACTTCACACCTTGTCATATCGAACGTATGAGCAAGGCGCTGGACGACGCCGACTTTGTCTTTTCTGACGCAGAAATTGTTTCATTTGAAGAAAAAGGCGCTATCCGTTTTCCATTATCGAGACGTTTGTTTGCTTATACAGCGGACATTGAAGATATGCGTGTCTTTTCTACATATGTTCCTTCGGGCAGTATGTATAAACGCCACATACACGAAGAGGTTGGCTACTTTGACCCAGCTATGCATCATTACTGGGATTGGGACTTTTTCTTGCGTGTATCACAGCATGCGCGTGTAAAGCGAGTACCAGCTGCCAGCGTGATCTATGCGTTTTTTGATGGCGGTGGAAATCAGTCTAGTGATCTTGGTGAAACAAGGAAGAACTACTTAAATGATCTAAGTGAAAAGCATGAACTTGGCGATCTGCCGACAGCTAACTTTGCTGTCCTACTAGAAGAACCAGCGATGAAAAAACGAGAATCAGAGAGTGAGATTGTGTGGGATGGAAAACCGATGATCTCAAGATTGACACAGCAGGCAGAAGGAGGAGAACCGCAATGAAGCCATTTTTAAATGATAGCTGGTGGGTTGTCATGAAGAGTGAATTTGAACAGCCGTATTATCAGGAATTACGTGAGTGGATGAAGGAAGAATATCGCATGCAGACCGTTTTTCCGAAACCCGATGACGTTTATCGTGCCCTTCATTTGACGTCGTATGAAGAGGTCAAAGTGGTGATTTTGGGACAAGACCCTTATCATGGCCCAGGACAGGCACACGGATTAAGCTTTTCTGTTCAGCCTGGTGTCAGACAGCCGCCGTCTTTGAGAAATATTTTTCAGGAGCTAAAGGATGATCTTGGTTGTCCTGTCCCAAACCATGGCTCTCTTGTCAGCTGGGCAGAACAGGGTGTGCTGCTCTTAAACACCGTGCTAACTGTGAGAAAGGGTGAGGCGAATTCGCATAAAGGCAAGGGCTGGGAACGCGTGACAGACCGGGTGATTGATGTGCTGAATGAACGGGATCAGCCCGTCGTCTTTGTGTTATGGGGAAGACATGCCCAAAATAAGAAAGAACGCATTGATCAAATCAAGCATTACATCATTGAATCACCTCACCCAAGTCCTTTTTCTGCAAGAAACGGCTTTTTTGGCAGCCGTCCGTTTTCTCAGGCAAACGCATATTTAAAGCAAATGGGGCTTGAAGAAATCAACTGGTGTATCAAGGATATTGAATCAAAATAGGACGAGGGGGAAACCCCCTTCGTCCTGTTTATTTTAAAAATTTACGGACAATGTCGAGTCCGTTTTTCGCATTTGGATAACGGAAGGAAAAATCGAAGCGATTGGTCTGACGCAGGACGCTTTTTTCATGCGTAAAGGTGAAAAAGCTTTCCTTCCCATGATATCGTCCTATGCCGCTTTCTCCAACGCCTCCAAATGGCAAGTAAGGAGTGGCCACATGCATCAGTGTGTCGTTGATACAGCCTCCGCCAAATGAGAGGTTGTCTAGGACATATGCTTCTGTTTCTTTACTAGTTGTAAATAAGTAAAGGGCGAGCGGCTTCGGCCTTGCTTTGATCATGTCCGCTGCTTCATGCAGAGAATGAAAGGTCATGACAGGCAGAATCGGTCCGAAAATTTCCTCCTGCATCACGGGATCTTCCCATGAGATGTGATCTAAAATGGTCGGTGCGATTTTGAGCTCCTGTTCATTGCACTGTCCGCCCGTCACGATCGTACCATTTAAAAGAAATTGTGAGAGTCTGTCAAAATGACGCTGGCTGACATTTTTCCCAAAGTGCGGATGCGTTTCGGGTTGTTCGCCATAAAAGTCACGGATACAAGCCGTCATTTCCCGCAAAAGGTCCTCTTTGATGGATTCATGAACAAGCAAATAGTCTGGTGCAATGCATGTTTGACCAGCATTGGTGAATTTTCCAAAAGTGATTCGCTTCGCAGCAAGCTTGATGTCTGCATCATGCATGACAATGCAAGGGCTTTTTCCGCCAAGCTCAAGTGTGACAGGTGTCAGATGCTTTGCGGCCGCTTCCATGACGACTTTGCCGACAGCCACACTTCCAGTAAAGAAGATATAATCAAAGGGCAGCTTCAGCAGCTCTGTACTGACATCTACACCGCCTTCTACGACTGCCGCATGGTCTTCTTGAAACACACGTTCCACAATTGAGCCGATCACTTGTGAGACTTGCGGCGTCAGTTCTGACGGCTTTAAGATGACGGCATTTCCAGCTGAAATGGCTCCGATTAATGGAGAAAGAGCCAGTTGGAAAGGATAGTTCCAAGGGGCAATAATGAGAACACTTCCGTACGGTTCCTTGATGATCATGCTTTTCGATCCAATATGAGTCAGTGGTGTTTTCGCGCGGGATGGCTTCGCCCATTTATGAAGGTGCTTGATGGTATGATTGATTTCTTCATACACCATCCCAATCTCTGTTGTATAAGCTTCCTGTTCCGATTTATGTAAATCATGTGCTAAGGCTTGTAAAATATCCTTTTCAAACTGTTTGATTTCTGTTTTCAAGTCTTTAAGGATGCGGATACGTTCTTGGACCGCCGGCTTGTGAAAGACTTTTTGTTTGTTAAAAAGAGCAGTGAGCTTGTCCATTATTCAATCCTTTCATAGACGATTTTGTTCCTTTTATTATGTGTGAATCACCGGTACTGGTCAAATAAGAGGTACATAAGCGCACTGCTTTGAAAAAATGAACCCATTTGGTTTGTTCATTTGGTAAAATAATGTTGAAAACGAATTTTTATGATTGGAGGGTCAACCCTTGAATATCCATATATCAAGCCTGCTTCAAAAAATGGAGGAAGCGATTCAAAAAGCGAAACAAAGTGGAAATGATGAAGAGGTGAAACGTCAAGTGGCGGCGATTTCTTCACTATGTGATGTCATTCTTGACGCGCCGTCACAGGTGCAAATGCCACAGTCTTCGGTCATTTCACCACCTCCATCCATATCTGCACCATCTGCACCGTCTGGGTCTCCGGATCAAGCCATGCTTGAGAAGCTGATGGGCACGAGTGGTGCAAAAAAGTTGCAGCATAAAGAAGAGGAGCAAAAAGAGAAGGACGGGAACGGCGACTCTATTTTTGATTTTTAGTGGTCTTGTCACGACAAAGGGAAGGTGATTGGGTTGAAATTATTTTTGGGCGCCATTCAGTGGATGGCATTTTTTATCGCAGCTTCTATTGCAGTACCGATTGCAATTGCACAAGCGTTTGAATTGAATCAAGTGCAATCGGCAGAGCTGATTCAAAGTACATTCTTTTCACTTGGACTTGTGGCGATGGTGCAGTGTTTATGCGGTCATATGCTGCCGATCAATGAAAGTCCAGCAGGGCTGTGGTGGGGTGTGTATACCCTTTATGCAGGTATGACAGGGACGATCTTTGCGACGTATCCTGAAACTCTGCAAGCATTACAAGGGGCTTTAATTTTTAGTGCTGCTTTCTTTTTTATTTTTAGTTTATTTAAAATCATTAATTGGCTCGCATCTTTATTTACGCCAGTCGTCACTGGCATTTACCTGCTTTTACTTGTTGTGCAGTTAAGTCAGCCAATCATGAAAGGGCTAATGGGCATCGGCTATCGGGGAAATCAGGTGGACGGGCTTGTCTTTTGTTTATCGATCTTGATTATTGTCCTCACCTTCATGATCAGCCGCTCAAAATGGCATTACTTAAGACAGTTTTCTGTGTTATTCGCACTTGCAGGCGGGTGGCTGTTATTCGCTTTACTCGGATTGGCGAAGCCAGTTCGTATTCCTGAGCATATCATCGAGTTTCCGAAGCTGTTCCCATTCGGCATGCCGGTCTTTGACAGTGGACTACTTGTCACGTCCTTTTTCATTACGATCTTACTCATTGTGAACATGCTGGCAAGTATTCGAATTGTGGAAAGTTCAGTGAAGGCATTTGGTGAACTGCGTGAGCGGAAGAGAGCTCGGCCTGCTGGTTTTGTCGCAGCATTTGGTCACTTACTGAGCGGATTGATCGGTGCCATTGCGCCTGTACCTATTTCCGGAGCAGCAGGATTTATCCAGACAACGAAAATTCCATCGAGAAAGCCATTTTTCATAGGAAGTCTGCTCATTGTACTCATTAGTTTGTTCCCGCTGCTCATGAGCTTTTTCTCCGCATTGCCGTCACCTGTGGGGCTTGCTGTGAACTTTGTGGTGTTCTCCTCTATGATTGGGATCGCCATGTCTGAATTTGATCAATATGAAAAGGAAGAGGTTCCACGGATTCGCTTTGTTCTTGGGATTGCCGTTTTAGCAGGCGTGGGGGCAATGTTTGTGCCGCAGGGAGCCTTGAAAGGCATGCACCCTGTGCTCATTTCATTATTAAGCAATGGTCTTGTTCTCGGCACACTCATTGCGATCGTTGTTGACCAAGTCTTGTTAAGAAAGAAGAAGAAATCCGACAATCTCGTGTCAGCGTAAAAGGAAAGTTGAATGTCGGATGTAACCCGCGCTATGATAAACATAAAGAACGAGATAAGGAGAATGATGAATGAAACTATTTTTCATATTAGGTGCCATTAACGCCATGCTTGCCGTTGGGCTTGGAGCCTTCGGTGCACATGGACTGGAAGGGAAAATCCCTGAAAAGTATATTGAGATATGGAATAAAGGTGTTCAATATCAGATGTTCCATGCGATTGGACTATTTATAGTGGCCTTTCTTGCAGATAAGCTGTCAGGTGTCTCTTTAGTACCGGCCGCTGGCTGGGTAATGCTTGCAGGTATCCTTTTCTTCTCAGGAAGCCTTTATGTGCTGGCATTGACTCAGGTGAAGATTCTCGGTGCCATTACCCCAATTGGCGGAGTGGCGTTTATCGCTTCTTGGATCATGCTTGTCATTGCAGCAGCAAAAAATTTATAAGTCAAAAAACCGATGCTCTGATGGGGGGCATCGGTTTTTTCTTAACTCCAGTAAGGGGTGTAGTTGGGCGGTGCTTGATAATAAGGGACGTAGTGAGAAGGAGGGACAGGGTGCGTTTGGGCCTCTTCCTCTTGGTGACAGAACGGTCCGATAAACACACTTGGTTTCACAGGCTGTGTCGCCTTCTTCCACTGCGTTTCGTTCATGCAATACGTATGTGCCATGATGTGAGAGGGGGTAAGGGTGAGAAGGTCTGAGCCTAGGATCACTTCTGGCGTAGATGCATTAAAAATGGCTAACAAATGAGTTCTGTCCTGCAAGGCGACTTCATAGTGCCACCAGCCTTGAGGCACGTTCGCCACCTGCCCAGGGGTGATGGTATAGGTGTGCAGCTTTTTTGTAAATGGATTCAGCATGGATACAGCAGCAGAACCGGTTATACAGTAAACAAGCTCTGCGGCATTTTGGTGATAATGAGGCTCTACTACTTTACTTTTACTCAAATATATATCAAGCAGGGATACTTGATCCAACGAGTTTAATTGTTTTTTTCCTAAAACATTTATCAGGTTATGTTGATCATATTTGACGAGGGGGCTTTGATTCAGATCGTATGAATATTTGACATTTGGTGAAGTATAATCCAGCTCAACAGTCATTGATGTCACCTCTAGGCTTTTGATAAAAACTACTAGGCATCTTATGAGCGGCGCCCAAAAAGTGTGTCAAAAACCTAGTCAAAAGAAAAAAAGCAAGGGCGTCTGCACCTTGCTTTTTGCTTGAAGTTATCTTGGAGAATACGTTGACATAGAGTATGGATAGTCATATTGAATTTCCCCATCAAACGTAATGTAATCAAGGTAGATCGTTAACAGTAAGTATCGTGTCCCTGTCTTGTTATCACTAATGATAATGTGGTCACGTCCTGCAGCTTCAATGACCCCTCTAAAAATCTTCGAATTCCATTCCTTACTCGCTTCAAACGTCATATAAATCGTGGCGACCTTGCCGCGGTTCAATCGTAAAATATTTTCAATATAGGACTGCTCAATTGGCAGCTGACCCGTGACATTCTGCTGATATATTGGCCCAGAAGGAATTTGATATGGCTGTCCGCTGCTCTGCGCGCCTTGGCCTCCTTGTGAAGCACCAGTAGATGGCATTGGCGAATAACCTTGCTGCATTTGACCCTGCATTTGACCCTGCGTTTGGGGAGGGACTGAATAACCCATCTGCTGCGCAGGATACGGATTTGCTCCATATTGTTGCTGGCGAAAATCTTGACCTTCGAAACCCGAACCTTGCCCAAATTGATTTTTCAATTTCATAACGTTCCTCCTCTTTCCTCATGGTGTTCTAAACAGAAGGCGTTTAAGCCTGTTGTTTCCATAGCATTCTTTCTCTCTTTCACACTATGAGACAGGAGGGGAGAATATGTACATTGAACGAAAAAAAGGAACTGCTTGGCGCAGTTCCCCAGCGTGTAGACAAACCCTCGCATTCGGTGTCAGTCCTGTGCGCCGGTGCTCACGAATGTCAAATTCGCTCCGCTCCGGTGCTCGTCCTTCCTAGACTTCAAAGGTTTTCAATCACGCTGAAAAGAAGACAAAGGGCTAAAATAAAGATCATTTTAGCCCTTTGTCAACAATCTGAGGAACTGCTTGGAGCAGTTCCCTTTACATCATCCAGTTAACAGCCCGCTGGACATCAAATACAAGTGTCATAATGAGAAAAAATGCGGCCAGCGGTGTGATGACGACAATGAAGGCTTGCCATACTTTTAGCTTCATCACAGCGACAATGCCTAACACAGCCATCCCCAATATCCATGTCTTTGCATATGCTTCAGTAAGTGTCCAAAGATCGAGATAATACCATACTTCATAATGCTGATCTAAATAGGGAGAGATCTTAACAAATGTATACGGACCAAGCATCCCCACAGTGAAAACCCAAGTAAGGGCAAATAAAGCAGAAGGAAAAAAGATCGTCAGAGTGCAGGCCTTGAGCACATCTCGATAAGGCGTTTTATTGCCAAAAAAGAGCCGTCCTAACCACTGTAAAATGAGTGCACCGAAAAATAGAATGAGATGGCCTGCTAAAATACCAAAACCCGCCCCATGTAACAGAATAAAAGGGAATGGAATATGATTGCCCATATACTCACTAAAATACCCTTCGTAGATCCAGCTCGTCCCAGCGATACTTGCAAGGAGTATCATCAGCCAAATTGGAATAGAGGAGTGTTGATATGAGCGAATAATCGTTTTTGTCGCGACGAAAATTTTAAAAAATCGAAAAAATCCTTTTGCTTCCTCTTCTTGGGAGAGATCACTCTTCATAGCTTTCAATGTTCTTTACTCCTTTAATACACACAAATAATTACTTATATTACCAAAAATTTCACGTTTTTCAAAGATAGATCAATAAAAAAGTACAATTTTATAAAAAATAGGTCATTCTACAGTCTTTTGAGATGGAGACACATATGATAAACCATATTTTAAAAGAGACCGAGGTGAAAAAATTTTGACGAAAGTAACTGTCATTATGACGAGCTACAACAAGGCGGATTACGTTGGCAGATCGATTGAAGCGATATTAAACCAGACTTTGTCAGACCTTGAACTTTTTATCATGGATGATGGATCAAACGGAAAAACCCTGGCTGCTATTGAGCCTTTTCGCAAAGATCCGCGCGTCCATTTTATCCAAAGCGGTGTCAAAACGCTGAAAGAACGAACGGCGAAAACCCGCTATGCCGTACTCATTAATCAAGCATTAGAACAGGCGAAGGGTGAATATATTTCTTATGCGACAGATGACAATGTCTATGCACCGGAGCGTTTAGAGAAGCTTACGAATTATTTAGATGCCCGCCCGAAAGAAAATATTGTCTATTCTGGTTCTAAAGTGATCTATTTAAATAGCAAAAAAGAGCCTGTGAAGGAAATCATTCGTCGTGCCCAAACTGTGCAATGGAATGCACCATGTGCCATTGATCATTGCTCAGTTGTTCATCGTGCGTCCATTTTAAAAAAAATTCATGCTGAGTTTAAATCTTACTGGGACGAGAGTCCGCGTTTTTATCAGTTAGGGGATGCTCGATTCTTTTTTAGATTAAATCATTTTTATCCGTTCTACCCCTATAACGAAGTGCTCGATACGAATTACATCACAGAACAGTCGATTCATTATCAGCTGGCAGAAAAAGAAAAAAGTGACTTTGTAAAAGCACTTCCCCCGCAGTCTTCCTGCTGGGAGCTCCGCCGTATATTAAAAAAGAGATATGGGAGGTAACCTGAGTGTCGCACTATATTCATCATTATTGGCAGGTATACTTTGAGTATGTGAATTTAATGAAAGGCTTGTCTTATCGTCAAATTCCTCTTGGGTTAATCAGCAATTTTTATCAATACATCAGCCCGGAGGTCAGAGAACGAATGGAAGATGAAGCGTTTGGCCACAAACTGACCACCACTTGTCCTTTGCCGCAAGACATTCAGCCATTTTTTGATCAGCACAAACAAAAGATGAAGCGTATCGCATATCGTCCTGAAGATGGAAAGGTATTGCTTCACTTCGACCACCTACGCTTTACTGAAAACAATTATACACGATTTCATCCGAACAAAACGATGGTGTTGGCCCGCTGGAGAAAGGCTGATTATTTTGGATTACCAGTGATCAGCAAGCCGGATTTAGTAGGAGAGGTTAATAAAAAAGCCCATGCTAAATATATTAAAAAAGCCAACGCTCTACTGAAACCTTACGCACAGCATCCCGTCTTTGGCAATGCTTTTTTTAAAGAAAAACTTCTGAAGGACATTGTGCAATTTATTGATGTGATTGACCAGACAGAGACGTTATTTCACAAGCATCCAATTGCAGCCGTCATTGTCGGTACGACGGAGGATGTTTACAGCCGCGTGCTGGCTCTGCAAACAGTGAAGCGTCAAATCACTAGTATTTGTCTTCAGCATGGTGTACTTATGGGTGATGAAGCCTTTTTACCGATTTTCACAACACTTCATGGGGTGTTTGGGAAGTATGAAAAGGACTGGTATGAAGCCAAAGGCTGTCAGCCTGAACAGGTGGAGATGACAGGTCATCCAAGGTTTGATTTGGTGCATGAACGAAAGCCGCTTCAACAGGATTTGCTGTTTCGTAAATTGAACTTCAGCCCAGCCAAAAAGACAATACTTGTGGCGACGCAGCCATTTTCAGAGGCCTTTTATGGAAATGTCCTTAAAACGCTTGCGAAACAGAAAGATATCCAGCTTATCATCAAACCGCATCCATGGGAGATAGCACGAAACCGCATAAATGATTATGTGGAGATTGAGCGAGCAGCAAACCAAGTGAGATTGATTAAAAAAGAAATCGATTTGTATGATCTGCTGCCATATATGGATATGGTCATTACGCTCACATCAACTGTCGGAATTGAAGCCATGCTGTTTAAGAAAAGTGTGCTGATTGGGAAAATGACAGAAGGCAGAAGGTACCCTTATTACGAGTCGTTTGGCAGCTATCATATGGAAAATCCAGTTGAACTTGCTGAGAGGGCGATCCGTATTTTGTCAGATGAACAAGAGATGAAGCTGGCGAGACAGCAAGGCGCTCTTTTCACCAAAGAACATTATCCACATGCTCTATCGACGGATGTTCTGCTTGCTCTGCTCAAAACAAAAACAGGTGTGGATTTTAAGAGATAAGAAGAGGGGGGGCAAGTGATATGGAACAAAAGAGAACACAATTTCTTCCTTATGCACTGCCTTTGATTGAACAGGAAGAAATTGATGAAGTCATTGGAACATTAAAGTCCGGCTGGCTGTCAACCGGACCAAAAGTCAGGCAGTTTGAAGAAGAATTTCGGCAGCTGACAGGTGCAAAACACGCGATAGCTGTCAATTCATGTACAGCTGCTCTATTTTTAGCGTTAAAGGCGAGAGGCATTGGGGCTGGTGATGAAGTGATCACAACGCCCCTGACGTTCTGCGCAACAGCCAATACGATCATCCATACGGGGGCAGCACCTATTTTCGTGGATATTGATCCGGCGACACTCAATCTGGATGCGGAGAAAGTAGAAGCGGCCATCACACCACATACAAAAGCGATTGTACCTGTTCATTTTGCTGGTCAATCGTGCGATATGGACCGGATTTTAGCGATTGCCAAAAAGTATGATTTGTTTGTGCTTGAGGATGCCGCCCATGCCCTCTATACGACGTTTCACGATCAGCTCATTGGATCAATTGGTGATGCGACCGCTTTTAGTTTTTATGCAACGAAAAACATAGCGACCGGAGAAGGCGGCATGCTAACGACAAATGATGATGCACTTGCAGCTCGAATCAGAAGACTAGCGCTCCACGGGATGAGCAAGGGAGCGTGGAATCGTTATGGAGAAAAGGGAACGTGGTATTACGAGGTCGAGGAACCTGGCTATAAAATGAACATGTTTGACGTGCAAGCATCGTTAGGGCTCGTTCAGCTAAGCCGGCTGGAAAACATGCAGACGCGCAGAGAACAGATTGCGAAGGCATACAACCAGGCTTTTCAAAAAGAAGCAGGTCTGATCTTACCGCCTGTCCACCAAAAGGGAAGACATGCGTGGCATTTGTATGTGCTGCAAGTTGATCCGGAAAAAGCAGTCATCACACGTGATGACATGATTGATCAGCTGCAAAAGGAGTATAAAATTGGCACGAGCGTTCACTTTATTCCTGTTCATTTGCATCCATATTACGAGCAAACCTACAACTATTCACCAGAGGACTTCCCTGAATCACTCACTTATTACAAACGAACTCTCTCACTCCCGCTTTATCCAAGTATGACAGATGAAGATGTGCAGGATGTTATCACCGCAGTGTTGTCTATTTTAAAAGATAAGAAGGCATCTTCATGAAGGTTGTTCATGCAATAGACGATCAGGTGCTTGCCGCTTGGCTGGAGAAATATGATCACCGGGCGGAACACATGAACAGTTTCAAACAATTTGCCCTTGTCAGCGGAGCCCAGCTTAAAGCGGTGTTGTTATACGATTGGTCCAAATGGGAGAGCGGTATTTTTAATCAGCATATTTTTCATGTGAAGTTTGTGGAAGCTGAATCAGCACTTGCTTTTCAAGAATTGATGGAGCGATTCATCATTTGGATGAGAACCGAAAAATGCGATTTCTTCTTTTTACGCCTTGAAGCGGCTGATCTTGAAAAAAACCGTATTGTCCAAAAGCTATCACATGTCTACTATGTCGGCGGCCTCACTAGGCTTGAGGCACCGCCTGCTCAAATGGAGATGCCATTATCAGGTCAAGATGTGGTGATTAGTCTGCCGGATGAAAAGGAATACGATGAGGCGGTTTCACTCGGTGGTCAGGCTTTTGTGAAAAGCCGTTATGCACTTGATCCATATTTAGACCAGCGTGTCGTCCGGCATTTCTATCAGGAATGGATGAGAAATAATTTGTATGGGCGTGCAGATATCAATCTCGTAGCAAAGCTGAACGATGAAGTGGTTGGCTTGATTCAAGGAAAGGCCATAGCTAATAAAATAGGGATTGAGCTTTTTGCCATTAGGTCAGATATTCAGGGAAAAGGGATCGGAAAAAGGCTGTTTGTAGAGATGATGAAAGTATCTCATGATAGACAATATAACTTCATCTCAGCTGGAACGCAGTTGCATAACATTCCTGCGATTCAGCTGTACGAGAAGATGGGATTTAGGACAATGAATACTTTTCTGTATTACCATGTGTGGCCGAGAAAAGGAGAGAGATAAGATGGCGCATTTCTATATTGGAGATCGCAAAGTGGGGGATGGTGCGCCTGTCTTTATCATTGCAGAGGCAGGCATTAACCATGATGGAAAGCTGGATCAGGCCCTTGCTTTAATTGATGTGGCAAAAGAAGCAGGTGCCGATGCGGTGAAGTTTCAGATGTTTCAAGCTGATCGGATGTATCAAAAGGAACCGGGTTTGTACGAAACGGCCAAAGGAGAAGAAGTGTCCATTTTTTCGTTAGTAGAACAAATGGAGCTGCCGCCAGAATGGCTGCCGGCTTTATTAACACGTTGTGAGGAAAAGGGACTGATTTTTTTAAGCACAGTGTGTGACGAGGAATCTGCGGATTTATTGAATCAAACCGATCCGCCTGCTTTTAAACTGGCATCCTATGAAATCAATCATTTACCTCTTTTACGTCACACCGCTTCTTTTCAAAAGCCGATCATTTTTTCAACAGCTGGGGCAACCATTGCCGATGTTCATGAAGCATATGATGCCATTACAAGCCAGCAAAATAAGCAAATCGCCATCATGCATTGTGTGGCAAAGTATCCTGCACCTAGAGCATTCACGAATCTTCGTGTGCTGCAAACCTTAACCTCAGCTTTTCCTGAGGCAGTCATTGGCTTTTCGGATCATAGTGAGCACCCAACTGAAGCGCCTGTTGCCGCTGTGAAGCTTGGGGCAGCCATGATTGAAAAGCATTTTACAGTGGATAAAACGTTACCTGGGGCGGATCATTCCTTTGCCCTTGATCCTGAAGAATTAAAGGAAATGGTTCAGCATATTCGAGCAGCAGAAAAGCAGCGAAATCAAACAGAAGAAGACGCTCATTCTGTGCCAGAGGAGCTTCTTGGCAGTTCTTATAAAACGACAACAGCCATTGAAGGTCAGATTCGTGAATTTGCGTATCGAGGGATTTTTACGACAAGAGGCATTGCAAAGGGCGAGACCTTAACTTCAGAAAATCTAGCCGTGCTGCGTCCAGGACAAAAAAGTCAGGGCCTGCATCCGCGATACATGGAGCTTTTACTTGGCGCAAAGGCTGTGAGCGACATCCCAGCCCATACAGGCGTTTCGTGGAAAGATGTGCTCACGCAGGAGTCCCAAAATGATCAATGATGTGCTCTTTGTCATTCAGGCTAGGATGGGTTCGACAAGGCTGCCAAAAAAGGTAATGAAACCGATCGGGGGGATGGCGCTGATCGATGTGATTGTTGAACGGGTAAAGCAATCAAACCATTACAATCACAAAACACAAAACCTCATGATCGCCACAACGGTTGAGGCAGAAGATGATCTGCTGGCTCATTATTGTTTATCAAAGGGCTATAAGGTGTTTCGTGGCAGTGAGACGGATGTGCTTCAGCGATTTGCGCAGATTGTCCGACAGTTTGAACCGCAAACTGTTGTACGTTTAACGGGAGATAATCCATTCATAGATTCGGCACTTTTGTCGAAAATGCTTGAAAAACATAGACAGGAGAAGGCTGATTACACGTATACGAACGGAACACCACTCGGTATTTCCGGGGAAATGATTGACGCACCTATTTTAAGTGAAATCGACAATTTTCCCCTCTCGCAGCCAGAGCGTGAGCATGTCACGCTGTATATCAGAAAGCATCCGGAGCAATTTCACCTTCAATTATTCACACCGCCCAAAGAACTTGCATATCCTGCTTATCGATTCACGATTGATACAGAAGAAGATTACGTGTTTGCTACCCGGTTACTTGAGAAAGCTGGTGGTTCCATTGCTGTGCCAACGGCTGAACTCATATCCATCTGTGAACAAGATCCAGACATTGTTCGGTTGAATCAATTTGTGAGACAGAAGGATGCTGAATGAACAAAAAAATTTTGATTGTTGTCTTTGGTGGTTTTTTAAGAGGGATGGGGCATGTCGTCAGAATGAAACAGTTAGCAAGGGAGCTGCTTCAGGAAGATAATGACCTATTTATCTATACAAATGAGCGGATTTGTGTAGAAATGCTATCGCATCCAGCGTGGCACGTCCACATGGTGCAGGAGTCGAATGCGCTCCTTCAGTTGCAGCAGGACATGAAAGAGCTGAAGCCAGATCTTCTACTGATTGATGTCCTTGATTGTGACCTGCAGTTCCTTCGAACGATCAAGGATTCCTGCGGCTCTGCAAGGCTGGTCTTATTCGAGGAAAAAAGAGATGAAGCCTGTCAGCTTGCGGATGCTGTCGTGAACGGTATTTATGGAGGTCTGGACGGGAAGCACATGCAAGTAAATGGGACGGCATATTTTCATGGAACACCTTATTTATTGTTAGATCATGAGATTGGCAAATTAAAAGACACATATGTGGTTCGAAAAGATTGCAAAAGGGTGGTCATCAGCCTTGGGGGCAGTGATCCGCGCGGATTGTTATCAAAGGCTGTATCAGCACTTCTACAAGCAAATCATTTACACATTCTAGCGGTGACAGGAAAAGCCTCTCACATCAAAGAGCAAGTAGAGGCTGAGCATATTCAATTCATTCGCCATACTGATCAATTACCTGCCCGTCTATGGGAAGCTGATTTGGCTATTGTTGCAGGAGGCATGACGTTATATGAGGCGGTTTGTATCGGGGTGCCCAGCATTGTACTTTCGCAAGTAGACCATCAAGCAGTTACAGCCAGTAATTTCGCGCAAAAGGGAGCCTGCCTACACCTTGGATTAGGTGATCATGTGGATGAAAAAGATCTATTGCGTGCTGTTGAAAGGCTGTCCGGCAGCTACTTTCTCCGCAGGAGCATCCATCTCAATGGACGGACACTTATTGATGGAAAAGGAACCGAACGAGTGAAAAACATTCTTATACACCTCATGAACGATCATCAAAAAGAACATAAGGATGTGTAGATGTGAAGGGAGTTATTTTAGCAGGAGGTAAAGGATCGCGACTGGCCCCATTAACTAAGATTTTCAACAAACATTTATTGCCGGTTGGTCCATATCCGATGATTTATTGGTCATTGTTCAAACTGAAAGAAGCAGGTATTTTAGATGTGATGCTGATTTCACAAGAAGAACAAATCCCGCTGTTTCAAAAATTGCTTGAGGGCGATCAGGGACTTGGGATGAACATTGTTTATCAAGTACAGCCAGAGGCTTCTGGCATTTCAGACGGTTTATCCTATGCAAAGCCCTTTGTAAAAGGGGAGAAGTTTGTGCTCATGCTTGGTGATAATGTATTTGAGGATGCGTTAAGCCCTTTTGTTGAAGCCTTTCAGCAGCAAGAAAGCGGAGCTAAGGTCCTTTTGAAAGAAGTGACAGATCCGAAGCGGTTTGGCATTGCAGAAATTGATGCCGCACACCACCGGATTTTATCAATAGAAGAAAAGCCAGAGCATCCGCTTTCATCCTACTGTGTCACGGGTATCTATTTTTATGATCAAGAAGTCTTTCAATATATTGAGAAAATCTCGCCGTCAGATCGAGGTGAATTAGAGATTACAGATGTGAATAATCTCTATATCTCAAATAGCCAGCTGACCTATGATATGTTAGAAGGGTGGTGGATTGATGCCGGAACACATGAATCTCTCCACCAAGCATCTACGAAAATGTTTGAAACGATGAAGAAAAAAGAGGGATACGAATGACGAAGTCTTATTTAATTACAGGCGGAGCGGGATTTATCGGACTGAATTTTGTGAAACTGCTGCTTCAGGAATCAGATGTCCGGCTCACCGTATTTGATAAATTAACGTATGCCAGTCATCCAGAGGAAATGGATGAATTATCAAAGCTGCCTCATTTCCGTTTTATTCAAGGAGATATCACCCTGCAGCATGAGCTGGATCAAGTATTTGATGAAGCCTATGATGGCATCATTCATTTTGCAGCAGAATCGCATGTCGATCGCAGTATTGAATCGGCAGAACCTTTTATTCAAACAAACGTCCTCGGTACCTATCGTATGCTGGAAGCTGTCTTAAAGGGAAAGGCGAAAAAACTCATTCATATTTCAACAGATGAAGTATATGGAGATTTGGAATTGGATGATCCTGCTTTCACAGAACAAACACCACTCTCACCGAATAATCCTTATTCAGCAAGTAAGGCGAGTTCAGACCTGCTTGTGAAATCCTATATCCACACCCACCAATTACCCGCAATGATCACACGATGCAGCAATAACTATGGACCCTATCAGCATGAGGAAAAATTAATACCGACCATTATCAGAAAAGCGGTCAATGGCGAAAAGATCCCGATTTATGGAGACGGCCAGCAGATTCGTGATTGGCTGTATGTAGAGGATCATGCGAGAGCTGTGAAGCAGGTGGTGGAGAGCGGATCAGCCGGGCAGGTGTACAATATTGGCGGCGGCAATGAGAAAACGAATCTCGATTTAACCAAAACCATTCTCACACAACTTGGCATCAGTCATGACCAAATTGCGTTTATTCAAGACCGAAAAGGGCATGACAGACGATATGCCATTGATGCCAGTAAGCTAAAAGAAGAGCTCGGCTGGGCGCAGGAGACTTCATTTGAAGAAGGTATTGAAAAAACGATCAATTGGTATCGTGCCAAATATGATCAGAGAGAAGAAGGGTGACGGATGAAAGTTTTAATCACCGGTGCAGGCGGTCAAATAGGGAAAGAATTGAGCAAACAGCTCAAGGAAAAAAACATCAGCGTCATTGCCTTAACAAGGAGCATGCTCAATATCGCAGATCAACAGGCAGTCAGACACGCGATGAGACACTTCCGGCCTGATATTGTTGTCAGTGCGGCCGCATATACATCTGTTGATCAATGTGAAATAGAAACGGAAAAGGCCTATCTTGTGAATGGCATTGGCGCCTATTATACAGCGCTGGAAGCAAAGAACGTAGGGGCAGATGTGTTACATGTCAGTACAGATTATGTGTTTGACGGGCAAGCGGAGACCCCTTATCAGGTCGATGCCCAAGCGGATCCTCAAACCATTTATGGAAAGAGTAAAAAGCTTGGCGAGGAATTGATTCACCTTGTGTCAGATGAAGTGAAAATCATCCGTACATCGTGGCTCTATGGACATGAGGGACATAATTTTGTGAATACCATTCTTCGGCTCGCTGAAACGAAGGATCATTTGCGCATTGTGAATGATCAAATAGGCTCTCCTACTTATACAAAGGATGTAGCAGAGGCCTTGATTCATTTATTTGATCAGAAGGCAGGCGTTTATCATGTCAGTAACCGAGAGAGTTGTTCCTGGTTTGATTTTGCGTCAGAAATTGTGGCAAAAAGCGGCCTGTCTACCACCATTGAGCCGATTTCTACGGAAGAGTACGGCTTCCAAACACCTCGTCCAGCCTATTCTGTTTTAGACCTTCAAGCGATTGAAGCCACAGGCTGGCAGCCAAGACATTGGAAGGATGCACTTCACGAATATTTGCAGAAAGAAGGGAGATGGCATCAGCATGATTGATGGTGTACAAACGAAAAAACTCATGAAACATTGTGATGATCGTGGTTTTTTTGCAGAGCTCATTCGAGATGATGAACCGATGCTAAAGCGCTTTGGGCAGGCGTCGTGGTCGAAAAGCTTTCCTGGAGTGATCAAAGCCTTTCATTACCATGAAAAACAAGATGACGTTTGGTTTTTTCCAGCAGGTCATGCACAGGTCGTTTTATACGATTTGAGAGAGGATTCTCCGACAAACGGCCAAACCGATGTGTATTATATGGGAGAAGATAATCCGATGCTGCTTCTTATTCCGAAAGGTGTCGCGCATGGCTACCGTGTACTAGGTGAGAAGCCGCTGCAAATTGTTTATTTTACAACAGAATCCTACGACCCGAAAAACCCAGATGAAAAGAGAATCGCTTGGAATGATGAGGCGATCGGATTTGATTGGAAAACAACGTTTAAATAGAGAACAGAGGCCTTTCGCAGGAGAAAGGTCTTTTTTTGTTGAAATACATTCTGTATGTGTCATTTTATGTATAATTATGAAGTTAAACAGAAAAGGGATGTGGATGAGTTTGTCTAAAAGAATTGCATTTGTAACAGGGGCAAGTACAGGGATTGGAAAGGCAATTGCCATAAAGCTTGCCGCTCAAGACGATGTAAAGGTGATTATCAATTCGAGAAATATATCCTCACTAGAACAGACGCAGCAGCATATTCAAGACATGACCGAAACAAAGGAGCCGGTGGCTCTTTTCTGTGGTGACATGTCGCATGAAGCAGTGAGGGCGGAGGCCTTTGCGGCAATAGAAAAAGAGTTTGGCAGACTGGATGTGTTAATCAATAACATTCCAGGAGGGAAGCCAGATACATTTGATTCATGTGAAAGTGGGCAGATGCTGGCAGCTTTTTCACAAAAAGCCATTGCGTACGTTGATACGATGAAGCGTGCGGCAGCCATGATGAAAAGACATGAATATGGACGTATCATTCAAATTGTCGGGAACCTTTGGAAGGAACCTGGTGACCAAATGTTTACGAACAGTATGATGAATGCAGCGATTATCAATGCAAGTAAAAATGCAGCCACACAGCTAGCACCTTCTGGGATTACGGTGAACTGTTTAAACCCAGGGTTTATTGCAACAGATCGGTATGAACAATTTATCGGGAACATGATGCGTAAACAGGCATTATCGCGGGAAGAAGCTGTACAGGCTGTCGCTTCAGGTATACCGATGCAAAGAGTGGGCGCAGCGAGTGAAATGGCTTCGCTGGCAGCTTTTATCGCATCAGAGGAAGCCTCCTATCTCACAGGACAACAAATATCTGTCGACGGTGGTTCGATGAAGAGTATATAACATAAAAAACCCGCTACATGCGGGTTTTTTGATGAAAGCGAATCGGGAGTATGTGAAGCCGGTCGATAAACAGTGCAAGCTGGTCAATTGGGGCAACCATTGAAATTCTTACATGACGGCTTCCGTGCCCGCTAAACACACCCCCAGGCGTTACAACGACATCTGCATGTTCGAGTAAATAGTCAGCAAATGCATGAGAATCCTCGAAATCATCAGGGATAGGAGCCCACAAATAAAAGGCGCCGGCTGGGCGTTCAATGGTCCAGCCAAGCTGTTTCGCCGCTTGACGGATGAAGAAATTCATTCGTTCAAGGTATACCTCTTTCAATGATTGAAGATGACCATCATCACTTTGCAAAGCAATGGTGGCAGCCTGTTGAAACCCGCCATACATACTGACAAACACATGGTCTTGGAAGGCGTTGATGGCATTAATGATTTCCTCATTCCCGACAGCAAAGGCGACTCTCCATCCTGCCATATTAAATGTCTTTGATAGAGAATATAATTCCACTCCTACGCTTTTTCCACGAGGAGCATTCATGAAGCTTACCGGTGTTTGTTCATAATGAAATGAACCATAGGCAAAATCATGGATCACATGCAGTCCGTGAGCGGCCGCAAAGGCAGCAGCTTCTTTAAAAAATGCATCATTTGCGACAGCACCAGTTGGGTTATTCGGATAATTCAAGAAAAGGACCTTTGCCTTTTTTAACACGTCCGGATCAATTGAGGAAAGGTTCGGTAAATAGCCATTTTTCTCATCGAGTTTGATACAGTATGGCTTTGCATCAGCCATCAAAATCCCTGAATGATATTCTGGATAACCTGGATCGGGGACGAGTGCGATATCCCCTGGATCAAGCAGACATTGACTCATGACATAAAGACCTGTTTTCCCACCATTGAAAAGGGCGATTTCCTTCTGGGGGTCAATCTCAGCATCGAATTCCTTTTTATAAAAATCTGCAATGGCTTGCTTGAAAAAGTCAAAGCCTCTAAAGGGCGCATATTGCTGGAATTGCAAAGTGCCCGCTGCTTCTTGAAGGGCGCTCACGATATGTGCAGGAGTAGGAAGATCGGGATTTCCTTGACCAAGGTTTATGATATTCGCTCCGTTTTGTGTTTTATGCGCAATTTTCTCAAATACGGTTCCAAATTTCTGTTCTGGCAGCCGTTCAATCATGTTAGATGGTAACATCTTCACCACATCAGCCTCTCTTTCTATCCCTTCACTAATTCATCGATCAACTGAATGGTTGCCTGCTTCTGAATGTTGCGGATGGACGAGGCAACATCTTGTGAGGATGATCCTTTTAATTCAAGAGACACGATCCCATTAAAGGCTTCAAATAAAGAAAGATCCACAAAGGTGCCTTTGGATGGGACTGATTTACTGACGATCACTGTATCACCAACTAAAGCGTCCTGCGGAATATGAACATGATCAATGGTGATATGCGTGACCTCTGGCGGTATGTGTCCGCTCTCTTTGAAATGCTGAGGGTATAAATGGCAGTCTGCCATATAATACGTGTGTCCAGAAAGCAGCTGTTTTGGCAGCTCAGCCTTTTTTCCATCGACTAATACATCGATCAGCAGCTTGGCCATATCCACCCCAAAGACCTTTTTGATATTCGGAATCATATTCCAGCCGGCAAATCTAGCCGCTGATTCAATGAGTCCGGTTTCTCGATTTTTCATGAGCTTAATCTCTGTATGGGTTGCACAGTTTTCAAGACCTAACCCTTCATTTGCCTTCCTTGCTGCCTCAATGATGATTTGCTGGGCTTTATTGTCTAGGATCGACGGAGTAATATGAGCCGTTTCTGTAAAACCGATTTGAGGGGTCTTATCATGAATGACAAAAGGGATATATTCACCCTCGACAACCAGCCCTTCAACACTGACATAATCAGCATATCCTTCTTCTTGATACCAATCCTCGTAAGCACCCTCTAAATACGTTTCAGCGACAAATGGTGCTTCATATGTCACAGCGTTTGGGACTGGAATGGTTTGCAAATAGGATTGTACGTTTAAAAACAGATCATCACTGCCGGCTCGGTCATGAAAAAGGGTAACGCCAATCGAGCTTGCTAAATATGTAGGCTTTAAAATAAGCGGTGTACCGATATGCTCAATGGCTTTTTGGAAATCAGATAAAGTGGTGACAGGCTGAGTTTTCACCGCTTTGACCCCAGCGGCGTTGAATGCAGCCCTCATTTGACTTTTATCACGCGCCATTTCAGCGGCCTTTACCCCGGCACCGCGCAGTCCAAGACGTTCAGCGGCTTTCGCCATTGGTGCAATGAATAATTCATTATTGGTGGTCATCGCATCTGCTTTGAAAAAGGAAGCCACTCGGACCAGGTCTCCCACAACCTCTTCTTCTGATTTCGGATAATCATCCTGTGCCCAGTAAATAGAATCAGGATGTTCAAAAGAGGGATGTGTTTCAAAATAATCACGATCTTTTATGAGCGCAATGGAGTACTTTTCTATTAGCTCAGCGTGTCCTTTTGTAATGGCAAAGGGTCTTGGGATATACGAAACGATATGGTACGATGCAGCCACGCTTTCATAAAACATATGGGGCGGGCATCCTCCTAGGTCAGCGATGACAAGTACGGTTTTTTTACTCAATGAAAGCACTCCTTTTTATCTAGCGGTGTAACCGCCGTCTGCTGTGACAACACTCCCAGTCATATAGCTGGATAGATCAGAGGCGAGAAACAGCATCACGCCAGCAATTTCTTCGGGTTTTCCAAGACGCAACAATGGGTTCACCTTTGCTTTTTCCTTTTTGACAATCTCGAGGCTTTCTGAGTGATTGTCTATAAAGGATTTTTCATTTAACGGTGTATCAATGATTCCTGGGGCAATACAATTTACCCTGATTTGATGAGCGGCATAGTCAATTGCCATTGATTTGGTTAGTTGGATGACACCGCCCTTTGTTGCGTTGTATGCAGGAATATCAGGCCATCCAACGAGACCACCGACAGATCCGGTATTAATAATGCTCCCGCTTTTCTTTTCAAGCATGTGCGGCAATGTATGCTTACTCATGAGAAATACGCCAGTCAGGTTGACCTGTAGAATATGGTTCCAATCCTCTAATGTCATCTCGTGAATGGGAGAGACAATTTCGATGCCTGCATTGTTAATCAAAACATCAATTGTCCCGAAGCGGCTGAGCACGGCCTGCACGGTTTGATGACAGTCAGACTCATTTGTTATATCCGTTTTGAAAAATGCAAGATGCTCATGCGGCAATGATTCGACGAGTTGTTTGCCGCTTTGCTCATTGATGTCAGCCACTGCTACTTTTGCCCCGTGCTCAAGGAAGAGCTTGACGGCGGCAAGTCCAATTCCTGATGCACCTCCTGTAATCAGGACGACTTTACCGGCAATGTTCATTTCTTCACCTTAGACGCTTTTGGCTTCAAGCGATTATAACGGGGAGGGAAGAAGAGATTAATAGATTTTGATGCTTCCGGCTTTGGATTAATCGCACCGTGATCTTCCTTTGGATCACAGAAATAGGTGGTGCCAAATTCCATTTTTTCTGTAAAGCCTTCAATGGTCATATCATAGCCCCCGCTGATGCAAATGCCGATTTGTTCATTTCGGTGCTTATGAAAAGGCATTTCTCCGCCATTCCCAGGAATGTTGGCAATCATGAGCTCCATCCAATCCTCAACAAAAAAGGTCACTTCCATGCCAGGGAGTAAATCCCGTGTTTTGAAAATGTCTAAGAAATAAGTGGGAGGAGCCGTATATTCTTCGCCAGCCTTTAATCTCTTAATATCGATTGCTATCACTTCTTCATCTGTCAGATTAGATGCGCCGTGAGGAACAAACGGTGGTGCAATATAGGCTGATTCTAATGGGGTGAGCAATTGGATAGATTGGCCGACCGTCATTTGAAGCTCGCCTTTTAATACAATTCCGATTTGGGCTTCGGAATGCTCGTGAGGTTCTATGATTGTGTGAGGAGGGACGTATGAAATTAATACTTCAGTATCGCCTCGTACAGTGGAATATTGGGTGACGCCATTATCCCATTCTATTTTTTTCGCTTGAGGAAAATATCGTTCTTGCGTCTTTTGTTCAGTATGCATATTAAATCTCTCCTTTTCCAAATATGGACCAGCTCATGGGTATGCTTTTAAACGTTCGAATGAAGGTGAGGCCGTATGTGGCTCTGGCAACCTCGTTGGTTAAGGCGAAATCAAATTCGCCGTCTCTTACTTTTTGGGCGGCAGTACTTGTAGAATTGACAAGTTCAAATTCAGCATTTTGATGGATGAAATATTGAATCAAATTGACAGGTGCAGGATGAGAGACAATTTTTAAATGGTGGAGCATTTGTTCTTGAAATGGGAAATCTGGTCTGACAGCCAAACCATACATGGGCGTGTCACATCTGAAAATTTGTAAAAGCTGTAGGTCAGGTCTCATGTAGAAGTGTTTGATTCCTTCGTATGCGTGTGGAACGAGAGTGTATTGAAGTGCGTTAGAGAGAGTGTGTTCAATGCAGGTTTCGAATGTGTCGTAAAGGGATAGTTTCGTATGGGTGCCGAGTGTAGTGGTGGAATGAGAGATGAAATGTTTTGCTGCATATTCACTGCTTGTCCCCTTAGGACCTAGTGTATTGACTGTAAACATCTTAGGTGAAACGATGGGCTCTTCTTTGAAATGAAAAACATCATTCTTTAAGATCATGTTTACCATCCAATCTTTATTCAAATTTTACTAGATTATAAAAAATAGTATTGGCAATTGTCAACAAAATTTATAAAAAATGTATTTTATAATGATATTAAAAATTGATCTAAAAAACTGCACATATCAAGATGTGCAGTGAAATGAGCTTACGTTTCAAAAGTATTTTTATGTTCCTGCTGTAAGGCACGTTCACGCTTATAGCTGACGAAGCTGATGATACAACCAACAAGAGTAATCAATGCACATACAAGCCCTACTGTATGATAGCCGAGATGGACATACACGGGTCCCATAAGAGCGGAACCGAGCATAACGGCAAGATTGGAAGCAAGACTGTAAAAAGCCATCACTTTCCCTCGATGGGTTTGGGAGCAGTCGCTCAGAACGGTGCTGAGAAGCGTGACGGATAAACTTTGCATCGCACCCCAAATAAATAGTGCAAAAATCAGCAATGTCCATGAGAACGGCGCATAAGGAAGTAAGGCTAGAACGAGCGTAATTCCACCTAGCACAAAGAAGAGAGAACGCATTTTACCGAACCAGTCTGCTAATTTCCCGGTAAATACACTCATGGAAAAGCCAACTCCATAAGCCATGATCAAAAGTCCAGCCGTGGATTGTCCTCCAGCGAACAGACTTTGCAGATAAGCTCCTAAAAAAGAGTACATGCCATAAAATCCAAGCATATTACAAAATGTCACGGTCAAATAGGCAGGGACACGATCGATTTTCAAAGCCCCCCATAAAGAGCCGGCTTTCTCACTAGCTTGAGGTGCCTTCGTGTCAGCTGTTGCGACTTGTTTTCGAGATTCAAGGATGACGAGCAGCAATACAATGAGACTCAGCATAGCGAAGATCCAAAATGTCCAGCGCCAGTTCAAACTTTGACCGATAAAGGCTCCGATCGGTACACCAAGGACAAGAGAAAGAGACCAGCTTGACACAATGAGTCCCATCACTTTGCCTCGATATTCGTAAGGAACCCGGTCGCCCACAAGAGCATAGGCCGTTGGCACAAATACACCAGTCGCCAGCCCAGAAATGGCACGGCCAGCAAAAAACACTGCCAGATTCGGTGCAGCAGCACACATCACTGTTCCGATCAGGAAGAAAGAAAGCCCGATGATCAAACAGAGTTCTCTTGAATACCGGTCCCCTAAAGGAACGAGCAGTGGTGCTCCAACCAGCACAGCTAACCCATAAATACTGATGGAAAGGGCGAGAATATCAAGAGAGTGCTGAAAGGAGTTAGATAAATCAGGCAGCAGTGGTGAAATCACCAGTTCTTCCGATCCCGCCGCAAAGACGCCAAGTGTCAGCGCAATGGCAAGTGTGATGGGAAACGTTTTAGAAGCCCGGCTGTCTAAAGATTCTTTCATCAGGTGATCCCTCCATACTTGCTTTTTCATTCAATTCCGTTAAAATAAATTCTACCATTATTTAGTTTTATTTTACATTTCATATCATAAGTATCATCATAAAATACTTTTCAAATGGAACGATTTTGGGATAGGAGAGGTACGAATGAAAATCACCGATGTAGATGTGCATATTTTAAACGAATTGAGAGAAGATGCCCGCTTATCTATGAGGGAATTGTCCAAACGAGTCAATTTATCGGCGCCTGCGGTAGCAGAAAGAGTGCGAAAATTAGAAGATGCAGGGATTATTGAAGGTTACTCCGTACAGGTCAATTATAAAAAACTGGGGCTTATGATTGACTGTTTACTGGAAGTCACGGTGTTAAACGGGGAGTATCAGCGTTTTGTGACATTTATGAATCAGCATCCACGTGCCTTTTTTGCTTATCGAGTGGCAGGACAGTCTTGCTTTTTCATTAAGCTGTCTGTCGCGTCCCTTGAAGAGATTGAAGCCTTTATTCAAGAAGTGTCTGGATTTACAAAAACCGTATCCCATATTGTCTTGTCAGAGCATCCTTTTTCTCATCCAGTACAGGAACGTGTGAAACAAATAGAAGGACCAGAAATGACAGTGATGAAATAAAAAAAGGACCCATCTCAGGTCCTTTTTACTCGTTTATCTGACTGATAGCTCATGATCGTTATGATGAGACCAATGAATGTCACGCCTGCAGCAAATAACGGAACAAGCTGTAAATGTGTGATTTCGATGGCGAGGCCGCCTAATGCTGCACCGCCGGCATTCCCAACATTAAAGGCAGAATGACTGAGCGTCGATGCGAGAGTCGGCGCTTCATGTGCCATGTTCATCGTGCGGTCATCAACAGACCATAAGAGGTCGATACAGCGGCGGCGACAGCATTTCCCGCCACGAAAAGCATCATTAACAGAATGAGGAGGCGTTTCCTCGACATTTTTCAAGTTGATAACGTTAAAATAGGTCCGCCAACTGCGACACCAAGTGCATATCCAGTAATCAGCTGCCTGAAGCAGAGATGGATACATGGAGATCATTTGCGACGGTTGGCAAAAGCCCCATGATGACAAATTCGGTCATGCCAATCGAAAATGCACCGAGTGTTAATGCAAAAATAGCGATGGGGAAGTTTTTCATGATGAGATCACCTTTCTAAACAAATACATAAAAAGGCTTCGGAGAGATCCGAAGCCTTAGGAGTTTATCATACATGGAAATATGACGCCAGCTGATCGTTTGCCAATCGGTTTCCAACAAAGAAGGAACCGAATTCGCCGTAGCGTGCACTGACTTCATCAAATCGCATTTCATAAACCAGTTTTTTGAATTGAAGAACATCGTCAGAGAAAAGGGTGACGCCCCACTCATAATCATCAAACCCGACTGACCCTGTAATGATCTGTTTTACTTTCCCAGCATAGCTTCTGCCAATTAAACCGTGGCTTCTCATGAGGGATTTACGCTCATCCATTGAGAGCATGTACCAGTTGTCATTACCAGAACGCCTTTTATCCATTGGATAGAAGCACACGTATTTAGAAGAAGGGAGCTCAGGGTATAGACGCGCACGTACATGCGGGTTTTCGTAAGGGTCCCCGCCATCGCTGCCTCCTGCTAAGTAGTTGCTGAGTTCAACAACTGACACGTACGAATAGGCTGGAATCGTAAATTCTGCTAGTCGTGATTTGTTGAATTCAAGCTCGATTTCATTCAGTTCTTCCATTGTTGGACGTAAAATCATGAGCATAATATCTGCTTTTTGGCCGACAATACTATAGATTGTTTGGCTTCCAGCCTTATCGTGCTCAGCTGTTTTCCATTTTTCCATTAGACCTGTGAACTCGTGAATAATGGCTTGACGCTCATCGCTTGTGAGCATCTTCCAAGCTGTCCAGTCAATTGTTCTAAAATCATGCAGCGCATACCAGCCGTCTAATGTTTGAGCTGCTTCATTTGTTGTATGTTGTTCGCTCATTTCTTTCACTCCTATTTACAGTTTTCCATCTGTTCCAACTATAACATAGTTTGTCCACATGAAGATGTGATCAAAACTTGAACGAAGAAACGGTTTTTATGGAAATTGGTTAAATTAGTTTGAAAAATAAGAATTTAATTTGTAAGCGCTATAATGTAAGTTGGTAGTTTGAATTTATGTAGAAGAAGAGTATGCTTAAAAGAGAACGCTTTTTTTGTAAAATCAAGGAGGGTATTGAAGTGGCAGATATTTTTTCAACAGTTCAGGAAAAGGTTGCAGGTAAAGGCGTAAAGATCGTTTTTCCTGAGGGAATGGACGAACGCATTCTAACAGCCGTTCAAAAACTAGCAGATGGCAAAGTATTGCAGCCAATTGTTGTAGGCAAGAAGCAAGAAGTCGAAGCAAAAGCAAAAGAATTAGGTCTTACACTTGACGGTGTTGACGTGTATGATCCTCATACATATGAAGGTTTTGAAGAGCTTGTACAAGCTTTCGTAGAAAGACGTAAAGGCAAAGCAACAGAAGAGCAAGCAAGAAAAGCATTACTGGATGAAAACTATTTCGGTACAATGCTCGTGTATAAAGGTCTTGCAGACGGCCTTGTAAGCGGTGCGGCACACTCAACTGCTGACACAGTGCGCCCAGCACTTCAAATCATTAAAACAAAAGAAGGCGTAAAGAAAACATCTGGCGTCTTCATCATGGCTCGCGGCGAAGAGCAATATGTGTTTGCTGATTGTGCCATCAACATTGCACCAGACAGCCAAGATTTAGCTGAAATCGCAATCGAAAGTGCGAACACAGCAAAAATGTTTGACATTGAACCACGTGTGGCAATGCTTAGCTTCTCAACGAAAGGCTCAGCAAAATCAGACGAAACAGACAAAGTATCTGAAGCGGTTCGCATTGCAAAAGAAAAGGCACCTGAGCTTGTACTTGATGGAGAATTCCAATTCGATGCAGCATTCGTTCCTTCAGTAGCAGCGAAAAAAGCACCAGATTCCGTGATCAAGGGAGACGCTAGCGTATTTGTTTTCCCTAGCCTCGAAGCTGGAAACATCGGCTACAAAATTGCACAGCGCTTAGGTAACTTTGAAGCTGTAGGTCCAATCCTGCAAGGTCTAAACCAGCCAGTAAACGATCTTTCAAGAGGCTGTAATGCCGAAGACGTTTACAACCTTGCGCTGATTACAGCAGCTCAAGCACGATAATATAATCATCCAAGAGGCTAGCTTCGTGTTAAAACGAAGCTAGCTTTTTTATGTGAATTCAATTCGTTTTCAATAATATTCCTCTCGTGCTAGGAAATGGTAAAATAACGGAGGGCTATTTGAGGAATAAGGGTGTTTGACGCCGATCTCATTAAAAGACAAGAAGAATTCAACCGGGCCATCCTAAAACGACTCGAACAATTTGAAGAACAACAAAAAAAGCGAGATGAAAATCTCATGCTCGCTTTGAAAGAATCCATTGAAACAAAAAAATGATTGCTGCAGCTCAACAAAGAAAGTGGTGGAAATTTTGGAAATAAGACATTCATGACAATAGTCCACTTATACACTCACATGTGAGTATGATAAAATCTAACGATATTCGCCAAAACTGTATAAAGTATTCTAAGAAAATCATTTTGTTTAAAATAACCTTAAATATACAAGATATCTATTTCTATAAATTAACTATTGTGTAATTATTAAGGGGGTAATGACATTGTTTTTTAAAAAATTGACAGAAGAAGAAAGAAAGTACACAGATAAAGCAGCAGGAATAGCATTTGTATTCTATCTAATTGCATTATCTATAAGTTCTTTATATTCATTTTTTAAGGAAACAGGATTTAATTTATATTTTATGATCTTGATGGTTGGTTTAATCATATTTTTCATGAGTGACTTCTTATTCAGAAAAACAAAAAACACGAAAAATGATAAAAATCATCGAAGTATAAAATAAACTTAAAAGGATCGGGGAGTATATTATGAAAAAATACGGGATTTTATTTTTAAGTTTAGTGTTCCTATGCGCAACACTATCATTATCAATTTCACCTACCAACGCACATGCACAAGTATCAAACAAAACACAAACAGATGTAGTAAAATTTGAAAAAGAATTTAACAAATTAATAGTTACACTAGAAAATATGGTTTCTAAAGGGATTGATTTTCAAGACTTAAAAAATAATAGCAACAAAAAAATCGCATCTCTTACAACTGAAGAAAAAAAAGTATACCAAGATTACAAAGCCTATATTGAAAATCCTGAAAACCAAAAAAATAATTCATTAAACTCAAGAATCATAGATAACGGAGAAATCTCAACTTTAGCTAAAAAAGCAAGTGGTATTTACATTTCTCAAAAACAAATACAAAGAATAAACGATGTTACAAATTTTAGTGGTGGCATATTCGGAGTGGCTTCAGGCTTAATTAGAATGAAACTGGGATTAAACCCAACTGCCTTATCATTGTTAATTATAGCAGTTGCTACTCTAGGGATAAGTGGTCTTAATCTTTGCAATAAATATAAAAAAGGAGTTTATCTTAAAGGAGAATTCGTAGGATCAATATATATGCCTTTAGGAACTGTATCTTGTGTAGCAAAAAAATAAATATGAAACAACATAGAAAAGCAGGCTATCTTCTAGCCTGCTTTTCTACTTAATTATGTAATTTTTAATACCAACATACCAATGTGCCATGACTTCAAACGTCTCATTGGCTACTTCATCATCCACTGGATACTTAGAAATCTCTAAAATGGCTTTCTATTCTTCCATTTCCTTGCAGACTTCTTTTTCAATCGCTTCCGCAGCCTCTATCATCCCATTTATGAAAATCATTAAAGGCGGGAAGTATGTCTTTAAGATTGATCAAGGGAAGAATGTGGTGAAAAGGGTTGAGAAGACTGCTAAGGATATAAAAAAACTGCCCTCAGCCTTTGCGGATCGTGCAAAATTAGAAGGGCATTTTGATAAACACGGAAAAGAGTTCTCAGGACTATATAAAAATGCTAACGAATACCTTGAAGGTGCAAAAGTGGTTATTAATAGCGGCATCAAGGTCAAGTATCAATATAAAGGTGAAATAAGGACAGGGTATGTCAAATTTATGGGGAATAATAAACATGGTAGGGCTAAGTTTGAATTTGTAGGTACAAATAATAAAAATGAAATTACAACTTACCATACTCAGAGTGGTAAAAAGATATGGAAAACAATTAATGGTGAAAATATTCCAGTCATCAATCCATCAGATTAGAGAGTGAGGGTTTATTATGGTATACGACTGTTTTGTTAAAAGACTCGATCCTCAGATTGAGGAGGAAACAACCATTGAGATTAATGGAATAGAATTTACAGGATTTGCTGATATTTGTCCGTATGAAATTGAAGAGGGAAAAAGTTATCCAGTATCAATAGGATTTACTATATTAGATGAATTGATAATTCATGAAATTCCGATAGAAAAGAAAGAGATAGAACGCATTGATTCAGGATATGAATATTATTTAAGAGGTTTGCTAAAAGAGGATAAAATTGATGCAGGCATAATTTTTACTAACGAGGATGATTATTTCATCGATTTTCCTGAATTAATAAATAAAAATGTTGAAATAAAAGTTGATAGAATTAGCATAGAATTTTTAAGAACAAACAATAACGAATAATCTACACATTTTGTATAGAAAGGTATACAGATCAGAAAAAAACATGGACATCATGCTTTTGAATTTCTATGGTTAGGTTTCATACTCGATGTGGTCATTTTCTATTTACCTTTAAAAATGCTCCTTCGTCTGTATAAAAGGGTGATGAAAAAATCAGCTACTTAACATAGAGGAGGCGCTTAAAATGCTCAATTTACATCAAATCCAAAATCTGCACATGAACGAGCCAGCAAGTGACATACACATCAAAGAGGCAGAATCCCAACTGAACATGGTTTTGCCTCATGTCTATAAAACCTTACTGAACAGACAAATGGGTTATCCATTGGTGGTGAGCTGCTGCTATACGGTACTGAGGACATTGTGGAACGCAATGAAGCGTGGGAGGTCCATCATTATGCAAACGGCTATGTGGCGATTGGCGACGATGGCGGAGGGCAAGTATTTCTCATGCGGCTGGTTGATGATGAGAAAAAGGTATGGATTGTGGATGCTGGTGTAATGGACCCTCAACATGCAGAGTTGGTGACTGAAGACTTGCTGGAGTGGGTGAGTGGGGGATGCATCGTTGAATGATGAAACTGCTTTGAATGCATAAATCACTGAAAAGTAAAACACAAACATCCAGTTTGAAACGCTCTGTGACGTCAAATGTCATGGAGCTTTTTTGATGCTCTCTCCGATTCTCCCTCCATTCATCCCATGTTATAATAAACACAGTTTATGAACGAGAGGATATGCAGGAGATGAAAAATGAACCTATTGAGTTACTGACACAGCCGAAATGGCGAATCATAGATCAGTCGAGCCTGGGGCTTTATGTAGATCCGAAGCAATCCTTTGCGATGGATGATACGCTTTGTGCGTCGGTGGGGAAGGGGCTCTCACCAGCGACTGCCCGTTCTTGGGTGCATCACAATACGATTGTTCTTGGTATTCAGGATACAAGACTTCCATTTCTTCAAGATGGCGTAAAGCTGCTTGAGAAAGAGGGGTATCGTGTGATTGTGCGCAATTCAGGCGGTCTTGCTGTGGTGCTGGATGAAGGTGTGCTAAATGTGTCGTTAATCTTTGCGGAACAAAAGAAGGGTATTGATATCGACCGCGGGTATGACGCAATGGTAGCGTTGATCCGCCGGATGCTGGCAATGTATGAGGCGGAGATTGAAGCCTATGAAATTGTCGGCTCTTACTGTCCAGGCAGCTATGATTTAAGCATCAATGGAAAGAAATTTGCAGGCATTTCTCAGCGCAGATTACGCGGAGGGGTCGCTGTGCAAATCTATTTGTGTGCAGATGGAAGCGGGCGTGAGCGTGCCGATTTGATCCGTCGTTTTTATAACGCCGCCTTAAAGGACAAACGACAAGAAGTGAAGGCAGTGTTTCCCGATATACAGCCTGATACGATGGCATCTTTATCAGAGTTAATTGGTGAACCAATCGATTGTACGGTTCTCATGCGTCTTTTGCTAGAAGAGCTTCAAAAGCTGAGTGATCAACTGACAGCATCAGGACTGAACGCAGAAGAACAGCTGGAATTTGAAAAAAACATGACGCGGATGATTGAGCGGAATGAGAAGGTGTTTTCGTAAAAAGAAAGGGAGGATTCCGGTGAAATCCAAAAACGGCAGTTACCTCTATTTACTATGGCTTCCTGTCATCATAGGAGCCGGCTACGGCATTTCGCTTTTCGTGCCGTTTCTTCAGCCTGTATTGACACTTGGCATCGCAGGGCTTTTTATTTTTATTTTTGGTGATTTTCAGGTGAGACAGGTCAGGTATATCTTTATGTTCGTGTTTTTGATCAATGTCCTTTTTAGTGTGATGCTATTTTTGGATATATAAAAAAGTGCTTCCCGCAGGTGGGGAGCACTTTTTGTTATTCTGCCATTTTTTCAAGGTTGCCGTTCCGGTCCATTTTAAAGGTTGGTGCGGCATTGTCGTCATCTTCAAACAAAACTAGTTTTCTTGCACGGTTCATGATTTTGACGAGTGTTTCATAATCTTCTTGAATCGTGAGCTGATCCTTTTCAAGCTTTTTCACTTCAGCCTCTAGCTGCGAGACTTTATGTGATAGTTCGTTATTTTCTCGTTTTAACCGGCTGTTTTCCATACGTAAGGCAGAGGATTGCTGTCCATCGCCTTCATAGCGGCGTAAGAAATCAATGATATCTTCGATGGTTAATTCCTGACGCTGCCTAAACGGATTGGCTTCTGGTTTTTTCTCAACACCGTGGGAAGCCTGTGACAATAAATGTGATAAACTAGCTAACTCTTCATTGTAGCTTTTATCGACAAACTGAAGCTGTTCAGCTGTTTCAGCTGCTGGTGCAAACGTTTCTTCCTTTGCTGGTTCCAGCTCCTCAGAAAATTCCTCCTGTGTGATCGTTTCTTCTACTTGCGGCTGATAGAGTAATCGTTTTTTCGCAGGCTGGCCATTGCCGAGTGCACGCATTCGTTGCTTTCGCTGTTTTTTGGCAAGTGCCAAGGCTTTTTCATATTGATGCCTCACGACAGCATTCCATCTAAAACCGCATGCCGCTGAGGTGCGGTTCAGTTTGTCTCCTACTTCTTCAAACGCGTTCAACTGTGTGCTGCCCTCTCTGACATGGCGTAAGACGGTTTCTGCCAGAAGGAGATCATCTTCCTCTGACCAAGCATCTTGTCTTTGTTTTGACATGTGTTTAAACCCCCATATGATTTGATGGTATTAGATTAGCCAAGTTGAAGAAGGTTTATACAAGTTTGCTAAAAGGATAGTGGAAAATACTAGCTTTTATATGAACACGTATCGGCGGTTACAATACATCTTGCAAGTCCAGCCGCTTCGATGTACAATGTTGGGTGGTATATTCTTGGTTGTCCAACTGTTTCATATAGAATGAAGTTTCATCATTGAAAGGAAGCGTAAGACCATGGCTAATGAGTTTCGCGTATGTGACGATTGTGATGCGACGAACCTGAAGACGTTATTGCCTCGACTCAAATCGGTTGACCCTGATGCAAAAATTGAGATTGGCTGTCAATCCTATTGTGGTCCAGGAAGAAAAAAGGCTTTTGCGTTTGTGAACAATCGCCCATTATCCGCACCAACAGAAGATGAGTTAATCGAAAAGGTTCAAAAAAAAGTCAAATAAATGTCACTGAATGTGTTCAGTCGACCTAAAAAAGAGGTCCGTCCCTGTCAGGTCGGGCTTTTTACGTCCGTGTAATCTTTGAGAACACATTCACCAGCAAATTCAAGGATGTTTTCGGGAAAAGTTACCCGATATAATAGAAACACGTCTTAAAAAAGAGGGACGAAACGATGGCGTATCCAAAAGGGAAATTATCTGAAGAAAAGGTATTTAAAGATCCTGTGCACCGGTATATTCACGTACGGGACGCATTAATATGGGATTTAATAGGAACTAGAGAATTTCAGCGCCTGCGACGAATTAAACAGCTAGGAACCACTTACTTGACGTTTCATGGTGCAGAACACAGCCGATTCAATCATTCACTCGGTGTATACGAGATTGTGAGACGAATTGTCGATGATGTGTTTAAAGGTCGACCTGAATGGGATGAAGGGGAGCGTGAGCTTGTACTCAGTGCCGCCTTGCTTCATGACCTCGGTCATGGTCCATTTTCTCATTCCTTTGAAAAGGTCTTCCACTTAGATCATGAATTGTTTACAAGAGATATTATTTTAGGGAAAACGGAAGTAAATGAAGTGCTTCGCCGGGTCAGTGATGATTTCCCGAAGCATGTGGCGGAAGTCATTGCCAAAACCTATCAAAACAAACAGGTTGTCAGTTTGATCTCAAGTCAAATTGATGCCGACCGAATGGACTACTTGCAGCGTGATGCCTACTATACAGGCGTCAGCTATGGCCACTTTGATATGGAGCGTATTTTGCGAGTGATGCGTCCGAGAGAAGATCAGATTGTGATGAAGCAGAGCGGGATGCATGCCGTAGAGGATTATATTATGAGCCGCTATCAAATGTACTGGCAGGTTTATTTCCACCCAGTGACACGCAGTGCGGAAGTCATTTTAACGAAAATCCTCCATCGAGCCAAAGAGCTGCATGAAACCGGCTATATGTTTACACATGCCCCTGTTCATTTTTATTCGATTTTTGAAGGGAATGTCACCACAGAGGATTATATTAAGCTGGATGAATCCATTGTCTTATTTTATTTTCAGGCGTGGGAAGACGAAGAAGATCATGTGCTGGCTGATTTGTGCCGCCGTTTTATGAACCGCCGATTGTTCCAATATACAGAGTTTAATCCAAATGAAGAAATGACGAAATATTTCAAGCTGACCGCCTTGTTCAAGGAGGCAGGCATTGATCCTGACTATTATTTAGTGGTCGACTCTTCCTCTGACTTGCCCTATGACTTCTACAGACCGGGGGAGGAAGAAGAGAGGCTGCCTATTCACCTCTTAACGCAAAGTGGTCATATTAAAGAACTGTCGAGACAGTCAGATATTGTTGACGCCATTTCCGGTAAACGAAGAACCGATCATAAACTTTATTTCCCGATGGACTTAATTGTAGATATGTCGGAAAAAGCTGAAGAAAAGAAGGCGATCATGAAGCTGCTTGGATTGGGATAAGGAAGTACTGAAAAAGGAGATGTCGGGAATTTGTTGAAAGAGCATGCAAAGTTGATGAAGGTGTTCTCTGAATCAGGGGAAATCGTTGGACGGAAAAAGCTGCAAAAAATGATTTACATAGCAAAAAAGCTAGATTTGCCTTTTTACGAGAAATACGATTTTCATTTTTATGGCCCCTATTCAGAGGAGTTGACGCTCAGAATTGAAGAGCTGTGCAACCTTGGATTCTTGGACGAAATGAAGGAAAAAAAGGGCGGATACTATCAATATCGCTATTCGCTGACGGACAATGGGAAAGAGTTTCTCGATCAGTGTGAAGTGGACATGCCTGACCTCAAAGTGCTGACGCAGCAGATGAACGAGCAATCGTCTCGTTTCCTTGAGCTCGTCTCAACGATTTTATACTTTGATGACCTGCCTCAACATGAGGTGAAGGAAAAGGTCTTCACCATTAAAAGCAAGCAGCGCTATACGGACGAAGAATTTGAGGCTGCCCTAGCTTATATCGATCAGTTGAACGAACTGAACTAATTTGACAAGAGCCCGACTTTTTGGGCTCTTTTTGTTTTGGAAGACCCAGACCAAAGCGCTATTTTTCGATAAAATGTGTGCCGGAATATCCGAAAAATTAGTGAATATGACGTGATTCGACTTTCTTCCTGTGTATCTAATTCCCTGTTTTTGACTGAATAGAAGGAAAATATCGAATTTTCAGTGAATATATAACCTTGTGAAAAAACAAATGAGGGATAGGAATGAAAAAGCGTTCAGTCTTTTTGTCATTTTTATTGGTAGGTAGTTTGTTACCGGGGGTAAGTTCAGCTTCAGCGCCAGTAGCGAGTGCAGGTCATGGGCATGATCATGGTCATGCGCCGTTCGAAACACATATTAGTGAGGGGTTGCCAAAGGCAAATGATTTTAAAGATTTGATGACAGCACCTCCAATTGAACGAGATGTCACAACAAAGGTGTTAGATGAGTCTGGTAAGCAGGTAGGCTCCAGAACCTTTAAGGCCAATACAGGAGATTCTATTTCAACAAAAGCAAGTACAGGCAGTCAGAAAGTGACAGTCTATGCAGTTGCTGATGCGCAGTATCGCGCGAAATATAGTGATTGGCAGACGCGGATTGCCAGCATCATCGAGCAAGCGGACGTCACATTTAACCGCGACCATGATGTGGACTTTGTGGTGCAAGCAGTAGGATCTTGGACGTCTTCTGGATCAAATGCAGAGCAAATTCTATCAAACCTTCAGCGTAGCTTTGATGGCAGAGGGTACGACTTTGTCACAGGATTTACAGCAAATCCAAACTTTGATGCTGGCGGAATTGCTTATGTTTACAATCGTGCACCGAGCGGAAGTGCATTCGCTGTCAACCTTGACCAAGGAACAGCGAATACAGCAAAAGCCGCTACGCATGAATACGGTCATAACTTTGGCTTGCCGCATGACCCTCAAGGCAGCGGAATTGTCTGCTTAATGAATTATGATTATTCCTACACAGTCGATTACTTCGATGCGGCTCATAAAAGTCAAGTGAACCGTAATAAAGCGTGGTACAGATAAGATAAGAGACAAAAGGACAAACACCTTATGTGCTTGTCCTTTTTTATGCTTACAGGTCGCTCATTCGCTTTCCTGCTACGGCATAGTGTTCTTTTTTCATTTCTTCAATAATGACAGAGACTTTTTCTGCACCTGCGCCTGTTGTTTCGACAACGGCATCAGTGACTTTCTCCACAAGAGCTCTTTTCTGCTCGTCAGTTCTTCCTTCAAGCATTTGAACGGTGACAATCGGCAATGCAAAAACCTCCTTTTTCCTTTAGTGCTACGCTTCCCTTTAGTTTAAGGGACTTCTTATAGTATACTGAATGAAGTAAATCATTGTATAGAAAGAAAGAGGGATACATGCCTTTGAACCAATTTCTTGTTTATCCATTAGAACTTATTCCATATGTCGCCATTACGCTTGTCGTTGCATTCACGATGCACGAGCTGGCGCATGCATATGTTGCGTATCGTTTTGGAGACCCGACAGCTAAAAATCAAGGGAGACTCACGCTAAATCCACTAAAGCATCTCGATATATTCGGGACGATCTTGATCTTTGTGGCTGGGTTTGGCTGGGCGAGACCTGTACCGGTAAACCGGTACCATTTTAAGAACCCGCGTTTAGCAGGGATTTGTGTGTCGATCGCTGGACCTTTAAGCAACTTGATCTTAGCGTTTTTGGGCTTTTTTGTGTATGTGCTTCTTCAGAAATTCGGTGGAGAGTGGATCATGCGCTTTGAGCCGGGGGTCGATTATTTCTTCCAGATTTTTATTAACTTGAACGTCATTTTGTTCCTATTTAACTTGTTGCCGATCCCACCTCTAGACGGGTATCGCATTATTGAGGACGTCGTCAGTCCTGGCATCCGCGCGAAGATGACGCAATTTGAGCAATATGGGATTATCATTTTCCTCATATTGGTCATTACGCCGCTAGGTCAGTTTGTTTTTGGTCCGTTGATCAGTATGAGAGATCAAATTATTTACTGGTTTAATTTAATTTTGAAACCGCTGCTTTAGGAGGTCTAACAAATGGAAGGTAAAAAGAAGAAACCGATTGGTTTTAATATCATTAAAAAAACAGATGCAACTGACGGTCATGGAGGTTTTGGGGCAGGCGCCCTCAGTCTTGATAATATCTCGCCAGTCATCATTGATGTAGAGGAAAAGGAAGCTGTCATTGATATTGGTGCCATGCATGCAAGAAGTGCAGTAGAAAAAGGGATTAAATTTTTGAAAACAAAAGAAGAGGTACCAAACGGAAAGCCGTATTGGCTCGTATGGGTGACCATTGACCGCAGAGAAGATGGACCTTATTATGCAGGGGTGACGGCCTGTGAAATGACCGTCGACCGTTCGATTCGCCGCGGATATAAGTCTCTTCCAGAGCATGTGAATTTTATGGATAAATCCATGAAGCGCAAAATTGTCGTCAATCATATGGATGACGTATCGAAAAAGGTGCTTGCTGATTTTTTGAAGAGTCATAATGAAGCATTATGGGAAGCATCCACAGATGAATTAAAAGAAGGATTGGCTGTCCCTGAGTAATTGTGAATTTTTTGTGAAGAATGGCTGAGGGCCACCAATTCCAGCCGTTTTTTGAGTAAACTGGTGTTAAAGCTAGGACATGGAGAATCCCGAGATGTGTATCTCGGGGTTTTTCATGTCTTTTTTGATTTCTTTACCGTTTCAGCCACTTTTCCCACCATTTTTTTGGCTTTTGATCCTGAACTGGGTCTTGCTCAGAGGATTTCTCCTCAGCACCATAGCAGACTCCTGTCGGCTCAGTTCCTTCTATAAAATAGGTAAATACCTTTGATTCACATCCTGGACCAGCAAGGTCGCCGGTTTTTGGATTGATATACACGCCTTTTACGCCGTCTGGCGGCTTAAAGGAGGAGGCTGGCTGCTGCATGAGGGCTGATTCCATAAAGGAGGCCCATATTTTTTTCGCATAGGCGGTTTCTTCGACCGAGTCAATGGTGCGCCCTTTATCATAGCCGGTCCACACACCTGTGACGAGCTGGGGTGAGAAGCCGATCATCCAGCTGTCTGCTCCTGTCGTCCCCGATTTTCCGCCATATGTTCGTGTGAGTTCCTTCATAATGGTACGTCCAGTGACACTTGTATATCCATTTAGTTGATCATTGAACATCCCTGACATCATGTCGGTGGTAACAAATGCTGCTTTTTCATCTAGGGCTTGCTCTCGTTTTTGTTTCTCCTCAAAGAGCACGTTGCCTTTTGCGTCTGTTACTTTCGTAATAAAGGTTGGCTTGACACGTTTGCCGCCATTGACAAGCATAGCGTAAGCATTGGTCATTTCAATTGGTTTGACAGGAGACGTGCCTAGGGCAAGTGAGGGCACTTGATCTAGTTTCTCGTTGATACCAAATGTTTTACCTGCACGTACAAGCTGCTCCATGCCTAAAAACAGATGGGTTTTGACGGCATAAATATTATCAGACAGCGCCAGGGCTTGGAGCATCGTAATGCCGTCATTGGCGTAATAGCCGTGATAGTTACTTGGTGAATAAGCAGCACCGCTCCCTTGATCATCCAGCTCAAAAACCGTTTCCTCACTGCGCATGACAGTTGCTGGTGTAAAACCATTTTGCAAGGCAATGTAATAGAGAAGGGGTTTCATTGTTGAACCGGGCTGTCTTTTGGCCTGTGTCACCCGATTGAATGGGCTTTTCTCATAATCTCGTCCCCCAACGAGGGCAAGCACATGTCCTGTTTGGGGATGGATGGCGGTAAAGCCGACTTGGATGTCTGAATGAGAATTCATCGTTTTTTTCAGCGTCTTTTCTGCGATTTTTTGTAACTCTGGATGTAAGGTCGTTTGTATATGAAGTCCATAGGTTTCGATCTGTTCCTCAGTTAACCCCAAGGTTTGTTTCAATTCTCTAATCACATCATCATAAAAATACGGGGCTTGCTTTGCTTGCAGCTGCTTCTGCTGCAGCGGACGATAGGACAGCTTTTCTTTTGCGGCATCAGTGGCTGCTTTTTTTGAAATCATGCCTTCCTCTTGCATCTGACTTAGAATCATGGCTTTTCTTGCCTCTGCTTTCTCCTCATTCACATAAGGAGAATAGAGGGAAGGTCCCTTTGGGATACCAGCAAGCAGGGCAGATTCGGATAGGGTCAAGTCCTTCGCCTTTTTCCCGAAATAAAGGCGGGACGCCGCCTCCACACCGTACGCTCCGTGACCATAATAAATGGTGTTCAAGTATCCTTCTAAAATCTCATCTTTTGTATAGTTTTGCTCTAAGCGGATCGTGTAATAGGCTTCATTCCACTTCCGCTTCCACGTTTTATCATGATCTAAATAGAGATTTCGTGCATATTGCTGGGTGATTGTGCTGGCACCTTGCACCTTTGCCATCGCACGAATATCGGCCACCGCAGCTCCCGCCATCCGTTTTATATCAAAGCCATGATGCTCATAAAAGGTTTTATCCTCAACAGCTACAACTGCCTGTCTGATATGAGGGGACATGTCCTTTAACGGGACCCAATATCTCTTTTCTCCAAAGCTGGATTCTCCAAGTTTTGAGCCATCTGCTGCATAAATGGTCGTGGATTGGGGAACTTGAACAGAAGGGGCACCTTGCCACTTTGCAAGTAAAAGAATCGTCAAAAAGACAGTGCCTGCAAATAGAAAGGCGAGCAAGCCAATAAAAAAGAAGGCTCGAATCGTTTTCACGGTCATGCGGATTTTTTTATTACTCATGATTGTGTCCATGCAAAGCCCCCATTTTGACGGTTTTTTATCAGTATGGAACAAAGAAAACCGTTTTAAACAAGTGATTGCATGAGTGTGCCTTGAAAGGTGAAGATATCGCATGCGGTTCTTTACAATTTGATATGAATCCACTATACTTTTTTCTTGGACAATCGATATAGTCATAGCCGATAAAAGGCGCTAACAATAGATGTTTGTTTATTATTGGATGAGAGGAAGATGGACAATGAGCGAACTTTGGTATACAGAGAAGCAAACGAAGAATTTTGGCATTACATTAAAGGTGAAGAAAACCCTTCACACAGAACAAACAGACTTTCAGCATTTAGAAATGGTGGAAACAGAAGAGTTTGGCAATATGCTGTTTTTAGACGGCATGGTGATGACATCTGAGAAAGATGAGTTTGTATACCACGAAATGGTGGCACATGTTCCTCTTTTCACTCATCCAAACCCGGAAAATGTCCTTGTCGTAGGCGGAGGAGACGGCGGTGTGATTCGTGAAATCCTCAAACACCCAAGTGTGAAAAAGGCTACGCTTGTTGATATTGACGGCAAGGTGATCGAATACTCGAAGAAATTCCTTCCTTCCATTGCTGGGAAACTAGACGATCCTCGTGTGGATGTCAAAGTGGGAGACGGCTTTATGCACATTGCGGAAGCTGACAACGAGTATGACGTCATCATGGTGGACTCAACTGAGCCAGTTGGGCCAGCTGTGAACCTGTTCTCTAAAGGATTTTACGCAGGAATTTCAAAAGCACTCAAAGAAGACGGTATTTTCGTTGCACAAACGGACAACCCTTGGTTCACACCAGAATTGATTACAAATGTACAGCGTGATGTAAAGGAAATTTTCCCGATCACAAAGCTTTACACAGCGAATATCCCAACGTATCCAAGCGGTCTTTGGACGTTTACAATCGGTTCTAAGAAATATGATCCACTTGCTGTGGAAGACAGCCGCTTCTTTGATATTGAAACAAAATATTACACAAAAGAATTGCACAAAGCGGCATTCGTTCTGCCGAAATTTGTGAGCGACTTAATGAAATAAATCATGCGAAATGGAAATGCGCAAATGACGGTTTGCGCATTTTTTGAAGCGTAAAAGGAGGAATCTTGCATGAGATTCGACGAGGCTTATTCAGGAAAAGTATTTATTGGAAGTCATCCGACATGGGAAGATGCAAAAGTCATTTTATACGGTATGCCGATGGATTGGACAGTCAGTTACCGCCCAGGCTCACGTTTTGGTCCGAACCGTATTCGTGAAGTATCCATTGGTTTAGAAGAATACAGCCCTTATTTAGATCGTGAGCTGCACGAGGTGCCATTCTTTGATGCTGGTAACATTCCACTTCCTTTTGGGAACGCACAAAAAAGCTTAGATTTAATTGAAGAGTATGTCGACAGCATTTTAGAAAAAGACAAATTTCCATTAGGAATGGGCGGCGAGCATCTTGTGTCTTGGCCGGTTTTCCGTGCAATGCATAAAAAATATCCAGATTTGGCGATCATCCATATGGATGCACATACGGATCTTCGTGAGGAATATGAGGGAGAGCCGCTTTCTCATTCCACACCCATTCGTAAAGCAGCAGGACTCATTGGACCTGAAAATGTGTTCTCTTTCGGGATCCGTTCTGGGATGAAAGAAGAGTTTGAATGGGCAAAAGAAGCGGGCATGCACATGTCTAAATTTGAAGTGCTGGAGCCCTTGAAGCAAGTATTGCCAAGGCTGAAGGGACGCCCAGTTTATGTCACGATCGACATTGATGTACTAGACCCAGCACATGCACCTGGTACAGGAACGGTTGATGCTGGCGGCATTACGTCAAAAGAGCTGCTTGCATCCATTCATGCGATTGCAGGCTCTGATGTCCAAGTAGTCGGTGCAGACCTTGTCGAGGTAGCACCTGTATATGATCACTCTGACCAAACAGCGAATACAGCGAGCAAGCTTTTACGCGAAATGCTGCTTGGGTTTGTGAAATAAACATTTTAATAGAGGAGCTTGTCATCTCATGTGGACAAGCTCTTTTTTTACATTGGGAAAAAAATAAAGGAGGCAGCTCATGGTTTCTTCTATATTGATGGTGTTACTCGCTGTATGTGTGTTAGCGGCAGGCTTTTTCACATTGAAACGAGAGCTCGCATCTGAGCCGCCAGTTTTCGCTTCGAAAAAAGAGGCAAAGGAAGAGATGGTTGGTCTGTTTCAGGATCGAGGATTTTTCTATCTCACTTGCATTGCGTTATTCATGCAGGTGGTATGTAAGCAAGCACATATCGTTCCATTTGATTTTTTCCAGGCATTTTTGGCAAGTTCAGGCATACAAGCTCTTTTTTATTTAATAAATCGAAAAGACTTGGGATTAAAGGCTGGACTCGTTATATTTGGTCAATTTCATTTTTCTCTTTTGCTAAAGTGATTTTAGAAGATCAAAAACGAAGTTTAATCCTAGTGAAGAAGAGAAATGATGGTATGATAGGCGATCGTGAATATGGTATACTATTTTAGTTAAACGGGTCTTAGCAAAGGAAGTGCAAAATGACACAAAACCAAATTTCAATTCATGTAAAGTCAGTGATGAAACCAGAGACGGAACCGGCTGAAACGATCGAATTCCGGACAACTGGAACGTACCAAGAGAAGAATGACAAAACGTATCTCACTTACCATGAAGAACATGAAATGGGTCAAGTAAAAACCGTTGTGAAAATGAGTGATAAAGAAATTTTTGTCATGAGATCAGGTGCCATTCAAATGAAGCAGCGCTTTCTCATTGGAGAAACGACCGTCACACATTACACGATGCCATTCGGTACACTTCAGCTCGATGTTCACACACATGGCATTGATCTCGATGTGGACAAGGGACTGCTGCACATTACGTACGATATGCTCACAGGTGAAGATCAAAAGCATTTACATACATTATCGATTTCGTATAAGGAGGATTTACGTTCATGAATATCGCAGAACAGGTCAAAGATGCGTTAAAAGAAGAAATCATTGCGGCAGTCGTCAAAGCAGGACTTGCTGATGAAAGCCAGGTGCCTGATGTCCTTTTGGAAGAGCCAAAAGAGAAAACGCACGGTGATTACTCCACCAACATGGCGATGCAGCTTGCCCGCATTGCGAAAAAAGCACCTCGTCAAATCGCAGAAGACATTGTCAATGCGTTTGACAAAGGGAAAGCGTCTATTGAAAAACTGGATATCGCAGGTCCAGGATTCATTAACTTTTATATGAACAATCAGTATTTAACAAAGCTCATCCCATCGGTCCTTGAGGCAAAAGAGGCATACGGCGAAACGAATACAGGCGGCGGCCAGAAGGTACAAGTCGAATTCGTTTCAGCAAACCCAACAGGTGATCTTCACCTTGGACATGCCCGCGGAGCAGCTGTAGGTGATTCTCTTTGCAACATCCTTGATAAAGCAGGGTTCGACGTGAGCCGTGAATACTATATCAACGATGCAGGGAATCAAATCAATAACCTCGCTTTATCTGTAGAAGTACGTTACTTTGAGGCGCTCGGTCTTGAAAAAGAAATGCCAGAGGACGGCTATAGAGGAGAAGACATCAAAGGCATTGGTCAAAAGCTTGCTGATGAATTTGGTGACCGTTTCGTGCACGAGCCAGAAGAAGAGCGCATGAAGTTCTTCCGTGAGTACGGATTAAAATACGAATTAGAAAAATTACGTGTAGACCTGGAGAATTTCCGTGTCCCATTTGATGTATGGTATTCTGAAACATCTTTATATGAAAACGGCAAAATTGAACCAGCGCTAGAAACGCTTCGTGAAAAAGGCTATATCTTTGAAGCAGACGGCGCGACATGGCTGCGTTCAACTGATTTTGGCGATGACAAGGACCGTGTACTGATTAAAAAAGACGGCAGCTTCACGTACTTGCTTCCAGATATCGCATATCATAAGGACAAACTGGATAGAGGCTTTGATCAGCTCATTAACATTTGGGGAGCAGACCATCATGGCTATATCCCTCGAATGAAAGCGGCCATCCAAGCCCTTGGATATCCAGCGGACAAGCTTGAAGTAGAAATCATTCAGCTTGTTCACCTATACAAAAACGGTGAAAAGATGAAGATGAGTAAGCGTACAGGAAAAGCAGTCACAATGCGTGATCTGATTGAAGAAGTAGGCTTAGATGCCACTCGTTATTTCTTTGCGATGAGAAGTGCGGCGACACATATGGACTTTGACCTAGACTTAGCGATTTCTACGTCGAACGAAAACCCTGTGTATTATGCACAATATGCGCATGCGAGAATTTGCAGTATGCTGCGTCAAGGGGAAGAAAAAGGCTATGAGCCGAACCTTGAAAAAGCAGACTTCTCTCATATCCAATCGGAAAAAGAATACGATCTTTTGAAAATCATCGGCAGCTTCCCAGAAGTCGTAGCAGAAGCCGCTGAAAAACGTATTCCGCACCGTGTGACGAACTATATTTATGACCTTGCATCAGCCCTTCACAGCTTCTACAATGCAGAGAAGGTCATTGATGTAGAAAACGAAACAAAAACGATAGCACGTCTATCACTCATGAAAGCAACACAAATTACGCTAGCCAACGCATTCAAACTAATTGGCGTATCTGCACCGGAAAAGATGTAATGCATAAAAGTCCCGCTCTACTTTAGAAGCGGGGCTTTTTATATGAAAAACCCGCTATCTTCTAAAGAAAGCGGGTTTTGAAAATTAACCAAGCGTATTAATAATGTTAGAAATAGAATCAAATAATTGGCTAAGTACATCAGAGAACATTGAGCGTAACCTCCTTCCGAAAAGCATTTAGTCTGTGTGCAAAATTGGATTAACCAAGCGTATTAATAATGTTAGAAATAGAATCGAATAGCTGGCTGAGAACATCTGAAAACATGTTTTTGCCTCCTCTCTTTTCGTTGTGACATCTACTTAACGAGGGGGATGAAGGTTTGGATCACTTTTTCTAAAAAAATGTTGAAATAGATCATGGAATAGGAAAAAGCACCTCGTTTTCGGGTGCTTTTTTGGCTTTATTTATGAATGAATGCGCAGCTTCACGTCTCCGTCTTTGCACGATAGCTGGGCGTTTCCGCCAATCGGTAAGGTGAATACAGGCTGTGTATGTCCTATATCTACATCATAGATCACCGGGATGTGTTTGAGCATTGGATGCTTGTCTAGGATGAACCTCAAATGTTCCTCTGTCATCTGAGATTTCTTTTGAAAGCGTCCGATGATCAGCCCTTTGATTGATTCTGCATGCTGCAAGATGGAGGTGAGGTCTCTGGCAAACATTTCAGGAAACACCAAGTCATCATCCTCAACAAATAAGATCGTATCCTTTACTTTCGGCATATACGAGGTCCCTTGCAGTAAGTTCAGTGTACAAAGGTTTCCGCCATACAAGGTGCCTTCAGCTGTTCCTTCGTGATATATTCCCCATTTCGTCGGATGAAACTGCCTGTTCGCTTGGTCAAGATACCACGCATCATCACTCCATTTTGTAGAAGGAGTAAGATCAAATGGCTCGCCGCTCATCACGCAGGCTTGAAACATGACTGTCTGCTCCTCTTGTCCCTGCTCCATTTGAAAGCTGGAGAAATGAGGGCCTGAGTATGTCACCATATCACATTTTGTGGTAATGGCGTTGGCGATTGCTGTGATATCACTGTAGCCGCAAAGGACTTTGGGATGCTGACGGATCAAGTCGTAATCAATATAAGGCAAAAGCTCATTGCAGTTGAAACCGCCGATTGCAGTCAAAATGCCGTCGACTTCATCATTTGAGAACGCCTCATGTAGATCAGATACGCGGTGTTCAATGGATGATGAGGAATGAAGATCACATTCAAACACGTGTTTTCCAAAAGAGACAGTAAACCCTAAAGTCTCTAAACGTTTTTTGGCTTGAGACATTCCTTCTTCTGATAAGATGCCAGCACTTCGGCTTGGGGCGATGACCCGAATATGGTCGCCTTTTTTTAAAGGAGATGGTGTATGCATAAACAAATCTTCCTTTCCTTCACATATTTCTCCATTATATCGGATCAAATGGCTCCAGTCTGTAAAAGCTAGAAGAAAGCAGTGGACCGTGCGTTTCATACAAGCTGTGCAAAGGGTATGGAAGAGAAAAAGACAGAAACGAATGAGGGCGGAGAATGTGAAAAAGAGGAGACTGGAATTTTTATTTTTATATTTCATGATATTCGGGGCATATGTGGTGTATTGGTGGCCGGTGCCAGCATGGAGCATCCAGCTTTACGCAGCGATTTATGTCGCCATTATTTTATTTAGTATCGTCTCGCTGATGCTAGAGAATCGGACATCACAGCACACATTGTTATGGATATATGTGCTGATCTTTTTCCCGATCATTGGCTATATGTTTTATTTATTCTCGGGGCAGCTTTACGTAAAAGGTCATTTGTTCAAATCGAAGAGAATGTATAACCGTGAAAAATTACGCAGAATATCAGAGCTTGAGAGCAAGCCGGATGAAACACGTTTAACCGAGAATCAGCGTACTTTTTTTCATTACACAGAAAAAGCGACAGGAATGCATGTGAATACAAATAGTGATATGGACATTTTAAAGAATGGAGAGGAAACCTTTCCGCGGATTTTTGAAGAGTTGAAAAAGGCAAAAACGTTCATTCATATTGAATATTACATGTTTAAATCTGATTTCCTTGGTCACCAAATGATGGACATTCTCATTGAAAAAGTGAAAGAAGGGGTAGAGGTTCGCTTTATCTATGATGCGGCGGGCAGCATTCGCTTCTCCCGAAAAGATATTAAACGATTAAAGCAGGCAGGTGTAAACATCGCTCCCTTTCTGCCTTTAAAATATGGATTCTTTAATCAAAAATTCAATTTCCGAAATCACCGGAAAATCGTGATTATTGATGGGGAAACGGGATTTGTCGGCGGGTTAAATGTCGGGAAAGAATATGTAGGGCGGGATGAAAGCATCGGCTTTTGGCGTGATACGCATGCGATGTTAAAGGGTGAAGCTGTTCAAACCCTGCACTCCGTTTTCATGCTGGACTGGGAGTATGTATCAGATGAAGTGTTAATTGATGATCCGAAGTATCATACGCCGCACCCTGTGACAGGAGAGGATGTCATTCAGGTTGTACCAACTGGACCTGATATGAAGGAAAGTATGAGTGATTTATATGATGCACTCATTTCAAATGCGAAACAATTTGTCTGGATTGCTACACCGTATTTTGTGCCAAATGAGTCGATCCGCACAGCGTTAAAAATCGCTGCCACTAGAGGGGTGGATGTGCGTGTGATGGTACCGGAAACAAATGACGGCTTTCTCACACAATACGCCACACGCTCCTATTTTGCTGAGCTTCTGAAAGAGGGCATCAAGGTGTATCATTATCAAAAAGGTTTCATGCATCAAAAGGTCATGATCGCAGATGGAGAACTTGCCTCTGTCGGTACCGCCAATGTGGATATGAGAAGCTTTCAGCTCAATTTTGAGGTCAATGTCTTTACAGCGGCGAAAAAGCCAATCGAGCAATTGATGGCCCATTATGAGGAAGATATGAAAGAATGTGAGCAAATGGGACCCGTTCATTTTTATAAAAGAGGCTTAAAAGAGCGTTTGAAGGAATCGTTTGCCCGGTTGTTTTCAGGTGTGTTGTGAGGCTTACCAATGGAAGAAATCATTTCCTCATCTAGTATTTTCATGAGGATTCCTCTATAATTGAAAATGATTATCAATTATAGAGGAAATGAGGTTCTTTTACATATGCTAAAACGCTTTTTCGCCTATTACAGGCCCTATCGAGGTCTGTTCTTTTTAGATTTCTTTTGTGCTGTCGCAGTTGGATTAATGGAACTAGGGTTTCCGCTCATCGTGAACTACTTCATTGATACATTATTGCCGTCAGGGAACTGGACGGTCATTGGCTGGACCGCACTTGCTCTTTTTGTCATTTATGCACTCAGCTCGGTGATGCAATTTATTGTGTCGTACTGGGGGCACATGCTGGGCATCAATATTGAAACAGATATGAGGAAGAAGCTATTTGATCACTTTCAGCGTCTGTCATTTAAATTCTTTGATAACAACAAAACGGGTAAGCTCATGTCACGGATGACCAACGACCTCATGTACATTGGAGAGGTGGCGCATCATGGGCCTGAAGATTTGTTTATTGCGATTATAACGATTCTTGGCGCCTTTGCTGTCATGCTGATGATTAACTGGCAGCTTGCCATTTTAACCTTCCTGATCATGCCTGTCATCATCTGGCTTGCGCTTTATTTTAATAAGAAGATGACAAAGGCCATTACACAGCTGAACAATGATATTGGAGACTTTCATGCAAGGGTTGAAAACAACATCGGCGGCATCCGTCTTGTTCAAGCCTTTGCGAATGAACATTTTGAGAAAAAACGCTTTGCTGAAAACAACAACCGTTTTCGAAAAGCGAAGCTTCTTTCTTATAAAATCATGTCGGTCAATGGATCGATTAGTTATATTTTAACTCGGCTTGTGACGCTGTTTGTCCTTCTGGCAGGTACATGGTTTGTCCTGCAAGGTCAATTGAGTGCAGGTGGATTTATCGCCTTTGTTCTGATCACAAACGTTTTATTTAGACCGATAGATAAAATCAACACGGTGATTGAAATGTATCCAAAAGGAATTGCCGGTTTTAAAAGCTATGTCGATTTACTTGAAACAGAGCCGGATGTGAAGGATACAGAAGGAGCACGTGATGTGTTCGGACTGCAAGGTGAAATTGAATATCGAAACGTGACGTTTGGCTACGATGAGCACAGTCAAGTGTTGAAGGATATCAATTTGAAGATCAAGCAAGGAGAAACCGTTGCATTTGTAGGGCCTTCAGGAGCAGGAAAATCGACCATTTGCAGTTTGCTGCCTCGTTTTTATGATGTGGATGAAGGAGAGATCACGATTGATGGAGTGAGCACAAAATCCATGACCTTGTCTTCTTTAAGACAGCAGATCGGCATTGTGCAGCAGGATGTCTTTTTATTCTCAGGCACCATTCGTGAAAACATTGCGTACGGCAATCTAGAAGCGAGTGATGCAGAGATTTGGGAGGCCGTACGACGTGCACATTTAGAGGAACTCGTTCAGCGTTTCCCAGAAGGGTTAAATACCGTCATTGGCGAACGTGGCGTCAAACTGTCAGGCGGTCAAAAGCAGCGCTTGTCGATTGCACGGATGTTCCTGAAAAACCCGTCCATTCTTATTTTAGATGAAGCGACGTCAGCACTTGATACAGAAACAGAAAAAGCGATACAGGATGCTCTGAGCGAACTGGCTGCCGGCCGGACAACACTTGTCATCGCTCACCGGCTTGCGACGATTAAACACGCAGACCGTATCATCGTCGTGACGGAGGAAGGCATCCAAGAACAAGGCCGCCACCAAGACTTAATCCAAATGGGCGGCGTATACAGCAGACTGCATGAAGCGCAGTTTGGTCATTAAAGAGAAAGCCCTTTTGTCTTCTTTTTCAGCGTGATAGAAAACCTTTGAAGTCTAGGAAGGACGAGCACTGGAGCGGAGCGAATTAACATTTGTGAGCACCAGCGCGCAGGACTGATACCGAATGCGAGGGTTTGTCTACATGCTAAACACCCTAACATTAGTTAGGGTGTTTTGATGTGCTTGTACATTATTCATGAGCAGGAGCAATTTTGGCTACTGCCGCACCACAAAGCAGCATGAATATGAATAAAGTGGAAGGCTTAATTGTTAAGCCCCGCCCCGCCCCGCCTAGATATAACAATGCTATCAGTCTATTTCCCTAATATTGTTTTTTTCACATAGGAAGATATGACAGAAAATTTCTTTTTTGATTGCGGTGTCCGCAAGAGTTTTGGAAACTTTTCTATTTTAGGTAATTTATGTAGATTTCCTCGGTTATTTATGTGATATTTGCCATGAACAAAATAATTAATAGAGAGGGAGTTTTATCTTGAAGTTAAAAATTATGATCATGGCGTTAGTTTCTGTTTTGGTTTTATCGGTTGCACCAAATGCTTCAGCTTACGAAAATAATGTGAAGGAACCTGAAAGAGTCTATAAGGTTAAGACTGATGATCAAACAAGCTTGGATGCTGAGCAGCAAAAAATGATTGATGCTGTTCAGCCGTATGTTTCTGTTGGTAAAGATGGTTTGTTGTCTTTGAATAATGTGCCAAATTCTTTATATGAGAAATATAGTTTAGATCAATTGGAAGGACATTTTGCTCAATTGAATAATGATGTAAAAAATGGTAAAATCACCATAGAAAAAGATTTGAGTATTACTCCACTTACTTTGTCTACATCTGTTAATTACGCTAAATGGACTTATAACTGGTGGGGGTATGATCGGAAATTCAACAATCAAGCTTCTAAAAGCTATCAAAATTGGTTGTATAGTGCAGCTGGTGGTGGAGCTATTGTTGGAGGATTGTTTTTTTGGGTTCCACCTGTAGCTTCAATTGGTGCTGTATCGGCTGGTTATTGGTCTTTACTTGCTGTTAGAATCGGAGCAAAAAATAAAGGTAAAGGTGTCTATGTAGGTGTCACTTGGGTTGCGGCATTTAGAGTTGATACCCTCAAATAATATAAAGGTGATGATCTTATGCTGACTGTAATATCGGTATTGATGATTTTAACTGGTGTTTCTTATTTTGTTGTTTATATGCAAAAACGTAAGAATAATAAGGAAAAAGAGATGGGATATAAAATTGTTTTTCTCGTTGTTTTCTTTTTACTGAGTGTGCCATTCATCAATATGGTCATCACTGGATAAAGATGAAGAGCCTGTTCTTTTGTTGAAAAATTTCTATTTTGCTTGCGGTGTCCGCAAGCATTTTTTTATTTTTCAGTACTTCATTTTGACGGATTTTTTTGTGATAAAATCCGGTCACTGTGGAGGTGATTCATGTGAAGGTAGAAGTAGTAATCAATCTATTTGAGATAGGACTGCTCATTCTAGGGGTATCATCAGGTTTACTGTTAATTAAAGCCAATGAGGAACGAAAACAAAAAAGAAGGGGCTAGGCTGCTTTTTCTTTTTTGAGTAAGGCGCTTGACGGAAATCGAGAGTTTTTAACACTCACAGAGGTTAATTTCAAAATTCCAGTTGAGATCGCTCAGATTTTATTCTGATCGCTTTTATTTTTGTTCAGGTATATAAGTGTAGGGGTAGTGTGTCAAAAACGCTTATAAGGGCTTTAAAAGTGTTTTTTCGTTTTGGCTGCTGAAATCAGCTTGAAAATCTGTTTGCGAGATACCGAAAATTTTCAAAATTGGAACGCTAATAGGTTTTAGACGTATTTTATATGCTAGGATTTAACATAAAACGGCAAAAAATGAGGGGGATGTATAAATGGTAGCTGTATCTTCAGCGGAGATCGGTCAGAAGATTAACGAATGGTATCAACATATCAAAAGGCTGAATGTAACAGATGCGGAAATGCTTCGGAGTGAGATCAGAAGGGATTTAGATGTTATGGAGGAAGATGAACAAGCTGTTCTTTATTTTCAGCTTATGGAATTCCGCCACGAACAAATGCTTGAATACATGAATCTAGGGTCTCGGAACAAAGCGGAATACCTGCGATCGGTTGAAGTGCAAGGGCGAAAGTTTACTGGAATCCTGGAATACTATTTTAATTTTTTCAAAGGGATGTATGAGTTTTCGCAAGGTGATTACATTACTGCGATTACTTTTTATCGCCAGGCAGAAAAACGGTTGGATCGAGTGGCGGATGAAGTTGAAAGAGCAGAGTTTTACTTCAAGATGGCAGAGATTTTCTATCACATGAAGCAAACTCAAATGTCTATGTATTACATCATGTTAGCTCTTGATACATATAAGGCGCACCCGACTTATCTTGTCCGAGAAATCCAGTCTCGCTTTGTTGTTTCTGGAAATTATGTTGATCTGAACAGTGCAGAAAAGTCACTTCCGCATTTAAACAAAGCATTAGAAAAATCACATGCAATTAAGGATGAACTGATGATTGGTATAAGTTTGATGAACTTGGGTCACTGTTACTCTAGTATGGAAAAATATCAATTGGCATTAGATCATCTGGAGGAGGCTGAATTTTATTTAAAAAGTCATTCCCACATACGAGCAGTTCTTTATCAGCAAGCCCTAATCCATTTTAAATTGGGTATCGATGAATTGGGCAAGGAATATTTGCAGCGTGGCATAGATTATCTGAAATCAAATCCTGATCAATTATTCGAATCTTTGTACGATTTCCTTGTAAACCTATATTTAAAGCCACTTAATCTTGATGATCTCAAGGATATTTTGAAGCGATTTGGCAACATTAGGGGTTATCCATATTTAGAAGAACTGGCATTAGAGTCCGCAGAATTTTATACTAAGTGTGGGCGTATGGAGGAATCTGTATATTTATATCAGCAAATGGTGTACGCTCAAAAACAAATTCGAAGGGGCGACTGTTTGTATGAATATTAGAAAAAGCTTTGTTTTAGCTGGTCTTGCGATCATGATGTTGGTTGGTGGTTCATATCTGAATCACACCGAGACTGCTATGGAGTTGGCTATTCGATTTGGTACATGAAAAAAGACAGACCTTTTGGGTCTGAGCCCTTTTGATAAAGGGCTTTTTTTGTTAGGATAGAAAAAACTCGTGTAGGAGGGATCTGATGGAATGAAGGGGCTTCGGCGATTACAAAAGGGCGATAAGATCGGTATTTTTTCACCTTCAAGTCCTGCATCAGCGACCTCGCCTCTTAGGTATCAGCGGGCGAAGAAGTGGCTTGAGCAAAAAGGATTCATTGTGGTACCAGGATCATTAACAGGAAAAGAGAATCACTATCGTTCAGGTTCAATTCAAGAACGAGCGGATGAACTGAATGAGCTTATGGCTAGGGAAGACTTAGCGTGTGTCATGTCAATGATTGGCGGGACAAATTCAAATAGTTTGCTGCCTTATCTTGATTTTGAGTTGCTGAATCAACATCCGAAGATCATGATCGGTTATTCGGATGCGACAGCGATTCTTTTAGCCGCCTACGAAAAAACGGGACTGCCTGTTTTCTACGGACCGGCGCTTGTCCCATCTTTTGGAGAGTTTGAACCGTTCGTCGCTTATACATATCAGTCGTTCGAAGACATCCTGATGCAGCCTCAACCCATTCCTTATCAGATCAAAAAACCACCCTTTTGGACGGATGAACGAATCAATTGGGAAGAAAAGACACGTGATAAAAAGCAGCGTCCAAACGATTGGCTGTGCGTCATAGAAGGACAGGCAGAAGGCAGGTTGATCGGCGGGAACCTGAATGCAATGTACGGTATATGGGGCAGTGAGTACATGCCGGCAATCCAAAAGGGAGACATTCTTCTCATTGAAGATTGCATGAAAACCGCTTCGGTTGTAGAAAAAAACTTCTCTTTATTGAAAGTAAATGGAGTGTTTGAGCGGGTATCAGGTATTCTTTTGGGAAAACATGAGCTGTTTGTTGATGAGGGAACGGGAAAAGAACCTTACGAGATTTTACTTGAGGTGCTAGGAGAGACAAAGAGACCGCTCATAGCAGATTTTGACTGTGCCCACACACACCCGATGCTTACGATGCCAATCGGGGCACAAGTGAAAATGGATGCAGCTTCAAAACAAGTTTGGTTAACAAAAGAGTGGATATAACAAAAGAGCGGCCTGATGGCTGCTCTTTTTTATGAAACCTTCTCTTTTTCAAATGGCTGCAAGAGATCTTGCGCTTTTTTTCCCTCTACGACAATTAAGTAGTCAGATTCTAAATGAGTGAGCCTGAAGGTTTCAAGCTCTACGATGTTTTTAATGTTGCACATTGTTTTTTTAGAATACACATATAAACGATGCTGAGCCTGATGGCACTTTTCATATAGAGACATAAGCTTATGTAAATTCAATGCTTTCGCAGCGATTCGGATTGAATAGATTTGAGACATCTTCATATCCTCCTGTTAATTACTTTCTCACAATAGCTTTGTTACCCCTGTTTGCACAGGGATAAACCTTTCTCTATGATTTCCACTCGATGGTTCCTCCGCCCGTTCGCCGATTCCCTCTAATCGCAGACAGCTCTTCGACAAGGCGGAGCAGGGCTTGATCCTTTAGCTTCGCCTCAATCATAAAATCTGCATCGCGCCCATAAGGCTTTAATGCTTGAAAAAGCGGTAAGACAAAGGACATATCCACTCCATCCGCATGGCTGCGTATCGCCTTTTCTGATTTTGGTGAGGACAAATGGATTTTAGGCGGAATGCCAGTGTTGGTCCAAGTGTCGAACATTCTTGGCAGGATGTCATCAAGCGCGGCATCGTCATCTTTGTTGGCCACATGATGATGGTAATCAAAAACAAACGGAATGTCGTGTTTTTCGCATACATCGAGTGTTTCTAACGACGTATACGTTTTGTCATCATTCTCAAGAGTCGTTCTCGCCTTAATATGAGCCGGGAGCTGTTTTATATTTTCATCAAAGCGGTGAAGAGCCGATGCCTTATCTCCATATGCACCGCCTACATGAATATTCATATAGCCTTCCTTTTCGAGCTTCATCGCCTCAAGCATCTGATAATGATACGTCATATCGATCACGGCATTCTCTGTGATCGAAGGCTTTGGGCTTGTAAACAAGGTAAATTGATTGGGGTGAAAGCTCACTCGTAACCCGTGCCGTTTAACCAACTCGCCAATCTCAAGAAACTCCTTACGAAAGGGTGTCACAAAATCCCAGCGAACATCAGGATGGGTTGCCAGCGGAACAATCGAGCTGGAAAAACGGTAAAGCGGAATATCATGAGCAATCGCAAAATAAAGCGTTCTTAACGTATTGACGAGATTGGCCTTCGTAGTTCGCAGTAAAGCCTCTTCTCTTTCTTCCTTTGAGAGCTTGCTGTATCTTGCAAAAGTCAGCGACTTGGCAGGAGAAGCTTCCCACAGGGTGACGGCATTGGAAACATAACCAAATCGATAACGCATATGTCATCTCCTTTATAAAAAATACGAGAACATGGCGCCTACCCACTCAAGCGGCCGTGTGAAAAGTGGGCGCTGTTTAAATTTCTCTTCTGTCATGAGCTCAGACACTTCAATGTGTTCACGAATCTTTTCCTCCACGTGTGCAGTAAAGACTTCATCATCAATGGCGACATCTACTTCCTCGTTTAAAAACAAGCTCCGTTTATCAAAATTCGCCGTACTGATGATGCACCGACTGTGATCAATGAGAATCGCTTTCGAATGATAAAACCCTTTATAAAAACGATACACAAGGCAGCCAGAGGCAATCAGATCCTTCAAATAATAAAATCCAGCTTCTTTGACAAGAGGATGATCAGCCTTCATTGGGATGATGATTTCGACAGTGACGCCTCGCTTCCGCGCCTCAAGCAAGGCCTTGAGAAGAGGGGCTGATGGAATAAAATAAGGCGTACAGATGGTGATCTGCTGTCTAGCCTGCTGAATATCATAGAGAAATAAAGCTTCTAAAGAAAAGCCAGCAGTCGCACGTGTAGTGCATTGTAATGTTCCCGGTTCCAATGCAGGGAAAACCTCGTATTGCAGCTGATGTATGCCTGATGATCGGTACAAATCATTGAGGAACACATGCTGGAGGTCTGCGACAACCTGTCCTGTCATTCGCAGGTGATAGTCCTTCCAAATGCCAAATTTGCCGTTTTTCCCTACATATTCATCGCCGATATTAAACCCGCCAATATAGCCAATCTTCCCATCAATCACCGTAATTTTGCGGTGATTTCTCATGTTTAAACGATAAATCAAAAAAGGAAAACGAGGTTTATTTAAAAAATAAAATTGAATGCCGCTTTTTTTGAGCATGTCGATCGACTTTTGATCAAATGGATAGGAGCCTAATCGATCGGTGAGCAAAATGACCGAAATCCCTTGTTCCGCTTTGGCTTTTAGTGCTTGTAAGATCCTTTGCCCAATCTTGTCGTTCTTTACAATAAAGAACATCATATGAATAGAAGAAGAGGCCTGCTGAATATCAGTGAGCAGCTGATCAAAAATTGGTTCGCCATCATGATAAAAGACTGCATCGCCACTTGTCTGGTCAAAAGTCCGTTCGAAAGCATGGGTAGAAAAATATTTCTTTGCCATATAAAGGTCCAAAATCACGAGTAGTACGATTATGATGAGTACGAGTAGGATGATCAATGCGATCATGAAGGTTCCTCCTTTTTTTGCATATTTCAATAGTGTACCCAAACGCGTAAAAAATATTGACTGAATACTCATTCATTATTTATGATAGAGGTACAACATGGAAACGGAACAAAGTGGGTTGTGGGGAATGAAAGGGGGAGCAAGATGAATAGCCTTTTAATGATGAACTTGATCGCATTTGCGGCGGTGACCGCTTACGCTGTGTATTTGTTTATTTATCTCATTCGAACACGAGCGGCGTATATTCGTCTTGGTAAAAAAGAAGAGTTTCAACAGGACATGAAGAAGCGTTTAGAGCGTGTATGGGTCAATGTGTTTGGGCAAAAGAAGCTGTTAAAGGATAAGAAGAGCGGCATCATTCATGTGCTGTTTTTCTATGGATTTATTCTTGTTCAGTTCGGAGCCCTTGATTTTATTATGAAGGGACTTGTCCCAGATAGCGGGCTCCCGTTAGGTCCGCTGTACGGCGTCTTTACGTTCTTCCAAGAAGTCGTCACACTTCTGATTTTAGTGGCGGTTGTTTGGGCTTTCCATAGAAGATATGTGGAGAAGCTTGTCCGTTTAAAAAGAGGCTTTAAATCAGGTCTTGTGCTGCTGTTTATTGGCGGCTTGATGCTGACAGTATTATTAGGGAACGGCACGAACATCATCTGGCATGGACACGCCCTATCACCAACTGAGCCAATTGCTTCGGGCATTGCTTTCTTGCTTGGCGGGCTCTCGCCTCTTGCGGCAACAATTGTTTTTTATGTCGCATGGTGGATGCATCTTCTCATTTTACTGACGTTCTTAGTGTACGTTCCGCAGTCTAAGCATGCTCATCTGATTGCAGGACCAGTGAATGTATTTGTCAGCAGATTGGACCCGCCAGGCAAGCTGCAAAAAATTGATTTTGAAGATGAGACACAAGAGACCTTCGGTGTTGGGAAAATTGAAGATTTCCGTCAGTCTCAGCTGATCGATCTTTACGCCTGTGTGGAATGTGGGCGCTGTACAAATATGTGCCCGGCAACAGGGACAGGGAAGATGCTTTCTCCAATGGACTTGATTTTAAGGTTAAGGGATCATTTAACAAATAAAGGGGCTGCTATTACATCAAAGACACCGTGGGTCCCGCAGCTTGCCTTCAAGCAGACAACTGCGAATCAGCTGGCGATGCAGGCGAGAGGAGCTGGAGCGGAAGAATCAGCTGCCAGCACCATGTATCATCCATCTCTCATTGGTGAGGTCATTACAGAAGAAGAAATCTGGGCATGTACGACTTGCCGAAACTGTGAAGATCAATGCCCTGTCATGAATGAACACGTCGACAAAATTATTGATATGCGCAGATATCTTGTACTGACAGAAGGAAAAATGGATGCAGATGCACAGCGTGCCATGACAAGCATTGAGCGTCAAGGAAACCCATGGGGATTGAACCGGAAAGAAAGAGAAAATTGGCGTGAACTTAGAGAAGATGTGCATGTGCCGACAGTGAAAGAGCTGAAAAAAGCAGATCAGACCTTTGATTATTTATTCTGGGTTGGTTCAATGGGAGCATATGACAATAGAAGTCAAAAGATTGCGCTTGCCTTCGCAAAACTGCTCAATGAAGCAGGTGTCTCCTTTGCCATCCTAGGCAATAAAGAGAAGAACTCAGGCGATACACCAAGAAGACTCGGGAACGAATTTTTGTTCCAAGAGCTTGCCACAAAGAACATCGAAGAATTTCAGAAAAACGGCGTGACAAAGATCGTCACGATTGATCCACACGCCTACAATTTATTTAAAAATGAATACCCAGACTTCGGGCTTGAGGCAGACGTATACCATCATACAGAATTACTGGCAGAGCTAGTGAAAGAAGGGAAAATAACACCTGTACATGAAGTGAACGAGGTGATTACCTTCCACGATTCTTGCTATTTGGGCAGATATAACGAGGTGTATGACCCGCCAAGAGACATTTTAAAAGCCATTCCTGGTGTGACGCTGAAAGAAATGGAGCGCAATCGTGAAACCGGTATGTGCTGCGGTGCAGGCGGAGGCTTAATGTGGATGGAAGAAGAGACAGGTACTCGGATTAACACAGCACGAACGGAGCAGGCCTTACAGGTGCAGCCATCCATCATCAGCTCAGGATGTCCTTATTGTTTAACCATGCTGGGAGACGGAACAAAAGCGAAAGAAGTAGAGGAGCAGGTTGGCACATTTGACGTCGCAGAACTTCTTGAAAAATCAGTGTTTGGCGAGGCTAAAACGAAGGCTTCGTAAGAGTGGCAGGCCGATGAATATGATGTTCATCGGCCTAAGCATGGCGCTGTTCATCAGCTGCCTGGACGATATGTAAGCGGTAACAAACGGGAGGGGAAATACATGAGCACGACAGTCATTGTATCTGGAGCGAGAACATCATTTGGAAAACTGGGCGGATCTTTAAGTGGTTTAACTGCCGCAGAATTAGGTGGAATGGCGATCAAGGCTGCGCTGGAAAGAGCCTCAAGTTCTCATGAGGTGGATGAGGTCATCATGGGAAGTGTTCTTCAAGGAGGACAAGGTCAGATCCCTTCTAGGCAAGCAGCTAGATATGCTGATCTTCCATGGTCGGTTCCGACGCAAACCATCAATAAAGTCTGTGCTTCTGGAATGCGCAGTGTCAGCACAGCAGACCAAATCATTCGAGCAGGTGATGCGGAGGTCATCGTGGCGGGCGGTATGGAATCCATGTCTCATGCCCCTTATCTTCTAAAAAAAGCGCGATGGGGCTACAAAATGGGAGATGGAGCGGTACAAGATGCGATGATTTTAGATGGATTAACCTGTTCGTTTACAGGTGTTCATATGGGCGAGTATGGAAGCATGGCAGCGAAGGAGCTCGGCATCACGCGAGAAGAGCAGGACCTTTGGGCGCTAAGAAGCCATGAACGAGCCATTGAAGCTCAAAAAAACGGCTTTTTTAAAAATGAAATCACCCCAGTCACCGTCAAGACGAAAAAAGGGGATCAGCTGATCACAGAAGATGAATCCCCGCGGCGTGATACGTCATATGAAAGGTTATCAAAGCTCATGCCGGTTTTTGATCAGACCGGTACCATCACTGCTGGGAACGCACCAGGTGTCAATGACGGAGCAAGTGCGCTTCTTCTAATGAAAGACACATATGCTAAGCAGCATGGCGAAAAGCCAATGGCTGTCGTGCTTGGACATACACAGGTAGCAGTAGAGGCAAAGGACTTTCCAAAAACACCAGCCTTTGCGATCGAAAAAATGTTACAGAAAACAGGAATGCGTGTAGAGGATATCGATTTGTTTGAAATCAATGAGGCTTTTTCAGCAGTGGCTCTTGCTTGCGAAAAAATACTCGGGCTGGATCGGCGGAAAATGAATATCAATGGAGGAGCAGTCGCGCTCGGTCACCCGATTGGGGCAAGCGGAACACGTATCATACTGACCTTGATTCATGCGCTCAGACAAAGAGGCGGCGGCATTGGCATCGCGGCGATTTGCAGTGGGGGCGGTCAAGGAGATGCCATCATGATCAAGGTGGATTAAAAGGGAGGCGTTTATTGTCATGCGTACAGAAGAGACCGTCATGGTCGTCGGGGCTGGTCAAATGGGATCAGGCATTGCCCAAGTATTTGCTCAGTCAGGCTACACAGTCCTGCTCCATGATGCACAAGAAGAGCAGATTCATCGAGCGATTTCCTCCATGACCAAACAACTGACGAAACGAGCGGAAAAAGGAAAGCTGGCACATCAGGCAGTCCGTGATATTACGCAGCGGCTTGCCATCTCAACAAATTTAAAGGACGTACAGCAGGCTCATTTGGTAGTTGAAGCGGCATCTGAACAAATGAGTGTTAAGAAGCAAATCTTTAAAACCCTCGATCAATTTGCAGAGGTGAAGACGATATTTGCGACAAATACGTCTTCCTTGTCGATCACAGAATTAGCAGCCGTTACGACAAGGCCAGAGCAGGTCATTGGCATGCATTTTATGAATCCGGTTCCTGTCATGAAACTGGTTGAGGTCATCCGTGCCCTGCAAACGAATGACGAAACGTATCAAATCGTTTTTGAAACAGCGAAGAAATTAAACAAGACCCCAATTGAAGTGGAAGACTTCCCGGGGTTTGTCTCAAATCGTATATTGATGCCGATGATCAATGAAGCGATTTATACCCTTTATGAAGGCGTGGCAGATGCAGAAAGCATTGACAGTGTCATGACACTTGGAATGAATCACCCAATGGGTCCGCTTCGTCTCGCTGATTTAATCGGACTGGATACATGTTTATTTATTATGAATACCCTTCACGAGGGTCTTGGAGATAGCAAATATCGACCTTGTCCTCTTTTGAAAAAATACGTAAGCGCAGGCTGGCTTGGCAGAAAGACAAAGAGAGGTTTTTACACATACCACGACCACTCATAGGGGGAGTCAAGATGGATGTTATGCTAACGGAAAAACAGCGTCTCTGGAGAGAACAAGTAGCATCATTTGCACGCCAGCATGTATTCCCTGAAGTAGAAGCCATGGAACAAGGCCAGTTTCCAAGCACACTTTTAGCTGAGATGGGACGGCAAGGCTTTCTAGGGCTTCCGATACCAGCTGCGTATCAAGGATTAGGGGCAGATTTTACAACGTATATCATCGCGATTCATGAATTATCGAAAGTGAGTGCAACCATCGGTGTCATTGTGTCCGTTCATACATCTGTTGTGACGATGCCTATTTTGGCTTTTGGTACGACCGAGCAAAAAAAATCCTATGTTCCGCTGCTTGCGTCTGGGCAGAAGCTGGGCGCCTTTTGCCTGACTGAACCAACAGCTGGCTCAGATGCTTCTAGTATTCAGCTTAGAGCAGAGCGGATAGACGACCACTATGAGTTAAATGGAACGAAAATTTTTATCACAAGCGGCGGGGAAGCAGAACTGTATCTTGTATTTGCAGTGACAGACCCTGCCTCTGCTAAAAAAAATATATCGGCGTTCATTGTCGAAAAAGATACGCCGGGGTTTACGATCGGAAAAGATGAGAAGAAAATGGGGCTGCACGGGTCAAAAACAGTGACGCTTCATTTTGATGGCGTGCGAATTCCGAAGGCGCAGCTGCTCGGTGCAGAAGGTGAGGGCTTCCGATTGGCCATGTCTAGCTTAAATGCGGGGAGAATTGGTATCGCGGCCCAAAGCCTTGGTATTGCAGAAGCCGCATTAACGGAGGCAGTGACTTATTTAAAGCAGCATCCAGCCGGTCTTGAAACGACCATTCGGCTAGGCGATTTAGCGGCGAAGCTTGAAGCGGCCAAGCTGCTCGTCTATCAAGCAGCTTCTTATAAAGAGGCAAACCGCCCGGTCACAAAGGAAGCGTCGATGGCGAAGTTATTTGCTTCAAAAACGGCGGTTGAGATCAGTACAGAAGCGATCCATTTGCTAGGCATGGACGGTTATACCAATCGATATCACACAGAACGCTATTTTCGTGATGCGAAAATTTGTGAAATCTATGAAGGAACAAGTGAAATTCAAAGGCTGGTCATTTGTAAACAGCTAATATGAAATGAGGTGGCTCATGATGCAGTTCCAATTAAGTGACGAACATGAAATGATACAAAAAATGGTGAGAGATTTTGCGAGAAATGAAGTGGAGCCAACAGCAGCAGAGCGAGATGAGACAGAAACCTATGATCCAGCTATTTTTCGCCAAATGGCGGAGCTCGGTTTAACGGGTATCCCATGGCCAGAAGAGGTAGGCGGGATCGGGAGTGACTATTTAGCCTACGTCATTGCAGTTGAGGAGCTTTCAAGAGTGTGCGCCTCTACAGGCGTTACCCTGTCTGCCCATACATCTCTCGCCTCATGGCCTATCTTTACTTTCGGAACAGCTGAACAAAAGGAGACCTATTTAAAGCCGCTTGCAGAGGGACAGAAGATAGGAGCATACGCTCTCACTGAAAACGGCTCCGGTTCTGATGCCGGCGGAATGAAGACAACAGCAGTGAAAGCGGGTAGTGAATACGTCCTGAATGGTGCGAAAATCTTTATAACAAATGGAGGCATTGCGGATTATTATATTGTGTTTGCCGTGACAGACCAAGAAGCTGCATCTCGAAATACAACCGCCTTTATTGTAGAAAAAGAGACACCTGGCTTCTCGATAGGTAAAAAAGAAAGCAAGCTGGGCATACGCTCATCGCCAACAACTGAAATCATCTTTGAAGATTGTCGCATTCATGAAAGGAACCGGCTCGGCAAAGAAGGAGAAGGGTTTAAAATAGCCATGATGACGCTCGATGGCGGCAGAAACGGCATTGCTGCACAGGCTGTTGGGATCGCCCAAGGCGCTCTTGATGCGGCGGTCAATTATGCAAAGGAGCGCAAACAATTTGGAAAACCAATCATTCAGCAGCAAGGGATCGCTTTTAAGCTAGCCGATATGGCGACAGCGATCGAGGCGTCGAGACTGCTCACGTACCAGGCAGCATGGCTTGAAACGAAAGGGCTTCCGTATGGAAAGGAATCAGCCATGTCCAAGCTCTTTGCGGGTGATACAGCCATGAAGGTGACGACAGAAGCGGTTCAAATCTTCGGCGGATACGGCTATACAAAGGATTACCCAGTCGAACGATACATGCGTGATGCGAAAATCACTCAAATTTACGAAGGAACACAGGAAATCCAGCGGCTGGTCATTTCGCGGAAACTGCTAGATATGTAGAAAAAAGCAAAGACCACCTGAACGTGAGGTGGTCTGTTTTGGTTTTGTTTCATTCAGTTTTCGAATTTGAGGCAATTTCCAATATTGACCCATATCATCACAGCATTATGTTAAAATTGGGAAAAATATAAATATGGAGGTTATGATGATGACGACCATCTTAGCATTAGTAACTCTGGTTATTTGGATCATGGTTTCCACAGAGCTTTCGAAGTCTTCAAAGAAGGACGATCAAGAAAAAAGTCGCAGAAAATTAATCGTATTAATGTCTGCGGGGACTTTGTTTACCATACCTGTCGTTTTCTCATTAATTCAGAACATTCAGCTTTAAATATGCACATTCGCCTATATCGCCGCTGCCTGTTTCGATTTCATCCATTTGAAAAAGACATAACGGACAAGCGGCCCCATAATTAAAAGCTGTAAAGGCAGCGCCATGATCACATTATGACCGAAAATCGTAAAGTAATCAGAAAGAATTGATTGTGCTTGAAATCCTGTGCTGATACTTTGAACCACATATCCGCATAAAGACATGAGGCACACCATCCCAAATACGATGCAGATGGAAAGAGTGAGAATAAAATAGAGTTTCTTGCCTTTCGGGGCAAAGCGGCTGGCTGCTTTTTTTGCTGAAGGTCCAACAATGTACATTTCAATCAACAAAGCGATGACAAAACCGAGCACATAGCTGAGGCCCCCTTCTAACCACGTCATATGTCCAAGCTGTCCATTTAGAAATAGATTGTAAAAGAACATCACTGAAAACATACAAAAACACATCAATACACCAAATTGTAAATTTTCTTTTTTTGTCATTGGCAATTCGATCAACCTCTCAAAATTAGTCTACTCATTATAGATTTTTGTATCAAACGGTCGTAAGTGAACATTTTGCGAAGGAATAAATTCCCTTTTTAGAGAAGAAGAAATAGCCCTTATGCGATCAAAATGGAAGACAAAAATGCACGTTAAATGTGGACGGCACACAAGAACCAGTCCAATTTAACGCAGATGATGAAGCTCTAGGTGCTCCCCGTGAGAAAAAATCAAAATTTAACATCGATAAAGGTGGCATAAACTCCCCTAATTTGTTTATAATGAGAGGTATGGTTTGTCGTAAGAATAAGGTATAAATACTTATTATTTCACTGATAAATGGATACATACATGTAATAGAAAGGGAGTGTCTGACCTTGAGTTTGAAAGAATACTCACAGGAACAGCTCAAACAAATGTCTTTAGTTGAACTTGCTTATGAAATTTTCAGAGACAGCAAAACACCGATCACGTTTTCCGAGTTAATAGATGAAATGATCCGTTTGCAAGGGATACAAAAATCTGATCTAGATGATCGACTTGCCCAATTTTATACAGACTTAAATATAGATGGCCGCTTTATTTCGTTAGGTGATCAGAGATGGGGACTTCGCAGCTGGTATCCAGTTGATCAAATCGAAGAAGAAGTTCAGCCAGCTGTGAAAACAAAAGCGAAAAAGAAAAAAACAAAAGCAGCTGTCGTTGAAGAAGACTTCGATGAGATTGAAGAGGAAGAAGAAATCGAAGAGCTTGAAGAAGATCTTGATCTTGTTGAAGCCGACGATGATCTCGACTTAGATGAAGAAGAAGTTGATGAAGATCTAGAAGACTTCGACGAAGATGATGACGAAGATGATGACGGCTTAACGGAGATTGATGAAGACGATTTAGACGAGGAAGAGGAAGGCAAATAACCCTCTCAAACCGGTCCTTAAAACAGGACAAAACCGTCTTGACTTTCGAGAGCGAACTATGTAGTATGTATTTTGGGCTCTCTAAAAAGAGTACGTAAAGATACGTTCATTTACGCTCCCTTTCATTTATTTGAAAGGGAGCTTTCTTATTTTTCAAGAGATTTAGGGATACACTCTAAAAAGGATGAAGCTGTGCATGTCTAGTCATGCAAGGGTAAAAAAGAGAGGAGCATACGAAATGACAAAGTATATTTTTGTAACAGGAGGAGTTGTTTCCTCACTTGGAAAAGGGATCACGGCTGCATCGTTAGGCCGCCTTCTAAAAAACAGAGGGATGGATGTCACCATTCAAAAATTCGATCCATATATAAATGTAGACCCTGGGACAATGAGTCCATACCAGCACGGTGAAGTATTTGTTACAGATGACGGTGCTGAAACAGACCTTGACTTAGGTCACTACGAGCGTTTCATTGATATTAACTTAAATAAGTACAGCAACGTAACAACGGGTAAAATCTACTCTACTGTCTTGAAAAAAGAGCGCCGCGGCGACTATTTAGGCGGTACAGTACAGGTCATTCCCCACATTACAAATGAAATCAAAGACCGTGTATACCGTGCAGGAAAAGAAACTGGTGCGGATGTTGTCATTACAGAAATCGGCGGAACAGTTGGAGATATCGAATCCCTCCCATTCCTTGAAGCGATTCGTCAAATGAAGAGTGACATCGGACGTGAAAATGTCATGTACATTCATTGTACCCTTGTTCCTTACATCCGTGCAGCAGGCGAATTGAAAACAAAACCAACACAGCATAGTGTGAAAGAACTTCGCAGCCTTGGCATTCAGCCAAACGTCATTGTTGTCAGAACAGAAATGCCAATGACACAAGACATGAAGGACAAAATTGCTCTATTCTGTGATATTGATACAAAAGCTGTCATCGAATGCCAGGATGCAGACACCCTTTACTCCATTCCGCTTGATTTACAAAAACAAGGATTAGACAAGCTTGTATGTGAGCACATGAAGCTTGAATGCCAAGATGCGGACATGACTGAGTGGACGGCTCTTGTCGACAAAGTGCAAAACCTTTCAAAACAAGTAACGATTGGACTTGTAGGGAAATATGTTGAGCTGCAAGATGCATACATTTCTGTTGTTGAATCACTTCGTCATGCTGGCTATGCATTTGATGCTGATGTTCAAATCAAATGGATCAATGCAGAGGAAGTCACAGCAGGGAATATAGCTGATCTCGCTCAAGATGTAGACGGTATGATCGTTCCTGGAGGCTTCGGAGACCGCGGAGTGGAAGGGAAAATCATTGCAACACAATATGCCCGCGAAAACAAAGTACCATTCTTCGGAATTTGCCTAGGAATGCAAGTCGCGTCTATCGAATATGCGAGAAACGTACTAGGCCTTGAGGGAGCTCATTCAGCGGAAATTGATCCAGAAACAGCATTCCCAATCATCGACCTTCTTCCGGAACAGAAGGATGTAGATGATCTAGGCGGAACACTTCGTCTAGGGCTGTACCCTTGTAAATTAAATGAAGACTCGAAAGCATATGTTGCATACAATGACGAAGTGGTCTACGAACGCCACCGTCATCGTTATGAGTTTAATAACGAATACAGACAGCAAATGGAAGCAGCAGGATTTGTATTCTCTGGTACAAGCCCAGACGGACGCCTTGTTGAAATTATTGAGCTGAAGGATCACCCTTGGTTCCTTGCTTCTCAGTTCCATCCAGAATTCATTTCAAGACCGACAAGACCACAGCCGTTATTTAGAGATTTCGTTGGTGCTTCACTGCAAGCATCTGAATCAAAATAAAACAAAAAACTGCCGAGAATATCATCTTCTCGGCAGTTTTTTTATTCATATTCCTCAACGATTTCTTTCACAGTAAACGATAGAGCATGGTAGACATATAAGCAGGTCATTAAAGCAGGATAGCCGAACCTTGTTCCATCCTCGGCAGGCACAAGTGGTTTCTTGAGCTGGAAATCAATGTGGACATCGCAATGCTCTTCAATTATTGACGTCTCCTTTTGTGCTGGCCCAACTCCAACAATGGGCGTACCTTGCGTGTGCAGTTCTTTTACAAGGGATTGAATCTCCTGATCTTCTGGATCTGAATAAAAAAGCAGAACCCTGTCACTTGGATGAAGTAAGCTGCGCTCCTTTTGATCCAGCGGCAGTACTTTTGCACCGGGAAATGGCTCCTTGCTTTCGGATGCCTCTAGGGCTACAGCAGCCAGCTCATTTCTTCCATGGAAATAAACAGCATGTCCACTGACGACGGCTTGAGCAAGAAGGCGTGCACCGTCCTCAATCGCTTCTGCCTGCTTTTCTCCAATACGTGAAAAAATACCTGATAACTGGGTGGTGAAAATTTTTAACAAGACTCATTTCCTCCTTCGGTCAGATCATTTTATAATAGAATATAAAGAGAATATTAGGAAAAATGCTCAGAAAATGTCGTAAAGTAAACTATTATAAATAAAGGAAATGTGAAAATCAAACAGAATTATTTAACAACTGCTCTTTTTATGGCGAAAAATGAAAGCAATGGGGTGTAACAGATGAATGAGAAAATTTTAATTGTCGATGATCAGTACGGTATTAGAATATTACTGAATGAAGTGTTTCATAAAGAAGGCTATCAAACCTTCCAAGCAGCTAATGGTCTACAAGCGTTAGATATTGTGAAAAACCATAGACCGAACCTTGTTCTGCTTGATATGAAGATTCCTGGAATGGATGGGATTGAGATTTTAAAACGGATGAAATTAATTGATGAAGACATCCGCGTGATCATTATGACAGCTTATGGTGAATTAGATATGATTCAAGAATCCAAAGAACTCGGTGCATTGACGCACTTCGCTAAACCATTTGATATTGATGAAATCCGAGATGCAGTCAAAGAATACCTGCCTCTTGAAACAAATGGCTAGCTGGAAATGATTGAATCGATTCATTCTGTTGCCGATTTGTCGAATAATTGGTATTCTAGATAAGAAGAAGAAAGCGATCTGACTTTGAAAGTTTACATATGGCGAGAAATTCTGGTCATGCTAGGGTGGAGAGCTTTTTTTAGTAAGCAAATTAGCTACATAGGGAGGATTTTTCATCATGCCTTTAGTTTCAATGACAGAAATGTTGAAAGACGCAAAGGAAAAAGGTTACGCTGTTGGACAGTTTAACTTAAATAACTTAGAATTCACGCAAGCGATTTTACAAGCTGCTGAAGAAGAGAAATCTCCAGTTATTTTAGGAGTATCTGAAGGAGCAGGACGCTACATGGGCGGCTTCAAAACAGTTGTCGCAATGGTTAAAGCGTTAATCGAAGAATATAATGTAACAGTTCCTGTTGCGATTCATTTAGATCACGGTTCAAGCTTTGAATCTTGTGCAAAAGCGATTCATGCAGGATTTACTTCTGTTATGATCGACGCTTCTCACCATCCATTCGATGAGAACGTAGCAACAACTGCGAAAGTAGTTGAGCTTGCACATTTCCACGGTGTATCTGTAGAAGCTGAGCTTGGAACTGTTGGTGGACAAGAAGACGACGTCATCGCTGAGGGCGTTATTTATGCTGATCCAAAAGAATGCCAAGAGCTTGTAGAACGTACTGGTATCGACTGCCTTGCACCTGCACTAGGTTCAGTTCATGGTCCATACAAAGGTGAACCAAACCTTGGTTTCGCTGAAATGGAAGAAATTGGTAAAATGACAGGTCTTCCACTTGTTCTTCACGGCGGAACAGGTATCCCAACTGCTGACATCAAGCGTTCAATTTCACTTGGTACAGCAAAAATCAATGTAAACACTGAAAACCAAATTGCTTCTGCGAAAGCAGTTCGCGAAACACTTGCTGCAAAAACAGAAGAGTATGATCCACGTAAATATCTTGGACCAGCTCGTGACGCAATTAAAGCAACTGTTATCGGCAAAATGCGCGAATTTGGTTCTTCTAACCAAGCATAATTTGATGAGAACCGAAAGCCGCCTGAGTCACAGGCGGTTTTCTCCATATCTTGAGAAAGCGCAATCAAAATTTACATTTCAGACAATTTTTTGATAGGAGAGTGGCACAGTTATGTTATTTTTCGTAGATACAGCGAATATTGCAGACATCAAAGAGGCGCACGAGCTTGGCATTTTAGCAGGCGTCACAACAAACCCTAGTTTAGTAGCGAAAGAAAAGGACGTATCATTCCACGATCGCCTTCGTGAAATCACTGACGTCGTGTCAGGTTCTGTCAGTGCGGAAGTCATTTCCTTAAAAGCAGAGGAAATGATTGAAGAAGGAAAAGAGCTTGCTGCCATTGCACCAAATATCACTGTCAAAGTTCCAATGACAACGGACGGCCTGAAAGCTGTCAAAGCGTTAACAGACCTTGGTATTAAAACAAACGTCACTTTGATTTTTAATTCAAATCAGGCTCTGCTTGCAGCTAGAGCTGGTGCGACGTATGTTTCTCCATTCCTCGGTCGTTTAGATGACATCGGCCACAATGGTCTTGATCTCATTAGCGAAGTGAAAACCATTTTTGATGTTCATGGATTAGATACACAAATCATTGCTGCATCCATTCGTCACCCGCAGCATGTGACAGAAGCTGCCATTAGAGGCGCTCATATCGGCACAATGCCGCTGAAAGTCATCAAGCAGCTGACAAAACACCCATTAACGGATGCAGGCATTGAGCAATTTTTAGCAGACTGGAATAAATAAGTGATTGTGGCAGGCGGGAGCGTATTCCGTTTGCCGCAGTTTTCTTTAAAAACGCTAAGAAATGTTTTGTGCAAAGAAGAGAACATCACAGCCTCGCAAAGCTTCGATTATTTTTCTTCCGACAAATTTCGTTTAACCTGTATTCTTTCTCTTGATATTGGCTAAATTTTGGACAAGACCTTTTAAAGCGCGACATCCACAAACAGTATAACTCCAACAGTGATCTTCTTTAAGAAGGGAGACAAATATGGAAAAGTTAAACATTGCCGGCGGTGACCCCTTACGCGGGACCGTACATATTAGTGGTGCGAAAAATAGTGCTGTGGCACTGATTCCTGCCACGATTCTCGCAGATTCTCCAGTAACCATTGAGGGCCTACCGCATATTTCAGATATAGACACATTACGAGATCTGTTAGAAGAAATTGGCGGGAAGGTAACATTTGAAAAAGGTGAAATGGTTGTCAATCCTAAAGCAATGATCAGCATGCCGCTTCCTAATGGGAAAGTGAAGAAACTGCGTGCGTCCTATTATTTAATGGGAGCCATGCTAGGCAGGTTCAAGCAGGCTGTCATCGGTTTGCCAGGAGGATGTCACTTAGGACCTAGACCGATCGATCAGCATATCAAAGGCTTTGAAGCACTTGGAGCCGAGGTGACAAACGAGCAGGGTGCAATTTATTTGCGTGCTGAAAAATTAGTCGGGGCCCGCATTTATCTTGATGTTGTCAGTGTGGGTGCGACCATCAATATCATGCTGGCAGCTGTACTGGCTGAAGGAAAAACGGTGATTGAAAATGCCGCAAAAGAGCCCGAAATTATTGATGTAGCGACACTGCTTGCAAGCATGGGAGCCAAAATCAAAGGTGCGGGTACTGATGTGATTCGAATCGAAGGTGTAGAATCTCTTCATGGCTGTAAGCATTCCATCATCCCTGACCGCATAGAAGCAGGTACGTTTTTAATTGCTGGTGCAGCGATGGGAGATGAAGTTGTACTTGATAATGTGATCCCAACTCATTTAGAATCAATTACGGCGAAACTTAGAGAAATGGGGTTCACCATTGAAACGAGCAACGATCAGATGCTGATCGTTGGCAGAAACGAAGGACTCAAGCCTGTCGATATCAAAACCCTTGTGTATCCGGGCTTTCCGACTGATCTTCAGCAGCCGATGACGGCCTTGTTAACAAAAGCGAAAGGCACGAGTGTGGTCACAGATACGATCTACTCTGCCCGCTTTAAGCACATTGACGAATTGCGTCGAATGGGTGCAAACATGAAGGTGGAAGGAAGATCTGCTATTATTACCGGACAAACGCAGCTTCAAGGAGCAAAGGTAAAAGCAAGTGATCTGCGTGCAGGTGCCTGTCTCGTTGTCGCAGGGTTAATGGCAGACGGCGTGACCGAAATCACAGGGCTTGAACATATAGACAGAGGATATAGTTTGCTTGAGGAGAAGCTTGAAGGCTTGGGTGCAACCATCTGGCGTGAAAAGCTGAATGACCAAGAAATAGAAGAACTTCAAAATTCATAAGGCTTTGACTGTGAGAGGAGATTTGGACAAAAATGGAAAGAAGTTTATCGATGGAACTAGTACGGGTGACAGAAGCAGCCGCTTTAAAATCTGCCCGTTGGATGGGAAGAGGAAAGAAAGACGAAGCGGATGATGCTGCAACAAGTGCAATGCGTGATGTATTTGACACCATTCCGATGAAGGGAACAGTCGTCATCGGCGAGGGAGAAATGGACGAAGCACCAATGCTTTATATTGGGGAAAAGCTTGGCAACGGATATGGACCTCGCGTGGATGTCGCTGTTGATCCATTAGAAGGAACAAATATTGTGGCAAGCGGCGGCTGGAATGCCTTAGCTGTCATTGCGGTTGCAGATCATGGCAACTTGCTGAATGCACCTGATATGTACATGGATAAGATCGCAGTAGGTCCAGAAGCGGTAGGCTGCATCGACATTGAAGCGCCTGTCATTGATAATCTTCGCGCTGTTGCAAAAGCGAAAAACAAAGATATTGAAGATGTTGTTGCGACAATTTTAAACAGAGGTCGACATGAGAAAATTATTGCTGAGCTGAGAGAAGCAGGAGCAAGAATTAAACTAATCGATGATGGTGACGTTGCAGGAGCCATTAATACAGCATTTGATCACACAGGTGTTGATATTCTATTTGGTTCAGGTGGAGCGCCTGAGGGTGTCCTTTCTGCTGTCGCGTTAAAGGCACTTGGTGGTGAAATCCATGGTAAGCTTCTTCCTCAAAGTGAAGAAGAGCAGAGACGCTGTGAGAAAATGGGGCTGGATGTTGGGAAAGTCCTAAGAATGGAAGACCTCGTAAAAGGAGACGATGCCATTTTTGCAGCGACAGGTGTAACGGACGGCGAGTTATTAAAAGGTGTTCAATTCAAAGGCTCTGTTGGAACAACACAAAGTGTTGTCATGCGTGCGAAATCGGGTACTGTTCGATTCGTTGATGGCAGACACAGCTTAAAGAAAAAACCGAATCTTTTCATTCGTCCGTAATCAGAAAGCGGGTATTCATTACCCGCTTTTCATATAGGTTTCAAATGTATATCATTTTCTGTTTAAAGTTGAATATTCTCTTCAAATGAGGTAAAACTAAAGAGTGCTGCGAAATTTCCTGCGAATTTACTTCTTTTAAGCTTCAACAAGTTTAAATACTGCCGCATCATGACGATATACTCTTTATCCTTCTCTATGTTGACAAAGCTCTATTCCACATTGTTTCTATCTATCAAATAAAACGAGTGGAGCGTTACCATTAGAGCAAGGTCATCCCAACAAAAAAGGAATTAAAAAGCTAATCAAATACAATGGTCATGCATTTGTAATGAAATACATTGACTAGAAAAGTGTGGTGTCCATATTGAAAGATGTTTCGATCTCATCTTTGGAAAATATGAAATTAAAAGAGCTGTATGAGTTAGCAAAACGCTACAAAATCTCTTATTACAGCAAACTAACAAAAAAAGAATTAATCTTTGCCATTCTAAAGGCAAATGCTGAGCAAGAGGATCTCTTATTTATGGAAGGGGTTCTTGAAATTATTCAGTCTGAGGGCTTTGGGTTCTTAAGACCGATTAACTACTCCCCAAGTTCTGAAGATATTTATATTTCTGCTTCACAAATCAGACGCTTTGATTTACGAAATGGAGATAAAGTGTCTGGAAAGGTACGACCTCCAAAAGAGAATGAACGCTACTATGGCCTCCTTCATGTAGAAGCGGTAAATGGGGATGACCCAGAATCAGCAAAGGAACGTGTTCACTTTCCTGCACTCACACCGCTATTTCCTGATCGCCAAATGATTCTTGAAACACAGCCTAATCACCTGTCTACTAGAATTATGGATATGATGGCGCCAGTTGGGTTTGGACAGCGTGGATTAATCGTTGCGCCGCCTAAGGCAGGAAAAACCATTCTGCTCAAAGAAATTGCCAACAGCATTTCTGAAAATCATCCAGAGGCAGAACTGATTGTCCTTCTTATTGACGAACGTCCGGAGGAAGTAACAGATATCGAACGTTCTGTTGCAGGGGATGTTGTTAGTTCAACCTTTGACGAAGTACCGGAAAACCACATTAAAGTAGCAGAGCTTGTATTAGAGCGTGCCATGCGTCTTGTTGAACATAAAAAAGATGTCATCATCTTAATGGACAGCATCACAAGGCTTGCTCGTGCATACAACCTTGTCATCCCACCAAGCGGCCGAACGCTTTCTGGGGGGATTGATCCAGCGGCTTTCCATCGCCCGAAACGTTTCTTTGGTGCTGCGCGTAACATCGAAGAAGGCGGAAGCTTGACGATTTTAGCTACTGCCCTTGTTGATACTGGATCACGTATGGATGATGTGATCTATGAGGAGTTTAAAGGAACTGGAAACATGGAGCTTCATTTGGACCGTTCTCTTGCAGAGAGAAGAATCTTCCCAGCGATCGACATTCGACGTTCGGGTACGAGAAAAGAAGAACTGCTTGTGCCAAAAGAGCATCTTGATCGTCTATGGGCGATGAGAAAATCGATGTCAGATACACCTGACTTCGCTGAGAAGTTCATGCGCAAAATGAGAAAAACAAAGACAAACCAAGAATTTTTCGATATTTTAACGCAAGAATGGAAACAAGCAAATATGTCTGCATCAAGAAGATAACTTCCTGAAAAAATACATTTGCAATCATAGACTCTCGCTGTTATAATTTTATCATGTGCGTTTCAGAATTTATTCTGAGATATTAACTCTGTTTCCGAATTGGATTCAGGGCGGAAGGAGATGACAGTAGATGAAAACAGGAATTCATCCTAACTACAAAAAAGCTACAGTCAAATGCGCTTGTGGAAATGAGTTTGAAACTGGATCAGTAAAAGAAGAGGTTCGCATCGAGATTTGCTCTGAGTGCCATCCTTTCTATACAGGCCGTCAAAAATTCGCTTCTGCTGATGGACGTGTTGACCGCTTTAACAAAAAATACGGTCTTAAGTAATAATAGATACAATAAACAGGCAGGAATCCGTTCTTGCCTGTTTTTTTACGTGGATTGATGGAACTTTAAAACGGGGGAGAAGACCTTATGTATGTGATGAAACAAAGCGGTTGGCTTGAAGTCATCTGCGGTAGTATGTTTTCTGGAAAGTCGGAAGAATTGATTCGGAGAGTCAAAAGAGCCACCTTTGCCAAACAAGAAGTAAAAATATTCAAACCAGCGATCGATAACCGATATAGTACAAGCTCAGTTGTGTCACATAACGGTTCATCAGTAGATGGGATTGCAGTAGCCTCACCAAAAGACATAATAACGCACATATCAGAAAGAACCGATGTCATTGGCATTGATGAGGTGCAATTTTTTGATGAGACAATCATTGATATTGTCACTCAATTGGCTGATAAAGGCTACCGAGTCATTGTTGCAGGCCTGGATCAGGACTTCAGAGGAGAGCCATTTGGTGTTGTTCCGCATTTAATGGCATGTGCAGAGCTTGTAACAAAACTTCAAGCAGTTTGTTCGGTATGCGGCTCCCCAGCGAGTAGAACACAACGCTTGATCGACGGTAAACCCGCATCCTATGATGATCCCATTATTTTAGTAGGTGCGCAGGAATCATACGAAGCACGATGCAGACATCACCATGAAGTACCAAGACTTGACGTTGGTACAACACTTGACAATTAAAAAAATAGCAAATGCCGCTGTGTTTTGTTTTTGAGATTTTGGATGAACACCCATCATTTGTACTTAAATAAATTAAATAACACTACGAAAAAATTATCTAATTTTCAACGCTTGCGTTTTAGCATAAGCAGGCATAAAATGACTAACTGTAGTGTAAAGCATTTTAACGAAAAGTTCGATTTCTTGTCATAATTTTTTTGATTAAGGATTTTTCTCCTTAATCATTCTTTTGATTAATAGTTAACTTTATTTATATTTTAGAAAGAGGGTAGTTTTTGATGAACAACGTGAAGAAAACAAAAGAAGGGTACCTCGAAACCACTTTAACAGGTAAAGATGTATTATCGATTCCAACGTTGAACAAAGGCGTTGCTTTTTCTGAAGAAGAAAGACAAGAGCTTGGACTAGAAGGATTACTTCCTCCAACTGTTCTGACTTTAGAACAGCAAGCGGAGAGAGCGTACAAGCAATTTCTAGCTCAGCCAGATCGTCTTCGTCAAAACGTATACTTAAGTGATTTGCAAAACCGTAACGAAGTATTGTTCTACAAGCTTCTAACAGACAAGCTTCGTGAAATGCTCCCTGTTGTTTACACGCCAACTGTTGGTGAAGCGATTCAAGAATACAGCCATGAATACAGAAGACCTCATGGTGTCTATCTTTCAATCGACAACATTGACGGCATTGAGAAAGCATTTGAAAACTTACATGCAACAGCTGGCGATATTGACCTAATCGTTGCAACTGACTCTGAGAGTATTCTTGGAATTGGTGACTGGGGTGTTGGTGGTATCAACATCGCAATCGGTAAATTAGCTGTTTACACTGCAGCAGCAGGTATTGATCCAAGCCGCGTGATTCCAGTTGTATTAGATGTTGGAACAAACAATGAAAAATTATTGAATGATCCATTATACATCGGTAACCACCACAAACGTGTACAAGGTGAAAAATACGAAGAATTCATTGATGCTTATGTAAAAGCAGCACTTAAATTCTTCCCGAAAGCATTGCTTCACTGGGAAGACCTTGGAAACAAAAATGCGCGTAACATCATGAAAAAATACAACGACAACATCTTAACATTCAATGATGATATTCAAGGTACTGGTGCCATTACTTTAGCGGGAGTACTTGCCGCTGTCAAGAAAACTGGTACTCAATTGAAAGATCACCGTGTTGTGATTTTTGGAGCTGGTTCAGCTGGTATCGGAATCGCAGATCAAGTGCGTGACACAATGGTACTTGAAGGTCTGACTGAAGAAGAAGCAAACAATGCCTTCTGGACATTAGACTACAGAGGATTGTTAACAGATCAATTTGAAGATGAAGTGCTTGATTTCCAAAAACCGTATCTTCGTTCATCTGATGAAGTTGAGGGCTGGGCTCGTGATGAAAAAGGACAAATTTCATTTGCAGAAACCGTTCGCAAAGTGAAGCCAACGATCCTAATCGGTACATCAGGTCAAGGCGGCGCATTCACTGAAGAAATCATTAAAGAAATGGCAGCTCATACAGAACGTCCAGTGATCATGCCAATGTCTAACCCAACACCACTTGCTGAGGCAGTGCCAGAGGATCTATTTAAATGGACAGACGGCCGTGTACTTGTTGCAACAGGAAGCCCATTCGAAAATGTTGAGTATAATGGCATCGAACATGAAATCGGACAATCAAACAATGCATTCGTTTTCCCAGGACTTGGTCTTGGTTCTATCGTAACGGAATCAAAAATCATCACAAAAGGAATGTTCGTCGCTTCTGCGAATGCGATTGCTGAAATGGTTGATCACAAAAAACCAGGTGCTGGCCTACTTCCAAGCATTGATAAATTGCAAGAAGTGTCAATCTATGTGGCAATTGAAGTAGCGAAAGCAGCAATTGAAGATGGGGTCGCAAGAAAAACGCCTGACAATATCGAACAAGCTGTGAAAGACGCAATGTGGACTCCTGAATATAAAAAAATTGTAAGAGCATAATAAAATATGTCATGCGGCGTTGTTTAGGGTAATCTAAACAATGCCGCAATAAATTGAAACATGTAAAGGATTTAAGGAGGAATAGTAAGATGGACTTTTTAAATATTTTGATCCTCCTAGCACCGATTTTTTTCGTTATCGCGCTGGGTTGGTTCGCAGGGAACTTCGGCAGCTATGACGCTAAATCTGCAAAAGGTGTAAGCACACTTGTTACAAAGTATGCTTTGCCAGCGCACTTTATCGCCAGCATTCTGTCAACACCAAAAGATAAATTCTATAGTCAAATTCCGTTCTTCGTTGCATTGATTTTAGGAATCGTTGGTTTTTATATCATTATCCTTCTTGTTACGAAATTTGCTTTTAAATATGATTTAACAGATTCATCTATCTTTTCGTTAAACTCAGCTCAACCGACCTTTGCATTTATGGGGATTCCGGTCCTAGGCAGTTTATTTGGGGCCCAAGAAGTTGCAATTCCGATTGCAATTACCGGAATAGTTGTAAATGCATTGCTTGATCCAATTGCGATTATTGTGTCAACTGTCGGTGAAAAAACAAAAGGAAAAGCCAAAGACGGCGAAAGCTTCTTGAAAATGACAACAAAAGCCATTTTGCACGGTTTATCAGAGCCGCTTGCACTTGCACCACTAGCGAGTATCATTCTTGTTCTTTTAGGATTTAAACTTCCTGAAATCGGACACGAAATGTTAGAGGAAATTGGAAGTGTTACATCAGGGGTTGCGCTATTTGCAGTCGGTGTCACTGTTGGTATCCGTAAGATTAAATTCAGCCTACCAGCATTCAGTATCGCATTGCTAAAAGTAGCTGTACAACCATTACTTATGTATTTTATCGCCATTCTTATGGGTCTTTCGGCAGATGAAATTACAAAAGCTGTATTACTTGTTGCCTTCCCAGGTTCAGCCGTTGCAGCGATGATCGCAACACGATTTGAAAAACAAGAAGCGGAGACTGCATCCGCATTTGTCATCAGTGCAATCATGTCATTAATTACATTACCGATCATTATTGCACTTACCGTATAATATAGTAGAAAGGCTGCCTAACCAGGCAGCCTCAGCGTGTAGACAAACCCTCGCATTCGTTGTCAGTCCTGCGCGCTGGTGCTCACGAATGTCAAATTCGCTCCGCTCCAGTGCTCGTCCTTCCTAGACTGCAAAGGTTTTCTATCACGCTGAAAAGAAGACAAAGGGCTAAAATAAAGATTATTTTAGCCCTTTGTCAACAATCTAAGGCTGCCTAACCAGGCAGCCTTTCTTAGCGAAATGAATGAAACAGAGGGAAAAGCATACGCTTCTTTTTGATCTTAGGGCGCTCGATTTCCTTGTCTTCTTCTACTTGAGACGGTTGTTTGAGTGTGGCTGCGAGGCGTTCAAGTTTAGTGGTTAAATCTTCAATTTCTCTACGATGCTGGAGCAGCTGATAGGACACACCTTCATCTGCTTTTTTAGCCAGCTTCCGTTCGAGCTCTTGTAAACGCACTTCAACGTCATGGACGTGTGATTGCTGCTGAAGTAGCTGCTTCACTTGCTCTTCTAATGCTTCAAACCTTTGTGTAGATTCATCAGTTTCTACAGCAGACGATAACTGACGAACTGTTTCCTCATGGATTGGCAGTCGAATGTCTTGGAGGATCACCCCTTCACTCATTTGGTGTTTGACTTCTTTTAGCAGCTGTACAATATCTTCATGAAATTCATAATGTCCAAGTTCATTCCGGGCGACAGGGATGTTGAGCTGTTTAACCCAACGCTGAATCGTTTTTGAAGAAACACCAATTTCTTTTGCAACCTCATTTGTATTCAAACCAAATGCCCTCCTTTTTTCAATTATAAGTACCATTCTCTTCAGGGAGGACCTGTTCCTTCACGTTAGACAAAACAAGTAACCAATCGCCAAAGATCGTGCTTTCTAGCGAAAAATCGCAGAAAATCAATTGTTTTGGAAATTTTTTTGACTGTCATACCCCGCTATACTATAATTAGACTGTTACGCACAAAACAGAGGTGAAGACCATGTTAGACCGTTTAAAATCAATCGAAGAACGCTATGAAAAGCTAAATGAATATTTAAGTGATCCTGAAGTGGTGAACGACCCTAAGAAGCTTCGTGAATATTCGAAGGAACAATCCGATATTCAAGAAACTGTTGAGGTATATAGACAATATCGTGCGGCATACGACCAGTTGAGCGAAGCGAAAGCAATGCTGGAAGAAAAGCTGGATGCCGAGATGCGCGACATGGTCAAAGAAGAAATTTCAGAGCTCACAGAGGAAACGGAACGTTTAGAAGACGAGCTGAAAATCTTGCTGATCCCGAAAGATCCGAACGACAACAAAAACGTTATTGTGGAGGTTCGTGGTGCAGCAGGAGGGGAAGAGGCCGCGCTTTTTGCCGGAAATCTTTACCGTATGTATAGCCGTTATGCTGAAATGCAAGGCTGGAAAACGGAAGTCATGGAAGCGAGTGTGACTGGAACTGGCGGTTATAAAGAGATTATCTTTATGATCAGCGGGAAAGGCGCATATTCCAAACTAAAGTTTGAAAACGGTGCTCACCGCGTGCAGCGTGTTCCAGAAACAGAATCAGGCGGACGGATTCATACATCAACAGCGACAGTTGCTGTCTTGCCTGAGGCTGAAGAAGTTGAAATTGATATCCATGAAAAAGACATCCGTGTAGATACTTTCACATCAAGCGGACCTGGCGGACAGAGTGTAAACACGACCATGTCTGCTGTTCGATTAACTCACCTTCCAACAGGTGTCGTTGTATCCTGTCAGGATGAGAAGTCGCAAATCAAAAACAAAGAAAAAGCAATGAAAGTGTTACGGGCGAGAATTTATGATAAATTCCAGCGTGAAGCACAAGCTGAATATGATCAAACACGTAAATCTGCTGTTGGAACAGGGGATCGTTCAGAGCGTATCCGTACGTATAATTTCCCGCAAAACCGTGTAACGGACCACCGCATCGGGTTGACGATTCAAAAGCTTGATCAAATTTTAGAAGGAAAACTTGACGAGGTCATAGATGCTTTAATTATGGAAGACCAAGCAAGAAAGCTTCAAAATGCAAAATAATCAGCGAACGATCTTTGAAGCCCTTAAATGGGCTTCTTCTTTGTTAACGGAAGCCGGTAGAGATCAAAATGCAGCAGAGCTTCTTCTGATGCATGTACTTGGATGGAGCAGAAGTGAACTTCTTGCGCGTTTTCATGACCCGCTGCCAGAAGAGAAAGATCGACTGTTCAGCGAGTTTGTCACACAGCACAAACTTGGAGTGCCTGTGCAGCATTTAACAGGCATTGAATTCTTTTATGGTCGTCCCTTCGAGGTGAACAAACATGTGCTCATTCCTCGCCTTGAAACGGAAGAAGTCGTACTGGCAGCGCTCAATATGGCAGGTGACGTATTCCCGCACGATCAGCCGCTCAAAGCAGTTGATGTTGGTACAGGAAGCGGGGCAATCGCCATTACGTTAGCTCTTGAAAAGGAATCTCTATCTGTCACAGCGACTGATATCTCACGTGATGCACTTGCAGTAGCGAAGCGGAATCAACAAGCGCTTGGTGCAGACGTTCATTTTTTACATGGAGATTTACTTGAACCAGTCATAGATCAAGGCATCAAAGTGGATTTGTTTATTTCCAATCCACCCTATATTGCCGTAGAAGAAATGGACAGTCTATCAGAGGTTGTCACAAAGCATGAGCCAGTCAATGCGCTGACGGATGGACGTGACGGTCTGTGGTTTTACCAGCGGCTCGTTCATGATCTCCACAACGTACTGAGCGAGCAGGCGGTGGTCGTCTTTGAAATTGGACACACGCAAGCGCAAGATGTAAAAGCGCTTCTCATGCAGGCATTTCCTGCAGCTGATGTTCGCATCGTTAAGGATATTAACGAGAAGGACCGAGCTGTTTGCGCACACATTCAAAACGAAAAGTCCGGCTGAATAAAGTCGGACTATTTTATTATGTAAAGATGAAACTTATGGTAAAAGAGAAACGTATATATAAAAGAATGAACATTCTGATCATGATTTTTTTACATAAATTTGTTTTGAAGGAGCGAATGGTGTGAACAGAAGGTATGCGATGGTGTTGGTCATCGTCAGTGTACTATTGATTGTGAGTGCTTGCGGTAAACCGAGCTTTAAAAAAGAGGCAGCAGCATTTGGAGAAAGCTATAAAAAAGCACAATACACAGTGAATCGAACGGATGACCTATCTGACATGAAGGAGAAGTTGAAGTTTTATTTAACCGAGCATGAATATCAGGAATATACACAAGACAGCATGTTTCCAAACGTATTAGAAGCAGCCAAGGATCAAGATTGTCAAATTAAGCTGAAAAAAATTACGTTTACGCCTTCAGATGAAAGCGATGACAGAATTGAATTTGACTATGAAATGATCATTCAATTTATTGATCAAAACGGAAAAGTCAAAAAAGAAATTGAGAAAAAGGGGGCAATGACTGTCATCCAAACAGAATCAGGTTTGAAAATCAGCCGTGATTGGGATGGGAGACTGTACCCCTCTGACTACCAATCCTCACTCCAAAGCCGTTCTTAAATTGAACGGCTTTTCAGCGTGTAGACAAACCCTCATGTTCTTTATCACGTGCCGGTGCTAGCGAATCGTTCATTCGCTCCGGAACTCGTCCTTCCTAGACTTCAAGGGCTTTCTATTACGCTGAACGGAAGTTTGACTCAGAATCTATTAAAAAAATCATGTTTGCTGTTTAAGAGATGAGTTTCCTGGACACAATGTTTGTAGCGAAGAGAAAAAGTGGGGGGAACACATCATGTTGAAAAGTAAAATGATGATTTGTCTTTATATGTTTCTATTATTATGCGGTGCTTTTGCAAACCTTGGCCGGGAGGAGACAGCGGCTGCTTCTGCAAACCAGCCTGTTGTGATACCAGATGAAGCGATTCGATTACGGATTTTAGCAAATAGTGATCGATCGGCGGATCAGGATGTGAAAAGAAGCATTCGAGATGAGGTCAATGCCAATATGACCGAGTGGGTCAAAGACCTGACATCCATTGAAGAAGCAAGACGTGTCATTCGTTCAAAGCTGCCAGAAATCAATCGTATTGCGAAAGCAAAATTGAAAGAACAACACATTGATCAATCCGTATCAGTGAGTTTTCAAAAAGCTTCTTTTCCAACAAAGCTTTATGGAAATTTCGTCTATCCTGCTGGGAAATATGAAGCCATTTTAATTACGCTTGGGGAAGGGGACGGAGCCAATTGGTGGTGTGTGTTATTCCCGCCTCTCTGCTTTATCGACTTTTCAAATGGAGAAGCGATTGCCTCGCCAGAAGGGGATGGTGAAGACCAAATGGCAGAGCAGCAAACAGGTGAGTCCGTCAATGAAGTGGTGAAAGAAGAGGAGGAAGAGACTGGAGAAGTGAAATTCTTTCTGTTCGAATGGGTCTCTAGTCTTTTCTCTTAAAAAAGGTATAAATCTGTTTTTGCCTCATAGAGTTGAAGTAAGAGATCAAAAAGAGGTGAAAGCATGTATTATCAATTAAGAATAGCCACAGAAGATGATGCCCCAGCTATCAATGCGTTTCTTGAAAAGGGACAAGCGAAAGGCGGAGTAACGATTGCAGAGTGTACGACTTTTGTTGTCATGGAAGATGGGGACGGGCAGCTGGCAGGCTGCTTAGGTCTTGAACGGCTTAATGAACAAGAGGGGTTACTGCGGTCACTTGTCATTTCAGATAAACTTGGTCAGGGGCACATTGTTTCTTTATTCCAAAGTGTTCAAACGCTGGGAGAAAAAATAGGTGTGGATACCTTTTATGTCGTAGCAAACCATTCATCCTCACATGACTTTTTAGCATTAATGGGATTCACACCTTTAAAGAGCATTCCGGATAGCGTGTTGGTATCTGCGCATGCAAAAGAGTCATTGGGGAAAGAACAGGCCGTGGTACTGCAAAAAAAGGTCAGTTAATCACAAAGCACTGGACTTATTCACATACTTATCCACTGTTAAACGAGCGTTATCCACAAATTGTGGACAACGCTTGTTTTATTTAGCGTCATCTTTTATACTTTCAAAAGGATAATTGAGATATATCAACAGTTTTATCTTTTTTAAAAGGAGTTTGTATGATGTTAAATACAAAAAGGTGGTCTGTGGATTTAGAAAAGGATTTATCCACATACTATCCACAAATTGAACAGGCAGCCCTGCTGTTACAGCAAAACGAAGTGGTCGCTTTCCCGACAGAGACCGTTTACGGACTAGGGGCAAATGCGAAAGAGACAGAGGCCGTCATGAAAATTTATGAAGCGAAAGGGCGTCCAAGTGATAATCCGTTGATTGTCCACATTGCGGACGTTCAGCAGCTTCATGAATTTGCACAAATAGAAAATGAAAAAGCGAAGGCGCTGATGGATGCCTTTTGGCCGGGTGCCTTAACCATTGTTCTTCCATGTAAACCGGGCACTTTATCAAAGCAGGTCACAGCGGGTCTATCCACAGTTGGCGTGAGAATGCCTGATCATCCCATTGCACTTGAACTTATCCGAGCAGCTGGTCTGCCAATTGCCGCACCGAGTGCCAATCGCTCAGGGAAACCATCACCGACACTAGCTGACCATGTAGCGAGTGATCTCGATGGAAGAATTGCTGGGATTGTCGATGGTGGTTCTACTGGTATTGGCGTTGAGTCAACGGTTGTATCCTGTGTAGACGAAATTCCAGTGATTTTAAGGCCGGGCGGTATTACAAAAGAAGCTTTAGAAGAAGTAGTGGGGACAGTCAGCGTCGATCCAGGGTTAACGAAAAAGGACGAGGCACCAGTATCGCCAGGGATGAAATACACACATTATGCACCTGAAGCACATATGTATATCTTTTATGGAAGTGATGAAGAGATGCAGCGTCACATTCAAAAGTACCAGGCTGAGGGGAAAAAAGTTGGTGTACTCACAACAGAAGAAAAGAAATCGTTGTTTACGGCAGATGTTGTTTACAGTTGTGGATGGAGAGAGAAGCCTGAAACTGTTGCTGCAAACCTATATCGTGTGCTGAGACAATTTGATGAGACGGATGTAGACATGATCATTTCAGAAGCCTTTTCAGAGCAGGGTGTTGGTTCTGCCATTATGAACCGTCTGCAAAAAGCGGCAGGAGGGCGTACACTCTCTTCGGTCAAATAGTTCTAACCTTTCTTGGACAAACATAGGTTAAAGGAGAATGCGTGTCCAAGGGGGATTTACATGAACGAACTAGCTGGCGAATTGCTGACACTCAGTATCATGGCTTTTGCGCTTGGGATGGATGCCTTTTCGGTTGGACTTGGGATGGGGATGATTCAGCTGAGGTTCCGCCAGATCATTTATATTGGACTTGTCATTGGGATATTTCATATGTTTATGCCGCTTTTTGGCATGCTGACAGGTCAGCTTTTATCTGGTTGGCTCGGTCTCCTTGCAACCTATATCGGAGGGGCGCTGCTTTTGGTGCTGGGGCTGCAAATGATCATTGCGTCTATCCGAAAAGAGGATAAACCATTTATCGCGCCTGTTGGTACTGGTCTCGTTCTTTTTGCGACAAGTGTGAGCTTAGACAGTTTCTCCGTTGGCTTAAGCCTGGGAATTTACGGTTCTCGGGTGTGGATGACCATTTTATTGTTTGGTTTTTTTAGTATGATGCTTACGTGGCTCGGATTATTACTCGGTAAACAGGTCCGTTCATGGATTGGTTCATATAGCGGGGCGCTTGGCGGCATCATTTTACTAGCCTTTGGAATCAAATTATTATTCCCGCTATAGCCAGTCTCCTTACATAACATGTAGAATGAAATCCTATATAATAGAAGAAAAGGAGGGCGAATGATGAATATCTTATTTGTTTGTACTGGAAATACATGCAGAAGTCCGATGGCTCAAGCCCTTTTTGCTTCAATTGCGGATGAAAAAGGTTTGCAGGCCACTGTAAAATCAGCGGGCATCTTTGCCTCGAATGAGGGGAAGGCTTCTCCGCAAGCGGTCGAAGCATTATTTGAGAAAAGCATTCCACTCAATCACTCATCGTCATTGCTGACAGAGGATCTTCTTCACGAAGCTGATTACGTTTTCACCATGACGATTCAGCATAAACAGTTGATTGTGGAGCAATATGCACATGCAAAAGAGAAGGTTTTCACATTAAAGGAATTTGCGACAGGGACAGAAGGCGATGTATCCGATCCATTTGGAGGAAGTCTTGCTGTTTATCAGGAAACACGTGATGAACTAGAAGCATTGCTTTATCAGCTGGCTGAAAAACTGAAAAAGGATAGAACATCCTCATAAATGGACAACCTGTAAAACCGTTGCGAAAACGGTTTTTCTGCTTTTGTTTGCAAATGACTAGGCAGAGGTTAAAATATAACTGTGAATAAAGAATGAATGTAAGACATGACAGATCAACTCACCCTTAGGAGGAATAGCCCGATGAAAGTAGCCATTGCATCCGATCACGGCGGAACGAATATTCGTGAAGAAATCAAGCAACTGATGGATGAATTGAAGATTGAATACATTGATATGGGTTGTGAATGTGGATCAGGATCTGTAGACTACCCAGATTATGCTTTTCCTGTAGCCAATATGGTGGCAAACGGAGAAGTCGATCGTGGTATTTTAATTTGCGGGACAGGCATCGGCATGAGCATCTCAGCAAACAAAGTGAAAGGCATTCGCTGTGCGCTGGCACATGATACATTTAGTGCGAAAGCAACGAGAGAACATAATGATACAAATGTTCTTGCGATGGGAGAACGTGTCATTGGACCGGGACTAGCACGTGAGATCGCACACATTTGGCTGACGACAGAATTTATGGCAGGACGTCATGCTACGCGGATTGGTAAAATCGCTGATTACGAAGAAAAGCACCTATAAGGAGCGCTTAACATGAACATTGGTCAAGATTGGCTTGAAATGTTAAAAGAGTTTCATCAAGCAGTCGAACTGCGTGCTGGCCAAATTTTAGTGATTGGCTGCAGTACGTCGGAAGTGGCTGGCGAACATATTGGTACAGCAGGAAGCGAGCAAATTGCGGAGGCCATCTATCAAGAGCTGGACCAGCTAAGAAGAGAGACTGGTATTGAGCTGGCCTTCCAGTGCTGCGAGCATCTCAATCGTGCCCTCGTCGTTGAAGAAGAAGTGGCTTTCCGGCTGAACCTAGAAATTGTGGCCGCAGTACCTGTTCGTAAGGCGGGGGGTTCTATGGCGGCTCATGCGTATCAGCAAATGGAACACCCTGTGTTAGTTGAATCCATTACGGCGCATGCAGGAATTGATATCGGCGATACATTGATTGGAATGCACTTAAAGCGAGTAGCCGTTCCTGTCCGTCTTAGTCGACATCAATTAGGACAAGCGCACGTGACGTTTGCGAAAACACGTCCGAAGCTGATTGGCGGAGAACGAGCAGTTTATACAAGATCATAGCTCGATTATATTTCTAATATAATGTTGAATGATGAAGACGCTTCACCCCTTTAATATTCGGTTTTTCATAAAAAAGAAGTCCATTTTCCAAAAAAAACTTTTACATTTTACTCAAAAACCGTGTACAATGAGATGGTGAAAACATCGAATGGAAATAGATTGGAGAGGATTTCGCTGATGAAACATTTACCTGAGCAAGACGCACAAGTATTCAAAGCAATTCAACTAGAGCGGAAACGCCAGCAGGACAAAATCGAATTAATTGCATCAGAAAACTTCGTAAGCGAAGCAGTCATGGAAGCACAGGGCTCAGTTTTAACAAACAAATATGCTGAGGGCTACCCTGGTAAACGCTACTATGGCGGCTGTGAACATGTAGACGTTGTAGAAGATATCGCACGTGATCGCGCAAAAGAAATTTTTGGCGCTGAGTATGTGAACGTACAGCCTCACTCAGGTGCTCAAGCGAATATGGCCGTATACTTTACAATTCTTGAGCATGGCGATACAGTGCTAGGCATGAACTTATCACATGGTGGGCATTTAACACACGGAAGCCCTGTAAATTTTAGCGGTGTACAATACAACTTTGTAGAATATGGTGTAGATAAAGAAACACAGCATATCGACTATCAAGATGTACTTGAAAAAGCACGTGAGCATAAGCCGAAGCTAATCGTTGCGGGTGCAAGTGCATACCCGCGTCAAATTGATTTCAAAAAGTTCCGTGAAATTGCTGATGAAGTCGGTGCTTACTTTATGGTCGACATGGCTCACATTGCGGGTCTTGTTGCAGCAGGTCTTCATCCAAATCCAGTTCCTTACGCAGATTTTGTGACAACGACAACACACAAAACCTTACGCGGACCTCGCGGCGGAATGATTCTATGCCGTGAAGAGTTTGGTAAAAAGATCGACAAATCGATCTTCCCTGGTATTCAAGGTGGACCACTGATGCATGTCATCTCTGCAAAAGCTGTTTCTTTCGGTGAAGTATTGAACGGAGATTTCAAAACATATGCACAAAACGTGATTGATAACGCAAAACAACTAGCTGAAACACTTTTATCTGAGGATATTCAGCTTGTATCTGGTGGAACAGATAACCATCTAGTTCTCATCGACTTGCGTACTCTTGGCATCACAGGGAAAATTGCAGAAAATGTTCTAGATGAAATCGGCATCACAGTGAACAAAAATGCGATTCCTTATGATCCAGAGAAACCATTTGTCACAAGTGGTGTACGTGTAGGTACAGCAGCAGTGACAAGCCGCGGGTTCGATCAAGAAGCGATGAAAGAAGTTGGTTCCATTATTGCGCTTGCTCTGAAACATCATGAAGATGAAGCGAAATTAGAAGAGGCGAAAAAGCGTGTGTCTGATCTCACTGCCCGCTTCCCTCTATATAATGAATTAGATTATTAAAAAGCAGACCCATTTGCCTATTTTTGGCATGTGGGTTTTTTTTGTAGGATTTGCGAATCATATTGAAAGATGATGTCTTTTTATGTAGAATTGTAGGAAGTGTGCAAAGTTCACCGGAAGATGACAGAGAAGGAGTTGTAGCAAGCAATGGCAAAGGTTTATGTATTTGATCACCCGCTAATTCAGCACAAACTTACATATATTCGTGACGTTCATACAGGAACAAAAGAATTTAGAGAGCTAGTGGATGAAGTCGCCACATTAATGGCATTCGAAATCACAAGAGACTTACCGCTTGAAGAGGTAGATGTAGAAACACCTGTACAAGTAGCTAAATCAAACGTGATCTCAGGGAAAAAACTCGGTGTTGTGCCAATTTTAAGAGCAGGTCTTGGAATGGTAGACGGGATTTTGAAGCTCATTCCAGCTGCTAAAGTGGGACATGTCGGTTTATACCGTGATCCGAAAACATTAAAGCCTGTTGAATATTATGTGAAGCTTCCATCTGATGTGGAAGAGCGTGAATTTATCGTCGTAGACCCAATGCTTGCAACTGGCGGCTCAGCAGTCGAAGCGTTAAACAGCTTGAAAAAACGCGGTGCGAAAAACATCCGCTTCATGTGTCTGATTGCTGCCCCTGAAGGTGTAGAAGAAATGCAAAAACATCATCCAGATGTGGATATCTACATTGCAGCATTAGATGAGAAATTAAACGAAAAAGGTTACATCATCCCAGGCCTTGGTGATGCTGGTGACCGTATGTATGGAACAAAATAAGAATGTTCAAATGAAACCCACATGCAAACGTGCATGTGGGTTTTTTGAAAAATATGACAAACGGTTGATATCGTTCTTAGAAAAATCAATGTATACTGAACATTAGCTGTTTTTTTCAATGAATGTCACGTGTCTCCTAAAGTTTGATGAAATTGTGAACATTTTGTGTGCTCTATCATTATAGAAAAGTTTTTTAACTTTCAACGGATTGACACATCATAGACGCTATTGTATGCTAAACGAGGGTATTATGGTAAGGTTTTCATAGCCTATAGCACTCTACTAATCCTCATTGTGAACCCTTTAATTATCAGGGTTTGTATCAGCGAATGAAGCAGCATCCCATAGATCTAAAGATTCCAAGTCTGATTGTGTAATTAGACCGATGGGTGATTGATTTTTTTCGAACAGGACGTCTTATCATCAGCGTCTTCTACGCAGTTTTCATCACCATTTATCACCTTTTTTACAATATTTTTCATCGGGAGTCAGATGAATGAACGATCCAAACGCGATTTTCCGCAGACAGAGTAAATACATGTTGTATCTATTGGCAATTTTTGTGTTTGGCTATGCCATGCCTGGTTTTAAACCACTGTTCCTCGGTTTCATTATCGGCACAATTTTTGCTTTCTTTAATTTATTCCTACTTATACGGAGAATGCACGCTTTTGATCGGGCGGTTAAAAAAGGAAAATCCATTCGTTCAATGGGAAGTACAGCCAGGTGGGCCAACGCGATTCTCGCAGTAGCGATTGCTTGGCGTTACCCTAATGAAGTTCATCTGGCAGGTGTTGTTATAGGATTAATGACAATATATCCTGTCATTATGATAGATTCCTTCATTCAACTTAAACGTTCTACTATGGAAGAGAGGTGAATACTCTTTGGGTCACAGTTCAAAAACTACAGAATTTTTAGGGTTAACGTTCAACTTATCCAATGTTCTCATGATTACGATTGCTAGTATCATCGTTCTTCTCATAGCGGTGCTGACTACTCGTGTTCTGTCTATTCGTCCGACAAAGGCGCAGAACTTCATGGAATGGATTGTTGATTTTGTTCGAAATATCATAGGTAGTTCGATGGACATGAAAACAGGAGCCCCATTTCTAGCGCTTGGCGTTACATTACTCATGTACATATTTGTTTCAAACATGCTTGGACTGCCATTCTCGATTACGGTCGATCACAACTTGTGGTGGAAATCACCAACAGCAGACCCAGCAATCACAATGACACTAGCGATTATGGTCATGGGATTAACACATTACTACGGTGTCAAGGCAAAAGGAGTCAAGGAATATACGAAAGACTACTTTAGACCAATTCCGCTTTTAGTACCATTGAAACTTATTGAAGAATTTGCAAACACGCTAACACTTGGTTTGCGTCTTTACGGAAATATTTTCGCTGGAGAGATTCTTCTTGGTTTACTTGCAGGACTTGCGACCAATTTCTACACGCAAAACATTGCGCTTGGTATCGTTGGTACATTAGGTGCCATCGTGCCGATGATTGTATGGCAGGCATTCAGTTTGTTTGTCGGAACAATCCAGGCATTTATCTTCACCATGCTGACAATGGTGTACATATCCCATAAAGTCAGCGACGAACACTAAAAAAATTGAGAGTCCAAAAAGGACGTTATTTTAAAGGAGGAGCTTTTTAATGAATTTAATAGCAGCAGCAATTGCAATCGGTTTAGGAGCACTAGGAGCAGGTATTGGTAACGGTCTAATCGTATCTAAAACAGTTGAAGGAATCGCCCGTCAGCCAGAAGCTGGTAGAGAACTAAGAACACTTATGTTCATCGGGGTCGCTTTAGTTGAGGCACTTCCAATTATCGCTGTCGTTATCGCATTCTTGGCATTCTTTGGTTAATATGTGAGAAGCGTTCTAATATGAATTTTAATGGCGAAGATCAGATTAGTTCGAAACTTCGCCATTCCTTTATGTTTTGTTTCTTAACATATTATTTGAAGAAGGGAGTTGCCGTACTAAATGTCTCAGTTACCAGTGGTTTTAGGAGCAGGAGGCTTAAGTTTCAACGCCGGGGATATGTTATTCCAGCTGATCGCTATGCTCATCCTGCTTGCACTTTTAAAGAAATTTGCGCTTAAACCTTTATTAGGTATTATGAAGCAGCGTGAAGATTATATAGGAAATGAAATTTCAAGTGCTGAACAAAAGCATGTTCAAGCTGAAAATCTTCTTGAAGAACAACGTGTTTTATTGAAAGAAGCACGTGAAGAATCACATACACTCATCGAAAATGCGAAAAAGCTTGGTGAGAAACAAAAAGAAGAAATCATTCAAGCAGCACGTCAAGAGTCAGAGCGCTTGAAAGAATCTGCTAGAACTGAAATCGTGAAAGAAAAAGAACAAGCTGTGGCTGCGCTGCGTGAGCAGGTTGCATCACTATCTGTGCTAATTGCTTCTAAAGTGATTGAAAAAGAACTTGATGAGCAAGCACAAGAGAAATTGATCCAAGAGTATCTTAAAGAGGCAGGCGAAAGCCGATGAGCGTAACTATTGTCTCTAAGCGTTACGCTTCTGCTCTTTTTGACATCGTTCTTGCTTCTTCGGCAGTAGACGAAACTGAAAAAGAGCTGAATGAGATCAAAAAAGTGCTAAAGGCTGATCAAGAACTGAACGACTTTCTTGTTCATCCGAAGATTACGGCAGACAAAAAGAAACATTTGATTGCAGAAGCTTTCAAAGGTGTTTCAACTTATGTATTGCACACAATGTATTTACTGATTGACCGCGGACGCACGAATATTTTTCCTGAAATGACGTCTGAGTTTGTGAAACTTGCAAACCGTACGAAACAAATAGACGATGCGATCGTGTATTCAGTTAAACCGCTTAGCGGGGCTGAAATTCAATCATTATCTGAAGTATTTGCCAAAAAAGCCGGAGTCACATCACTGCGTGTTGAAAATGTGATTGACAAGGATCTAATAGGCGGAGTGAAAATCCGTATCGGAAACCGCATTTATGACGGCAGTGTCAGCGGAAAGCTTTCCCGCATTGAACGTCAGCTTGCAGGCGAAAATCGTTAGAAGGGGTGAAACCTTAGTGAGTATCAAAGCTGAAGAGATTAGCGCGCTGATAAAGCAGCAAATCCAAAACTATCAATCTGAAATCGAAGTAAAAGATGTCGGTACAGTCATTCAAGTAGGGGACGGTATCGCGCGTGTACATGGCCTTGACAACATTATGGCAGGAGAACTGGTTGAGTTCTCTAACGGTGTAATGGGTATGGCTCAAAACCTTGAGGAGTCTAACGTAGGTATCGTTATTTTAGGACCTTACAAAGATATCCGCGAAGGTGATGACGTAAAACGTACAGGTCGTATCATGGAGGTTCCAGTAGGTGAAGAGTTAATCGGTCGTATTGTGAACCCACTTGGTCAGCCTGTTGATGGACTAGGTCCAATCTTAACAAGCAAAACACGTCCAATCGAAAGTGAAGCACCAGGCGTTATGGATCGTAAATCTGTACATGAGCCGCTTCAAACAGGAATTAAAGCGATTGATGCCTTGATTCCAATCGGACGTGGACAGCGTGAATTGATCATTGGTGACCGTCAAACAGGTAAAACATCTGTTGCAATTGATACGATCCTAAACCAAAAAGATCAAAACATGATCTGTATCTATGTAGCGATCGGACAAAAAGAATCAACAGTTCGTGGCGTTGTTGAAACACTACGTAAGCATGGTGCGCTTGATTACACAATCGTTGTGACAGCTTCTGCATCACAGCCAGCTCCACTTCTTTACCTTGCTCCATATGCAGGTGTAACGATGGGGGAGGAATTCATGTATAACGGCAAGCACGTACTTGTTGTATATGATGACCTTTCTAAACAAGCGGCAGCTTACCGTGAGCTTTCATTATTGCTTCGTCGTCCTCCAGGTCGTGAGGCATTCCCTGGTGATGTTTTCTACCTTCACTCTCGTTTATTAGAACGTGCAGCGAAGCTTAGTGACGAAAAGGGTGGCGGTTCTATCACAGCATTGCCTTTCGTAGAAACGCAGGCTGGTGATATCTCTGCATATATCCCAACAAACGTGATTTCGATCACAGATGGACAGATCTTCTTACAATCTGATCTCTTCTTCTCAGGCGTACGTCCAGCAGTAAACGCAGGATTGTCTGTATCCCGTGTAGGTGGTTCTGCACAAATCAAAGCGATGAAAAAGGTAGCAGGTACACTTCGTTTGGACCTTGCTTCATATCGTGAGCTTGAAGCATTCGCTCAGTTTGGATCTGATCTAGACCAAGCGACTCAAGCGAAATTAAACCGTGGTGCAAGAACAGTTGAAGTCTTAAAACAAGACTTGAACAAACCGCTTAAAGTTGAAAAACAAGTAGCGATTCTTTATGCACTGACAAAAGGATACTTAGACGATGTGGCAATTGCTGATGTCAAACGTTTTGAAGCTGAGTTATTCATGTACATTGAAGAAAACCATAAAGACTTGTTCGATACAATCTCTCAAACAGGAAACATGCCTGCTGATGAAGAGTGGAATACAGCAATCGAAGGCTTTAAACGTACGTTTGCGCCAAGCAACTAATTAGTAATCTTTCCGAGAGAAAAAGATTCTCTTTTTCTCTCTTTTCACGTAAATGAACACGGATTCCTGAAAAAAGGTGGTGAAATCTTTGGCCTCATTACGCGATATTAAGTCAAGGATCACGTCAACGAAAAAATCGAGTCAGATCACAAAAGCGATGCAAATGGTATCAGCTGCGAAACTGAATCGTGCTGAAAACAATGCGAAGTCTTTTGTTCCTTACATGGAGAAAATCCAAGAAGTCGTTGCAGCAATAGCAACTGGAACAAGTGCTAAGCACCCAATGCTTCTTTCAAGACCTGTCAAAAAAACAGGGTATCTCGTCATTACATCTGATCGAGGGCTTGCAGGACCTTTTAACAGCTCGATTTTGCGTGCCGCTTACCAAACCATTCAATCTCGTCATCAATCCGCTGATGAATATGCGGTGATTGTCATTGGTAAAATCGGACGCGACTTCTTCAAAAAGCGCGGTATTCCAGTTATTTCTGAAGTAACAGGGCTTGGTGATGAAGTAGCGTTTGCTGATATTAAAGAATTAGCAAGCAGTACAGTTCAAATGTTCTCTGATGGAGCGTTTGATGAACTTTACATGTTCTACAACCATTTTGTCAGTGCCATTTCACAAGAAGTAACAGAGAAAAAATTATTGCCGCTAACGGACCTTTCGGCCGCAGCGACACCAAATAAACGTTCCGCATCTTATGAGTTTGAGCCTTCTGAAGAAGAAATTCTAGAAGTTCTCCTTCCTCAATATGCAGAGAGTTTGATTTTCGGTGCGCTTCTTGACAGCAAAGCCAGTGAACATGCTGCAAGAATGACAGCAATGAAGAGTGCAACAGACAACGCGAAAGAATTGATCGACAACCTGACACTCTCTTATAACCGTGCTCGTCAAGCAGCGATTACACAAGAGATTACAGAAATTGTCGGCGGAGCAGCTGCCTTAGAATAGAAATAATTGTCAGGAGGGAATGCAATGAAAACAGGACGCATCAGTCAGATCATGGGACCAGTCGTAGACGTTCGTTTTGAAGATGGTCACTTGCCTGAGATTTATAATGCGATCAAAGTTTCGCATAAAGCGGAAAGCGAAAGTGAAGTTGATATCGACTTAACTTTAGAAGTAGCACTACATTTAGGTGATGATACAGTGAGAACCATCGCAATGGCATCAACAGACGGTGTTAAGCGCGGCATGGAAGCTGTAGACGTTGGATCACCAATTTCAGTACCAGTTGGTAACGTAACACTTGGACGTGTATTCAACGTACTGGGAGATAACATTGACTTAGATGAGCCACTTGGTGTGGAAGCTCAGAGAGATCCAATCCACAGACAAGCGCCTTCTTTTGATCAACTTTCTACAGAAGTTGAAATTCTTGAAACAGGTATCAAAGTTGTTGACCTTCTAGCTCCTTATATCAAGGGTGGAAAGATCGGTCTATTCGGTGGAGCCGGTGTAGGTAAAACCGTTCTGATTCAAGAATTAATCAACAACATCGCACAAGAACACGGCGGTATTTCTGTATTCGCTGGTGTTGGAGAGCGTACACGTGAAGGAAACGACCTTTACTACGAAATGAAAGATTCTGGCGTTATCGAAAAAACAGCGATGGTCTTCGGTCAAATGAACGAGCCACCAGGTGCACGTATGCGTGTTGCCTTAACTGGTTTGACAATGGCAGAGCATTTCCGTGATGAACAAGGTCAAGACGTATTGTTCTTCATCGATAACATCTATCGTTTTACACAAGCAGGTTCTGAAGTATCAGCCCTTCTTGGACGTATGCCTTCAGCGGTAGGTTATCAGCCGACACTTGCAACAGAAATGGGTCAGCTGCAAGAGCGTATCACGTCTACAAACGTAGGATCGGTTACATCGATTCAAGCGATCTATGTACCTGCGGATGACTATACGGATCCAGCTCCAGCCACAACGTTCGCTCACCTTGATGCAACGACGAACCTTGAGCGTAAGCTGACAGAAATGGGTATTTACCCAGCGGTTGATCCACTTGCATCAACATCTCGTGCACTTGCACCTGAGATTGTTGGCGAAGAGCATTATGCGATTGCGCGTGAAGTTCAGCAAACATTGCAACGTTATAAAGAGCTACAAGATATCATTGCCATTTTAGGTATGGATGAATTATCTGAGGACGATAAGCTTGTGGTACACAGAGCACGTCGTGTTCAATTCTTCCTATCTCAAAACTTCCACGTAGCAGAACAGTTCACTGGCCAAAAAGGTTCTTACGTGCCATTGAAAGAAACTGTTAAAGGCTTCAAGGAAATCTTATCTGGTAAATACGATCACCTTCCAGAAGATGCATTCCGCTTAGTTGGACGCATTGAAGAAGTGGTTGAAAAAGCCAAAGAGATGGGTGTAGAGGCCTAATCTGGTCCTTAGGAGGGTAAAAGCATGAAGACCGTTCAAGTCAATATCGTTACTCCCGACGGCCCAGTGTATGAAGCGGATGTGGAAATGGTCAGTGTCAGAGCAGAAAGCGGTGAGCTTGGTATTTTAGCTGGCCACGTTCCAATGGTTGCTCCGCTAAAAATCGGTGCAGTTCGCTTAAAACATAGTGGATCAACTGAATTGGTTGCAGTAAGTGGCGGATTTGTTGAAGTTCGCCCTGAAAAAGTAACCATTCTTGCTCAGGCCGCTGAAACATCAGACAAAGTTGATGTAGATCGTGCGAAATCAGCGAAACAGCGTGCTGAAGAGCATTTGAACCACCCGAATGAAAGTGATGTACGCCGGGCGGAACTCGCATTAAAACGGGCGTTAAACCGTTTAAATGTAGCAGGGAAATAAAACAGAAAATCCTTCTTATCACAATGATAAGAAGGATTTTTTTTAGAATGACATGAGGGATTGGTACATTGACACATAAGGGTGAGAATCCTGTTTTTCAAGATATAAGTGCTCGCAAAACTGCGTACTATGCCACGTTTTATTGTGCCGGCGCAAACCAAGCGTATATTGATGCGGAGAGTCCATATAAGGCCGCACCACCCAGTCAGCATCTGAATGATGACGGAGGACAACCTCTCCTATATACACACTCATCATTGCTTCTAATGCATCAATGGGCATTTTCCACTCAGCAAAAAGCTGCTGGGTAAACGCATCAAAGTATAAAGATTCTAACTGATACAGGCTTTCCTCTGAGTAATCCAAAGAAATGTTATGAAAATGACACAATTGTGCTAATTCTTCTAGCTGTGTCTGTCTATAATCAAAGTAGAAAGCAATGGCCTCCCATTCATGATCAAATGAGGGAACCAATTCTCCGTACAAATCAACAAAGTCAGGAAAAGAATCTTTCAAACTGATCAGCTCCTTCCACACGCAGTATATCATCTCCTAGGCAACAGTATAAGAGGGGATTCACACTAAATGTAGCTCTTTTTTCCAAATGATTCATCTTTCCGATTTTCGAGGATATAATGAAAGGGAGTTTTCCTTTACAGAAATAAATAAAAGGAGGATTCAGCTGTATGGAAGACGTAGGACAACAAGCAATTGTGAGTATTGTGATCCACCTATTTTTTATTGCCATTACGTGGTGGGCATTGCTTGCCGTAAATATTGATCCACTGATTAAAAAAGGGAAAATCATTCAGGCAAGATTGCTGATGATGCTCATCACCATTGCTATCGCATCTGCGGTCAGCAATTTCTTCCTTGATTATTTAAATTTCTCCAGACAAATTCCTTATATGTTCTAACATAAAAGGTTTGGTTAAAGCCTTCTGCGGGAACGTAAAAAGAAGTGTCAAAAGCATGGCCTTTGTTGACTTTTCCACGTATGCATTTAACCCCTTGCGGCAACACTGGTAGCAAGGGGGAATGACAAGTGAGAAATTATTTGAAAGGCTGGCCATTATTTGCGTTTATTCTTTTTTTTGTTCTGATGATTCAAGGTGTTCGTGCGGAAGAATCTTCCCCACTCGCTCAAATAGCAGAAGGTCTGAAAAACCAGCAAATCGAAGTCGATGGCTGGACCCTTCATGCCAAAAAAAATGTAGACATTTCATCCGAACAATTTTCAAAAAAAGTGAAACGTTTGAAAGACGAACTACGACAGTATGAGTGGACCGAAAAAAAAGAGAAACATGTCACCAAAGTCACAGGAATGTACAAAGATGAAAAAAATGATACCTTATCGAAAATTTTACTCGTGAAGACCGACACAAAATCAAACCAAAAGTCGTATTTATTATATGAGCAAAAAGGTGCTCGCCCACTGAATACCTGGGAGCATACATATGATCAGTTCGTACGTCATGCAAAAAGCATATTACAAGAAAAATTTGTGATTTTTACTTGTCTCGATGGTCATGTAAATGGTATGATGGATGTTGTTTTGCAAAAAAAAGCTGAAATGTTAGCAAAAGAATTTCAAGCAAAACCAGTTGAGTATCTCGTTGAGTCTAATTTTGTGTCGCTTTCCGCTTACACAGATAAGTGGGAACAGTTCATTATGACTTCAAATGATAAAATGAATGTTCAAATTGCCATCAGAAGTTCGGAAATGAACGAAAATCATACGATTACGGTTGGCACACCAATCGTAACGACTGAATATTAATATAGAGAATTTGGGACGCGGAGGGGAAGACCTTGGAAAAAATCATCGTCCGCGGCGGTCAAAAGTTAAACGGCACAGTTAAAGTAGAAGGCGCAAAAAATGCCGTTTTACCAGTTATCGCTGCATCTTTGTTAGCAAGTACAGAAAAAAGCGTAATTTGTGATGTACCTACGCTCTCCGATGTATATACAATCAATGAAGTGTTACGTCATTTAGGAGCAGAAGTACATTTTGAAAATAACGAAGTATCAGTAGATGCATCTCATGCACTAGAAACTGAGGCTCCGTTTGAGTATGTGCGTAAAATGCGAGCATCTGTGCTCGTCATGGGACCACTTTTAGCAAGAACAGGTCATGCAAGAGTCGCATTACCTGGAGGCTGTGCGATTGGTTCAAGACCAATTGATCAGCATTTAAAAGGCTTCGAAGCAATGGGAGCTAAAATTCAAGTAGGCAATGGTTTCATCGAGGCTGAAGTAGAAGGCCGTTTAAAAGGTGCAAAAATCTATTTGGATTTCCCAAGTGTGGGTGCAACTGAAAACATCATCATGGCAGCAGCACTAGCTGAAGGAACAACGATTTTAGAAAACGTAGCAAAAGAACCTGAAATTGTTGATTTGGCAAACTACATCAATGCCATGGGCGGTAAGGTTCGCGGGGCTGGTACTGGTACAATCAAAATTGAAGGTGTGGCAACACTTCACGGTGCAAAACACAACATCATCCCTGACAGAATTGAAGCGGGTACTTTCATGGTGGCAGCAGCCATTACAGAAGGAAATGTTCTTGTAAAAGGCGCAGTGCCAGAGCACATGACATCACTTGTTGCAAAAATGGAAGAAATGGGTATTCAGATCATTGAAGAAGAAGAAGGTTTAAGAGTGATTGGACCATCTGAGCTCAAGCCAATCGATCTAAAAACAATGCCGCATCCTGGGTTCCCAACGGATATGCAGTCTCAGATGATGGCGCTATTGCTTCGTGCGAACGGAACAAGCATGATCACAGAAACTGTGTTTGAAAACCGTTTTATGCATGCTGAAGAATTCCGCCGCATGAATGGCGATATTAAAATTGAGGGTCGCTCTGTGATTATCAATGGGCCGGTTCAACTTCAAGGTGCTGAAGTTTCAGCGACTGACTTAAGAGCAGGAGCAGCACTTGTACTTGCTGGATTAGTGGCAGAAGGTCATACACGTGTCACTGAATTGAAGCATATTGACCGTGGATATGTGAACTTCCACCAAAAACTTGCAGCAATCGGTGCAGATATTGAAAGAGTAAACGATGAATCAGCTGATGTTACACAAGAACAAGTTGTGTCAGATCTGAACGCGTAATGATAAAGAAATCAGTGTGTCCATTGGGGCATACTGATTTTTTTTTAGAATCATAGAATGCTTCATTTTCAAAAGCTTATCATTAGTGTATCCAATCGTTTTAAATTTTATTCATAAAGACGAACAGTAAAATCAATTGGTGAAGAGCATGTTGGCATGATCGAAAGTCTTGTCCAATGAATGAAAGAAGCTGTCATATTAGCTTGTCCTTGCCCATAGGATAAAAGAGATTCAATGACAAATGGGGGCAGCCAAATATGAAACCAATGATATGGACAATCGCAGGAATATGCATCATCATTTTAATGATTCCAACCTTACTCGTGTTGCCGACATTCCAAGGGAAACCCGCGGCTAGCCAACACGTAGCAGCAGAACCATCAGTTAAAAAAGAAGTGAAAGGTTCAGTCAAATTGAAGCAATCGCCCGTCTCCATTCCCGTCTATCGTTCAACTCATCAGCAGGTAGAAAACATTCCTCTAGAAGAGTATGTGATCGGTGTCGTAGCTTCTGAAATGCCAGCTGATTTTGAAATGGAGGCGCTCAAGGCACAGGCACTCGCTGCTAGAACGTATATCGTCAGACAAATGATCATCGATAAGACCGTCAAATCACCAAAGGGCTCTCTTGTAGATGACACACAAATGTTCCAAGTCTACAAAAATAAGCAGGAACTCAAGAAAATTTGGGGGAAAGCGTACAACTGGAAATTAAAAAAGGTCACAGAAGCTGTCGCCAGCACACAAGGGAAAGTGCTGACCTATGACGAAAAACCAATTGATGCTTCTTTCTTTTCTACAAGTAATGGGAAAACTGAAAATGCAGAAGCCTATTGGAAAAACGAAATCCCTTATTTGAAAAGTGTCTCAAGTAAATGGGACGAAAAATCACCAAAATTTCAAAACACGAAGACCATCACGGTTAGTGAATTTCAGCAAAAACTAGGTGTGACCCTCAGTCAGCAGGCTCAGGTAGGAGAGATTGTAGAGCGGACACCAGGAAACCAAGTAGCAAAAGCCGTGATAAACGGTAAAACACTGACAGGCAGAGACATTCGAGAATCACTGGGACTTCACTCTGCAGATTTTACATGGGAAAGAAAGGGCCAGCAAATTGTGATCACGACAAAAGGATACGGCCATGGTGTAGGGATGAGCCAATATGGTGCGCATTATATGGCGCAGTCAGGCAAAAAAGTAGAAGCCATTGTGAAACATTATTATAAAGGGATTCAAATTGAATCAGCTGATCGTTTTCTCAACACGTATATGGCTAAAAAATAAAAGAAAAGGTGCCTCAGAAACGGGGCATCTTTTTGTTTGTTCAAAGAGGTTTGAACAGAATGTGTCAAATTGCGACTTAAGATGCAGGTCAGGAAATCTTAAACATTTATGTCCTGACAAGAACCGATGGCCGATACAAAGTCCCTCGAAAGACAGAGAAAACGAAGGGATAAATGATGCGTTAGGTGAAAATATCTAGACATCTGACAGAATTTTAGTGATTTCGATGAAAGAGAAAAAGGGATCGAGTCCTATACCATTCCAAGAAAGAATAATTTACGATTAAGATGTTTCAATTAAATACATAAGGAGGAATGAAAAGTATGTTGAAAAAAGTATTTACACTCGTAGCCTTAGCTGTATTGACATTATCCATGTCAATCTCTTCACCAGTGTTTGCAGAAGCAACAGCAGCCAAAAAACATAAGAATGATGTAAGAGTCACAATTTTACTTGATGCAAGTGGAAGCATGGCAAGAAAAGTAGATGGAGAGCGCAAATTTGATCTCGCAAAACAAGAGGTATTTAAATTTGCCCAGTCACTTCCGAAAGACGCTAAAATTCGTATGAGCTTGTTTGGTTCTGAAGGAAACAACAAAAATTCAGGTAAAGCTCAATCATGTGAAGTCATTAGAGGAGTTTACGGCGTACAGCCTTACGAAAAGCAAAGCTTTGAAAACTCTTTAAACGGACTTGGACCAAACGGCTGGACACCGATTGCACGTGCCCTTGAAAGTGCAAAGCAAACGGATAAGCAGCTTCATGAGGGAACAAAACATATTGTGTATTTAATTACTGATGGTGAAGAAACTTGTGGCGGAGATCCTGTGAAGGTAGCAAAAGAATTGCATCAATCAAAAGGATCTACTGTTGTCAATGTCATCGGATTAGACTTTAACGATGGCTATGAAGGCCAATTAAAGCAAGTAGCCAAAGCTGGTAAAGGTCACTACTACCAAACAAGTACTGGTAAAGAAATGGGTTCTATCTTAACGGCAGAATCATTAAAACTACACGAATAACTTGTTGAACAAAAGGGAAACGATTGATGTATGCTTTCGTTTCTCTTTTTCTGTACAAATGTAAAAAGGGAGGTTTTTATGAATGAAACGCAATATTGTATTAACCATTTTGGCTAGTCTTGTCCTGCTTCTTTCTTCACCAGCTCATGCTGTGACAAAACAGGAGCCTGCTCATGTGGTCATATTACTCGATTTAAGCGGCAGCATGGCACAATCGGTTGAGGGAGAAAAGAAAATCGATATCGCAAAACGTTCTATTCAAAGCTTCGCAAGTATTTTATCAGAAGATACGCAAGTCCTGCTTCGTGTATTTGGTCATGAAGGGACCAATAAAAATGCAGGAAAAGCCGTTTCATGTGCAAGTTCTGAAGCCGTTTATGGATTTGGAACATATGAGCAAACAAGATTTCAGCAAGCGCTGAATGTGTATGGTCCAACAGGCTGGACACCACTAGCAAAAGCATTAACTGATACGAAACAAGATTTTGAAGATCACCAGGCTGAAGGGAAAAATATCGTATATGTTGTCAGCGATGGTGAAGAAACATGTGGTGGAAGCCCTTCTCAAGCAGCAAAGGAATTACATGAAGACGGTATTGATACAATCGTCAATATCATTGGCTTCGATGTGAATGAAAAAGAAGCAAAAAGTCTAAAATCTGTTGCAAAAGCTGGTGGTGGACAATATCAACCGGCAGCAAATGCAGAAGAATTGAAACAGATTCTTCAACAAGAAGCGAGCACTTTTGGTCAGTAGGATGTGAATGGCAGCTGGGGAAAACACCCCCCAGCTGTTTTTTAGTTGGAGATCAATTTAAAGTCGTTTCTAATTCATCAATTCGTTTCTCCACGTAGTGCTGATCTTTTCTTGCATGAAAGGTTTCGGCTTTTTCTAATATCGCAGTCGTATTATATTCTGGAATCTGTGAATAGCTCTCATAAACACCTTTAGGAATTAAAACGTTCCCTTCAGGCCAATAAACAGCGATATTTCCCCGCTTCAATTCCCCGAATTGAGCAGCTCCTTGATAGGACCCATATTGATTAAAAAGAACAACTGGATCACCTTCTTGGACGTAAAGCTCTTTTGCATCTTCTTCATTCATCAAGATAGAATGACGCTTTCCGCCATTAAAGGCATCCTTTTCACTGTAGATCATAGAGTTAAATTGTTTACCTCGTCTTGTCGTAATATTGAAATGCCCCTCAGTTTTCCGGTATTGAGGCAGCTGGGCAGGAAGAAGGTGTCCCTTGCCGTCCGGTGTTGGACATGCACCATCTTCGCAAAGCCATGCGCCTCCCCATTGGAAAACGTCTCCTTTATGACGCAAATGCTGTATGCCATCATAGTTTCGATTTGCGATGGCAATCTCGCGGCGAATGTCTTCAGCATGTTCAAAATGAATCAGCTCGGCATCCTCTGGTCGGACCCTTTTCGCAAGATCAATATAAATGTCCCATTCTGCTCTGGCTTCTTCAATACGAGGTCCTTCAATTTCCGGACTGAAATATACCATGCGTTCCGTACTGGTTGACGTACCGCCGCCTGGCTGTTCATACCTTGTCATAGCAGGCAGAACAATCACCGTCTCTTCTGCCTCTACCAGTGTAGAGGTATTCAAAATGATATCTTGATGGACACGGAGTTCGAGCCCAGATAATGCTTTTTCGATCGCTTCTGGATTTGGCATCGTTTCTAAAAAGTTTCCACCGCTAGTAAACAGCATGTTGAGTTTTTGTGGGTGTTCTTTTGGGAGAGCCATCTTTTCAAACGATTGACCGATGGTATCACCATGCCATTTCGGAATGTCAAATCCCCATATCTTCTCAATTCTTTCAATATTCTCTTCATCAAAATCACTGCCTGGCAAAACAAATGGATCGGCGCCCATTTCGCCTGAACCCTGGACACCACTATGTCCGCGAATCGGCATGACGCCACAATGTTTTCTGCCAATAAATCCACGTAACATGGCAAGGTTTGCGACTTGCGATATATTATCTGTTGCAAATCGATGCTGGGTAAGACCCATACTCCAAATAAAAACGCCAGAATTGGCATTGGCAAGGAGGACTGCGAATTCCTTCATTCTTTCTTTTGACAAGCCTGACGATGCTTCTAGGTCCTCCCACTTCAACTGTTCGACATGTTGCTTTAAATCCTTTATGCCAGTTGTATGGGCTTGAATAAATTCATGGTCAAGAGCGGAGTGAGGAGCATGCTGCTCCATATCAAACCAATGTTTGATGACGCCGTTCATAAACGCAATATCGCCGCCTATATTGACTTGGTAAAAATCATCAGCTATTTTTGTTCCGAATAAAGCACTTTCTGGAATAGAGGGAACCCAGTACTTTTCCATCGCAGGCTCTTTATACGGATTAATGACAATAATTTTAGTTCCTTTCTTTTTAGCAGCGTACATATATTTAGTGGAAACAGGCTGATTGTTTGCTGCGACTGATCCCCAAAAAACCAATACATCCGTTCCGATCCAATCACTGTAATTACAGCTAGAAGCACCTATGCCAAGGGAACGTTTAAGAGCGGTTTTGCTCGGTGAATGGCAAATGCGGGAAGCATTATCGATATGATTTGTTCCTATAAATCGTGCAGCCTTCGCAGCGGTATAATAAACTTCATTTGTAATTCCTCTGGCTGTTAAGTAGAAAGCGAGCTGTCGTTTGTCAATTGATTTGATTTTAGCAGCGATTTGATCTAATGCATCATCCCAAGAAATACGTGTAAAGGCATTTTGCCCTTTTTTTCGGATCAGTGGATAAGGAATACGCCCAAGCTTACGCAGAGAGGTACTATCCATTTTTTTTAGCTGATGAATATCTTCGAACCATTTTGGGTCAATAGCTGGCATTGTGTTAAGGCGAAGCACATTTAGCCTTGTTGTGCATATATGGGGTCCTGCAAGTGTCTGATCGTATAAACCTGATACACCAAGGGCGCAGCCGTCACAAACGCCCTGCGTTAAAATACGGTACGCGTAAGGGAGGTTATCTTTGTTTTCCCAAGCCACCTTCATCGTATCCCGAATGTGCTTAGGTTTCACTTTTCCAAGCCCCATAGGAGCAAAAGAGGCCCATAGCTTTGGTGAGGGTTTTTTGTTGAGTTTAACAGGCCCCTTGTGTTGTGTTTTCCCCATGATATCATCACCCTCCTATTACTTTGTAAAGCGTTTTCATATCTAAAAATTACCTGTAGATTGTGATTCTGTCAAATTCAAATTAAGGACGGGCTGTGACAGAAGAAGTAGCAGTAAGGTTTGATTTTCTAAGCTGTTGAATATCCTTCCGAATGAGAAGAGATAGGATAAAAGCAATGAAAAATAAGCCAGAGAACACCATGAGACTTTGTGTGTAATTGCCTGTTATATCTCGAATAAAGGATGAAAATAAAGGTCCTGCTAAACCAGCAGCGGCCCAAGCGGTCAGAATATAACCGTGTATTGCACCAAGTTGTTTCGTACCAAACAAATCTCCAATATAGGCTGGAATTGAGGCAAACCCTCCTCCATAGCACGTATAAATGATCGCCATCACGATTGAAAAGATAAGTGGTTCTTTTAAGTAGGGAAGTAAGGGAAAAGCGATGAGCTGTATACTAAAGAAAATCGTATACGTATTTGGCCTTCCGATATAATCAGAGAAGGATGCCCAGCCAATTCGTCCTAGCCCATTAAAAGCACCTAAAACACCAACAAGAGTAGCTGCAGCGCCTGCAGTGAATCCAACACTTTCTTGAGCAAGAGGCGACGCTACTGAAATAATGGCAATTCCGCACGTGATATTAATAAAGAGCATGAGCCACAAATAATAAAAACGCCGTGTTTTGATCGCTTCATTTGCTGTGAGCTGTGATAAATCTTGAGGGAATTTTCTTTGACTTGTTTTCAACACGTCAAATTGTTTGACGTCATCGGGCGTTGGTGGTGATAAATAAAGAGATGAGATCACCATGATCGTAAAATAGGAGAGTCCAAGAATATAAAAGGTATTTGCGATATCAACTTTTTCAATGAGAAATTGAATAATTGGGCTGCAGATAAGTGAAGCAAATCCAAAACCCATAATGGCTAAACCGGTTGCAAGTCCTCTTCGGTCCGGAAACCATTTGACTAATGTTGATACAGGTGCAATATAGCCTACACCTAATCCTATTCCAGCAAGTACACCATAAAATAAATAGAGGAGAGGCAGTGAAGACATGTGGACAGCGAACCCTGACCCAGTCATTCCAATGCCAAAGAAAATAGCTGAGAAGAGCCCCGATGCCCTTGGGCCATACTTTTCAACGAAATGTCCCATGAAAGCAGCAGATAAACCTAAAAATAAAATAGCAATGCTGAAGGTGAGGCTTATTTCTGTTAATGACCACTGAAAGGTTTGATGTAAAGGATTCGTAAAAACACTCCATGCATAAACAGACCCAATAGATAAATGGATTCCCACAGCACTTGTCGCAATGAGCCAACGATTTTTTGATTTGTTCATTGTGTTCCCCCCATATAAAGCAATCAAAAAGTTTGATAAGATAGAAATATGTTACATTTTTATGACTTTTTAAAATAATATCACAATTTGATTGGTTCATATAACTAAATTTGTGTTGAAAGGAAGATCATACAATGAATCCTTCTGTTAAAACGAAACGAGTCATACACCAATATCGTGAAGGAAAATTTACCTGCAAAACAGATGAAGTTGTAGAAGAATTTCCTTTAACTGTGATGGTGAATGGAGAAGAGTTTGTGACACTCGTTTGTTCACCAGAGCATTTGAAAGAATTGGTTATCGGCTTTTTAGCTTCAGAAGGAGTCATTCGATTTGAAAATGAGATTAAAAGGTTTACAATAGATGAAAGTATGGGCTTTGCATATGTTGATTTAATCCACTCAAGTCGTTTTCATTCATCAGACTTTACAAAACGAGTGATTGGTTCTTGCTGTGGGAAAGGGAGACACTTTTATTTTCTCCAAGATGTGAAGACTGCAAAAACAGCCATTGATCAAATTAACATTTCTGCTGAAACCTGTATGCACTTAATGAAGTGTTTACAAGACGAAAGCCAATTATTTCGACATACTGGTGGTGTGCATAATGCTGGACTGTGTGACACAGAGAAGCTATTCATCACTAGAACTGATATAGGAAGACATAATGCTTTGGATAAAATCTTTGGATATTGTTTACTTCACCGAATCCCACTTAGAGATAAAATCCTTGTGTTTAGCGGCCGGATATCGTCGGAAGTTCTGTTGAAGGCAGCGAAACTAGGAGTATCTATTGTGATATCAAAATCAGCACCTACAGAGCTAGCGCTTAAAATGGCAGAAGAATTAAATATCACGACAGTTGGATTCGTCAGAGGAGGATCTTTTAATATCTATACTCATCACCAGCGTATTACAGAATAGGAGGCAAAGTATGGTCAGTATTTTGGATAAAAGACATCGATCATTGCGCGATTTAAGAATCTCGGTAACCGATCGCTGTAACTTTAGATGTACGTACTGTATGCCTGCTGAAATCTTTGGACCAGATTTTCCTTTTTTGAATAAAGAAGAGCTGCTTAGTTTCGAAGAAATTGAACGACTTGCTACCCTTTTTGCAAAGGACTTAGGTGTGGTGAAATTACGCATCACGGGCGGTGAACCTTTAATGCGTAAAGATTTGTCCATCTTAATAGAAAAGCTCGCAAAAATCCCAGGAATCGAAGACATCGCTATGACAACCAATGGAACGCTTTTACCTTTATATGCTGATAAGTTAAAGAAAGCAGGTCTTCAGAGAGTTACTATTAGTTTGGATTCATTAAATCCCGAACGTTTTAAGCAAATGAATGGAAGGCATATTTCCATCCAAAAAGTGTTTGATGGAATTAAGGCTGCAAAAAAGGCTGGACTTGCTATTAAGATCAATATGGTTGTCCAAAAAGGTGTGAATGATCAGGATATCTTACCAATGGCAGACTATTTTAAAAAAGAAGGACACATTCTGAGATTTATTGAATTTATGGATGTCGGCAATACAAATAAATGGAATCTAGAGCATGTGATGACGAAAAAAGAGATAATTGATCTGATTGATTCAAAATATCCTATCAAACCAGAACCCCCTCGATATGCGGGGGAAGTTGCCAATCGCTTTTTTTACGAAGATGGTTCAGGAGAGATTGGCATTATTTCTTCTGTCTCAGATGCTTTTTGTGGATCATGTAATAGAGCAAGGCTATCTGCACGCGGTGAATTGTTCACATGTCTCTTTGCATCATCGGGTTTTGATCTGAAACGGATCATTCGTACGACAGAAAATGATGAAGGTATAACGAAAATATTGAAGGAGCTATGGTCAAATAGACATGATCAATATTCAGCCGAGAGAGAGCAAAAGAAAGATCAGAAAAAAGTTGAGATGTCATACATCGGTGGGTAGTGACAACAAAGTATCATGATCATGTATTTTTGAAAAGAAGAGGAAATGGCATAATCACTGTTGAAAATCTTTTTTTGAAAACAGGCTGATTCATCATATAAACGCAATCACCATAAAAAACAGCAGAGGGTTCTGCTGTTTTTTAAAATGCTATTTTGTGCCTCAAAAACCGTAAGATAAGTGTGGAAAATAGATTTTCAATCATACTGCGCTGCTTTACTTTTACAGGAGCTGTGATAACATCGAATCAATCTTTACCAGCTCGATTTTTTCACTCCTGGGATATGGCCTTTATAGGCAAGCTCACGAAAAGCAATCCTAGACATTTTGAACTTCCGTAAGTAACCTCTAGGACGGCCCGTTAATTCACAGCGGTTTTTTAAGCGAGTGGGAGAGGAATCTCTAGGTAATTTCTGCAAAGCTTCATAGTCACCTTTTTCTTTTAACTCTTTCCTTAATTCCGCATATTTCAAAACAAGCTGCTGCCGCTTTTTTTCTTTAGCAATCTTTGATTTCTTTGCCATTTAAAACCCTCCTGGTTTAATTGTGTATTTTCCATTGAAAGGGGTCTTCAAACGTTGTCCAATCTTGATCAAATTCCTCAGGAGTGAGTAAGCATTGATCAAGTGTGCGAATGATATCTGCTTTAGGTAAGTCCACACCGATAAAAACCAGTTTAGTATGTCGATCGCCAAACTCTGCGTCCCACTCATCAAGAAGCTCTGGTTCCTGATTTAAAATCCGTGCTTTTTCTTGCTCGGACAAGGCATCAATCCAGTATGCAATAGGTTCAATTGCCACGGATTTTCCGGCTTGTGAAATTAAAATGGTTAAATCATTATGTGTGGCAAGCCATGTAAATCCTTTAGCGCGAACAATCTGCTCAGGCATCTGATCTAACCAATTATTCAGCCTGCCGGTATGAAAAGGGAGTCTTCTTTCATAAACAAATGATGAGATTTGGTATTCTTCTGTTTCCGGCGTATGCTGAGAATGTCCAGCGTTGATTTCTTTTATCCAGCCAGCAGAAGCACTTGATTTTTCAAAGTCGAATAAACCAGTATTCAAAATGTCGCTTGGCTGTACTTTACCTTTTGTGGTTCTTATGATAGTTGCTTCTGGTTGAAGTGTGGTTAGCACGTGCTCAAGTCGATCTAGTTCTGATGGTGATACAAGATCACATTTATTGATAATCAGCACGTCACAAAATTCAATTTGATCAATGAGTAAATCGGAAATTTCACGTTCATCATCATCGGAAACGGCTTCTTTACGATCTAATAGACTTTCTCCAGATTGGAAATCAGTCCAGAAACGGTTTGCATCTACCACTGTTACCATCGTGTCTAGCCGGCAAAAGCGTGTCAAGTCTATGCCCATTTCTTCATCAATGTAAGAAAAAGTTTGAGCGACAGGGATTGGTTCACTAATACCTGTTGACTCAATGACGATATAATCGATATTACCAGCCTTACAAAGGCGTTCTACTTCGATTAATAAATCCTCTCTCAATGTGCAGCAAATACAACCATTAGATAGTTCAACAAGTTTCTCATCTGATCGAGAGAGCTCGCCGCCTTGCTTGACTAATTCCGCATCAATATTAATTTCACTCATGTCATTTACAATAACAGCTACTTTTAATCCTTTACGATTTTGAAGAACATGATTTAATATCGTTGTTTTTCCCGCTCCTAAAAAGCCGCTTAATACTGTAACAGGTATTCGTTTATTCATTTGTTTCTGTCCTTTTGAAAATGCTCATTTTGTTTTCCGCCTCACTTAAAAGTAATCATTACGATTTAAAACTTAAAAAATTATTTTGTTTCTCTATGAAGGGTATATTTCTTTAATCGAGGAGAATATTTTTTTAATTCCAATCGGTCTGGATTTGTTCGTTTATTTTTTGTAGTGATATAGTTTCTGTCACCTGTTTCAGTACAGGCTAAGGTGATTTTCACACGCATAAGTGATATGATCCTCCTTTAATTCGTAATAGTTACGATTTGTATTTTAAAATGATAAAGGCTGATTGTCAAGCTTAGTATCAAATGATCAATGCCAAATCACAAAACAAAGGGGTATCGAATTTTAATTGATACCCCCATCCTTTAATAAAAGTCACCGAGTTCTTGTTCGTAATCACCTTCGTACTGCTGGACATCACTAGGGATCTCTTGGAGAAAGGCTAGTCCTCCTAGTACAAGCATCAAAATGATGGCGATGAATGAGAGAATGACTGCGGCAATACTTGAAATGGCGAACAGTGTCTGCATTTTCATCATCTTAGCATATTGTTCTAACAAGTCTTCGTAAGAAGTATCAGGAGCTTGAATCAATTGTTCAGCTGCTTTCACAGATTTTTGTACATGTATCCCCATCATAATGAGGAAAACGCCAAGGGCAGCAGGAAGAACAAGCCAAAACCCAATAAGGATCGAAAGTCCACCTGAAATATAGAGAAAGATACTACCAACTTTTCCCCACTTTGCTATTGAATGAAGAGATTGAATGATTTTTTCAGTTTGTTGCAATCGTGTTCACTCCTTTATGTATTCACTCTTTATCATACTTGAGCAAGTAGTACTTTAGGAAGAGTGAATGTTGAACAATTAAAAATGTTTCTATCTTCACTTTACTATTTATGGATAAATAAATTATTTTCAAATAAGAAAAAAGTAACATTTACTATGATTTTTAACGACAAATTATGTCATAAATAAGGATAGTAGTTAAAAATAATTAGTAAAAATATCAAAATATGTTGTTAGTTGTCTTTAGATTGGTTATTATTGTGTTGTATTACCATAAAAATTGGAAGGTGGAATTCATATGTTAGATCGTTTTTTAAACAAAATGACCAATGTTCAACCTGCAGCTGCTAGATGCATTTTGCAAAAATTAGTAACTTCTTGCAAATCAGCACCAACTTGTTTCCTTCAAGGTGTTGGAACTTTCCGTTACTACGTGGATCGTGACACAGGTGAGATTTGTACTAGCCAAGAACGCGTTAGATGCGGCTGCTAAATCTAGGTATCTTATTTAATAGGATGTGAACGCATGAGCATATCTTCAATTTCATTCTTAACAGATGCTATGCAGACGTCGAACAGTCGTCAAGCGGGCCAGACATCAAATTCTTTTTTAACCCAAGCTGCGCAAATTGTTCAAGGCGACCATTCTCCAGAAGAGAGAAAGGCATTATTTCAACAACTGACTTTAGTTCAGCAAGGAAAAGATTTAGAGCTTCATGTTTCTAAATTAAAGGAACTAGAGGAAGAGGTTCAAAAAGAGGGGTCTTCTTCGTCCGTTACTGTGAATCAGCACGGTGATCAAGTAGACATTTCAAATGAAGCTCGCAGTGAGTTTGAACAAGCTGAGGAACAAGCATCAGCTTCAGGTGAAGCTAGTGAAATCGCTACAGGGGAAAAAGATAAGGATGTTCAGCCAAATCCACAATAATAAATAATGAGGCGTGTGTTTGATACTCTTCACATGCCTCATTTATCTTTATTTTGCAGGCAACCTTGAATAAAGACCATCCGGAAAAGGTGCCGCATATGAGATTGTTTCATCGTCTTCTACCATGATGTAATATGGAAACTCTTGAATCTGGAATGCCTCTATCAATTGCTCATCTACCGGGATAATTCGCATGTTGGTTTGGTTATCACGATATAATTCTTGATCCTTTTCTTGCCCATTCTTTAACAAGATACTAAATGAGACGTTTAATTTACGCTGTTCTTTCGTTTCTAGGAATTGTTCAAGTGACGGGATGCAGTGCGGACATGCTGTGTCAGTGAAAATAAGTAATTGCTGCATTTGATTTGTTTGCAGCAGATCATTCATATGAATGGGTGATGGTTGTTCGAGAAGCGGATGCACAAGTTTTTGTCCAACATGTTGAATAGGTAAGATGATCAGCTTCATCTGATGTTTTAAATAAGTGATGACTCCGACAGTTAATAAAAGACTGCAAAGAATAAGAGTGAGCTGTAAAAGTAAGATTGAATTCATCGTATATCGTCCTCTCAGAGTGAAGTTACGCAAAGCTATCATAATACAATTATCAAAAATATGTCAATTATACTAAATGGTGTAAGGTGGAGCATTTGATGAGTACAGTAAACCATTGTTTATATGCAATCTCCTATACTTGGAAAAGAAGTCGTTCTTATCTTCTTTTAACCTTGTTGGTCCAAGTGATCGTTGGTTTTATGCCCTTGGCTAGCGTCTGGATTATTCAAACATTGATTAATGAAATTATTTTATTTATGACTTCTTCAGGAGACATCCAAAAGGTTTTGTGGTTATTTGGGTTGCAAATGGTCATTGTGGTTTTAGGATATGGGCTTCAGTTCATTCTTCAGCTTAGTCAGCAGAAAGCGACAAATCTGATTGGTTTGCATTTGAAGGGTGAATTGCTTCAGAAGGCGATAAGGCTTCCGTTTATTACGTTTGAACACCCGTCTTTTTATAATGAAAGTCAACGTGTGATGAACAGTCATCAGCACGTTCTGAGTATGGTCAGGAGTATTTTCACAATCATGAGCGCGTTGATTACTGTTGTATCACTTCTCATTTACATGGTCGGTATCCACTGGGGCTTGGCGGTCATTCTGATCGTGTTTACCCTGCCTGTCTTGTGGATTGAACTTTTTTTTGGAGGTGCGCGTTATCAATTAAACCGCATGTTAACTGCCAATGATCGAAGAGAAATGTATGTGTCCGATCTTGTAGCACAAAGAGATTCTCTGAAGGAAATACGTTTATATGGAATAGGGAATTATCTTCTTCAAAAATGGAAAGGTCATTATGTAAAAAGTGCAGATGAGAAATATAAATTGCTTAAACGACAAGTCCGCTGGGAGATGGCGGGCGGATTGCTCATGACCTTTGCCTATGTGTGCTGCGGTCTTTTTATTGTCTTTCTTATTTTCCAAAAAAAAATCGCGGCGGGGACGTTTGTCGCTGTGCTGCAAGCTGTACAAAACATTCAAAGTGGTTTTCAAGATTTAACGAGGGAATTCTCTAGTTTATATGAAACGAGTCTTTATGTTGATGAAATGAGAACTTTTCAAAAGAGAGAAGAGGAAATTCATGAACAGTCAGAAAGTGCAGCATCGCTTCGGAGGATCGAGCATATTCAGTCCATCACACTAGAAAATCTCTCTTTTACTTATCCGAATATGAAAACGCCTGCTATTGAGCATATACATTTTCATATCAATAAAGGTGAACGTATAGCATTAGTCGGGGATAACGGATCAGGTAAAACCACCTTGATCAAATGTTTGACCGGCTTATACGATCCAGATCAGCCGAATATGCAGAAAGTCAATGGTGAGTCTATTTCCACCATTCATAAAAGGTCATATCATGCTAGAATGTCTGTTCTTTTTCAAGATTTTATGAAGTACGAATTCACTGTGAAAGAAAACATTGGGTTTGGCCGTATCGACGATATAGATGAGGAAGAGCGAATGATTTTAGCTGCGCGGCAAGCAGGTATAGAAAAAAGAATCAATCAAATGGAAGAAACGTATGATGCGCAGCTTGGCCGCTTTTTTGAAGAAGGCCATGAACTGTCTGGTGGACAATGGCAAAAGCTTGCGATGGCGAGAACCTTTTTTAGAGAGAGTGATTTTATCATTTTAGATGAACCAACTTCTGCTCTCGACCCACTGTCGGAGATTTCACTCATTCGAAAGTTATTCGATCATACGCAGGATCAAGGTGTTTTGTTTATTACACATCGTATGGGAGCGGCCCGCTTAGCAGACCGTATTATCGTTATGAAAGATGGTGCTTTCGTCGAAGAGGGGAACCATGATGAGCTTATGACGCTAAACGGAGAGTACAAAAGGCTTTACGAGGCACAATCTCAACTATTTCAACAAAAGGAGATGGTGTAAGGTGAGTGTCTTTTATTTCATAGGTGTCTATCTACTAGGAATCATTTTTGCAGGTGCATGGCTGGATAAAGTGAGAAAACAGACGGAGCATGTGCAGCAGATGAATGCTTATCGGCTGATGCCTCCATCTTTCGCAGCACCAATGTTTTATTTATTTTTGTCTGTTGAACTGGTTTGTACTGTTCATTTGTTCATTTGGAACATGTCTCTCGTACCTGCGATTGGTCTTACAGCACTTTTATGTATCTATACTGGAGCGGTCACGTTCAATTTATTGAGAGGGCATCGTGATATTTCGTGCGGCTGTGGAGGTCTTCTTGAAAATGAACGCCTTCATTGGGGGATTGTGATTCGAAATGTGCTGATGCTGGCTCTTGTACTGGGGTTATTTTATGTGCATTCCTATGTAGTGACGATTCCATGGCACTTCAAAATCATTTGTTTTCTAATTGCAGTGGCTGTCTGTTTCATCATAGCGGTCAGTCAAGAAATCATGTTATTCAAGCGAAAGTGGATCAATCAATTTGGATCAATTATAGAAGGAGATAAAATGAAATGACAGATATTTTATTAATCATTGTGTTATTGATTGTCATTGCTCAGCTGGCTGTGGTGTTTCTGCTTGCCCGTTTTATCGGGAAATTTATGAATAAAATAAAAACCCTTGATGGGATTGAGTTGAAGGAAGCAGAAGTGGGTGATCCGGCCCCGCTATTTCGAAACTATACGCATTTAGGGGAAAAGGTGATTTTAAAGGAATATTTGCAAAGCGGGAGAGCCGTGATGCTGTTATTTGTGAATTCTACTTGTATGACGTGCAAAAGCATTTTGGCTGATATGCAGCAGCAAATCTCTAGTGATGATGCTCAGTTCATATTTATTAATGGAGATGAACAAGCGGATGATGCGTCGCTTCTTCAATTGCTGCCGGATCAAGCCGTTTATATGCGCTCTTCACAAATCATGGAGCTGTATGGGGTAACTGTTGTCCCGCAAGCGATTCTCATTGATGAACACGGAATCATCCTGCAAAGAAAATCTCTTCAAAATGCGAAACAGTTTGAACAGCTGTTGCACGTTTCATAAAAAAGCGTCTCTTTGATTTAGAGACGCTGCAACGTGTAGACAAACCCTCGCATTCGCCCGCAGTCCTGCGTGCCGGAGCTTACGAATGTCAAATTCGCTCCGCTGCGTCCTAGATTTCAAAGGTTTTCTATCACGCTGAAGAGAAGACAAAGGGCTAAAATACACATCATTTTAGCCCTTTGTCAACAATCTGAATGGTTAGAGATACTGGTTTTATAATTCTTTTCCTAGTATATCTAAATCGTACCTGCTGCCGTCCATTTCTGCGATGCGTGGCAGGTGTCCCCAAGTCTCAAAGCTGTGTTTTTTAAATAGTCGAATGCTGGCTTCGTTGTGCCCGAAAATAAAGGCAAGCAACGTTCGGATGCCTAATGAGGGCGCCAATTCAATGGCCTCTTGTAAGAAAAGCGATCCTAAGCCTTTTCCTCGATAGTCTTGGTTCAAATAAATACTCAATTCAACGGTTCCGTTGTATGCAGGTCTCCCGTAAAATGTTTCAAAGCTGAGCCAGCCATAGATATTTCCTTCTTCATCTGTTTTTACATAGAGAGGTCTTTTCTCTGAATGATTCAAAAACCATTGCCTGCGGTCTTCAACTGTAACAGGTTCTGTATCGGCGGTCGCTTCTCTTGAAGCAATGGTTGAATTGTAGATATCGACGATCGCTTTGAGGTCATCTTCTGTTGCAATGCGGTTGAAAGTTTTCACAATAAAGTCCCCCATCTTTTTTTCATTCATCATACATATTATCGATGCGATTGCGCAAAATAAAAAGAAAAATGATTTCGTGTGTATATATTTTTTGAAAAGTGTTCAGAATGTTGCTGAGGTGATGAAAAATGAGAGAGGAAGAAAAGAAACGTACTTCCAAAATCACAAAAGTTCAGCAATTTTTCCGTAAGCGCTGGGTATTCCCTGCTATTTACTTGGTCAGCGCAGCGGTCGTGTTAACAGCAGTTCTTTGGTATCAAGCTGTATCAAAAGATGTGAAAGATCAACTATCTGATGGAAATCAAGCAGGACAAGAACAGCGTGATGATGCCGTTGAAGTTGGAAAGCCAATTGAAAATGTTGCAATGCCGGTCCAGAATTCTGATAATGTTTCTGTCGTGAAAAAGTTCTATGAAGCAGATGCTGATCAAAAAGAAAAAGAAGCAGCACTTGTAAACTATAATAACACCTATACCTTAAGCAAAGGTATTGATCTTGCAGATAAAGATGGCAAAGTGTTTGATGTCACAGCTGCTCTTAGTGGAACAGTGGTTCAAGCGAAAAAAGATCCAGTTCTCGGTCATGTCGTTGAAATTGAACATGAAGATGGATTGTCAACTGTTTATCAATCGTTGTCGCAAGTGAGTGTAAAAGAAGGCGATGAAGTGAAGCAGAATGATGTCATCGGTGCTTCAGGTAAAAATCTTTATGGTGCTGAAAGCGGTAACCATGTCCATTTTGAAATTCGTATGGAAGGTTTAGCGCTCAATCCACTTAGCTTCATTGATAAGCCCGTTTCTACTATTGAAAAAGCAGCACAAGAAGTGACGGAAGAAGCAAAAGAACCTGCTCAGCCAAAGGCTGATGAAAAAACGAAGGAACCTGCTGCTGAAGATAAGGCCAAAGAGCCTGCTGGAGAAAAATCTGAAGAAAAGTCTGATGAGAAGGGGAAATCCTCTGATCAAGAAAAGTCTTCAGATTCCTCTAAAGACAGCAGTCAGTTAGAAGAAACAAAACAATCTTAATGTCTTGCAAGATCCTCTGTGTAGATGACTACACAGAGTTTTTTTCTGTCTTAAAAAGATCCTCCGCCAAGCGGCGGAGGATGTACTATAAGGCGGCAGGTCCTTCTTCACCTGTTCGGATGTTAATTGTATTTTCTATTTCATATATAAATATTTTCCCATCCCCTGGTTCGCCTGTGCGAAGTACTTTTTGTGCTGTTTCAACGACCTGTTCGACAGGTACCTTGCTCAGGACGATTTCGATCTTTAATCGTTCGTACACGTTGCTTTCCTTTTTAACGCCGCGGTATAGCTCTGTATGTCCCTTTTGTAAGCCGCAGCCGTGCACATTTGAAAAGGTAATAGAGGTGACACCAATCTTTCCAAGCTCCACCTTTAATGTTTCAAAATTAGCTGGACGTGTGACAATCTCCACTTTATACATTTTGCTCATCGAGACACCCCTTTTTCTTTAATCTTGATATGCTTTTTCGCCGTGCATGGTTAAATCAAGACCCACTGATTCTTCTTCTTCGGTTGCTCGAATCTTGAAGAAGATATTGACGACTTTGATGATCACGTATGTTACAACAGCAACAAAGGCGTAAGTGGCAACAATGGCGACAACTTGCTTCCAAAGTAAGCTTGGATCTCCGTAAAATAAGCCATTGGCTCCGCCATCATTGACAGAGGTTGTTGCGAAAAGTCCTGTTGCAATGCCTCCCCAAGTACCACCAATTCCATGAAGGCCGAATGCATCAAGGGCATCATCATAGCCGAATTTGGCTTTGAGGGAGAAGACTCCCCAGAAACAGACGATCCCGCCAATGATTCCTATAATAATAGAAGCAAATGGAGTAACAAAGCCTGCGGCAGGTGTAATGGCGACAAGACCTGCAATGGCTCCAGAGATGGCGCCAAGCATTGTTGGTTTTTTGTTGATCATCCACTCGACTAATAGCCAGCCGATGATTCCTGCGGCAGCTGCTGTATTGGTGTTAATAAAGGCAAACATGGCGACGCTGTCTAACGTCAGGGCGCTCCCAACGTTAAAACCAAACCAGCCAAACCAGATGACAGCTCCGCCAAGAAGTGTGTAGATCAAGTTATGCGGGGAAGAACTTGCTGCTTCTTTTCGCTTCCCAAGAACAATTGCAATGATTAGACCGGCAACACCGGATGAGATGTGAACCACGTTTCCTCCAGCGAAGTCAAGCGCGCCCATTTCTCCAATCCAACCACCGCCCCATACCCAGTGTGCGACTGGCGCGTATACAAATGTGACCCAAAGGAGTGTAAACACGATCACTGCCGAGTAACGAATACGTTCGGCAAAGGCACCTGAGATGATGGCTGTTGTTAAGACGGCAAAGGTCATTTGGAACATCATGAACAATGAATGTGGGATGGTATCGCTATATGAACCAGGCTCAAAGCCCACGCCTTTTAACCCAACCCATTCAAAGCCCCCGATCCATGCATTGCCTGGCGCAAAAGCCAAGGAATAGCCAAACACGATCCAGACGATCGAGACGATGGCCAGTGATGTTAAGCTGTGCATTGTTGTACTTAACACGTTTTTACTTCTCACAAGTCCCCCGTAGAATAAAGCTAAACCCGGTGTCATTAACCACACGAGTAGTGTGCAGAAGAACATAAATACTGTATCACCCATTTGCATGCTGCATTCCCCCGAATCATTCAGAATTAATTGATTTCTTAATTCTTCATTATAGAGAGAAAAGTCACATATAACATATACATGTAAGTTTATCTAACATGTTTTTTGGTTATGTTCAATATAAATGGATGAAACGTTCGTAAAAAATGAGAAAAAACGTGCGTTGATCACGAAAAATAAAGGTCGTTTGACCTATAAAATGGAGCTGAGAAACAGTTTGGTTCGCTCCTCTTGAGGGGAATCGAACAATTCCGATGGGATCCCTTCTTCGACGATACGTCCTTCGTGCATATAGACGACACGATCGGCGACTTCTTTTGCAAAGCCCATTTCATGTGTAACTATGACCATTGTCATGCCTTCTTTTGCGAGGCTTTTCATGGTTTGCAGCACCTCGCCTACAAGCTCTGGGTCAAGGGCAGACGTAGGCTCGTCAAATAACATGACATCAGGTTTCATGGCGAGAGACCGTGCAATGGCAACACGCTGCTTTTGGCCGCCTGATAGTTTAGAAGGATACACCTTGGCTTTATCCGCAAGTCCGACTTTTTCTAACAAGACTTTGGCTTCAGCGATGGCCTGTGCTTTCTTTGTTTTCTTCACCATCAAAGGCGCTTCGATGATGTTTTCAAGCACAGTTTTGTGCGGAAAGAGATTAAAATGCTGAAACACCATGCCTATTTTTTGTCTCATTTCGTTTAGTTGATCACGCTTTGGTTGAACAGGGCTGCCATCAATGATGATCTGACCGTCATTTTTTATTTCTAAAAAGTTCATACAGCGGAGCAAGGTGCTTTTTCCAGAGCCGCTTGCCCCAATTAAGACGACGACATCATTTTCATACACGGTGAGATCGATATCCTTTAAGACATGAAGATTCCCGAAGTATTTATTGAGTTTTTCAACACGAATGATTTCCTTTGATTCTGTCATGCTTCTCCTCCTAATGGTCACTGACTGAAAGTTTCTTCTCAAAGGTTTGGACAGCGAATGTTAACAGCAGGACAAGAACTAAGTAATAGACAGCCACAACAAGTAAATACGTCATATTGTCAAAGCTGTTGGAGCCTTGAGTGGTGGCTACGTTAAATAGTTCATTGACGCTGATAAAGGCGGCAAGTGATGAGTCTTTTAACCCGATAATGAACTGATTACCGAGAGGGGGAAGGGCGCGCCGCATCGCTTGCGGGAGAATGATACGTCTCATGGTTAAAAAGCGGCCCATTCCAAGAGAACGTCCTGCCTCTTTTTGACCTTGGTCGATTGATTGGATGGCGCCTCTGAATATCTCTGCTATATAAGCACCATTATGAAAGGCAAGCGCAATGGAAGCAGCCCAGAAGTCAGGTATATTTAATTCCGTGAGTCCAAAATATAGGATAAAGATTTGCACAATCAGTGGTGTTCCGCGTACAAGGAAGATATAGGCATTGGCGATATATCCGAAAATCGCGACGCGGGATATTTTCAGTAAAGCAAAGAAGAGCCCAATGAACATACCGATGAAGATGCTGATCACAGTTAGTTGTAAGGTGAGCAGCATCCCCTCTAAGAAAATGCCTCTAGAATCAATCAGCGTCTGAAAAAAGTGTGATAGGGTAGGCAAAATAATCATCTCCATTTGAAGAAAGTGCGCCTGGAAAAGGGCGCACAATCGTGGTTTTAATCCTGTTTAACGGTAATATCTTCGTCAAAATACTTTTCGCTAATTTGTCTTAATGTTCCGTCTTTTTTTAGTGCATCAATCGCATCGTTGATCTCTTCTATGAGCTGTTTATTCTCTTTTGACACAGCGATTGCTTGCTCACTTTGTCCGAGTCTTTCCTGCGCTTCGATTTTTAATTTTTTCTTCATGGCTTCTGCACCTGTGGCAAAATCAGTCACGACCGCATCGTGTTTTCCGTTGGCTAGTGCTTCTAAAGCGACCACATCACTGTCGTAATATTTTGGTTCCTGCCCGCTATGTTCTTTCGCAATATCAGCGTAGGACGAGCCTTTTGATACAGCGATTTCTTTGTCTTTTAAGTCATCAGCACTTTGAATGTCTGCTCCAGGTCTTGTGAAGATTTGCGGACCGGAATAGTAGTAGGGTTTAGAAAAAAGGACGTGTTTTTTTCGTTCCTCATTGATGGTATGACTCGCAACTGCCGCATCAAATTTCCCTGCTTTCACGCCTTCGACAATACCTGCGAATTTATATTTTTTCTGTACAGGCTCGAGACCGAGCTTGTCGCTAATCGCGTTGCCTACATCGATATCAAAGCCGGACATCTCGTTTCCATCCATGTAACTGAATGGGTGAAATTCCCCTGATGCTGCAAAAACAAATTTTCCATCTTCCAAAATCGGCGACCCTTTCGCTGTAGAATTACGTTTATCTCCGTTCCCATTTGTTTCATCTGAACCACACGAAGACAGAAGTAATACTGCAACCGAAAAAAGGGCTGGGACCCAAAACCGTCTTTTTTTAATAATATGCTTCTCCTCCTTTTCAGCCGTTCTCCTATAAGGAGAAAGTAGGCTTTCAAACACGAAATGAATATTACCATCTCTTCCTCATATTCTCAATTTTGTATGTGCTTTTTTAATGTGCTCCCTTTTTAAAATGTATGTCTTGCTGTTCCAAGAGAGAACTTGAATTGATAAGGGTAAAAAAGGGAAATGAATCTCATAATAACGGAAGGATAGGCAAAGAACATGGCATATAACAAAGAGGGGGGTCGGTGTATGAACAAGTGGAGAGACAACCGAAAGGTCTTTTTGACCGCTATTGCCTTTGGAACGATGTTAAATCCACTGAATTCCTCGATGATTTCTTTGGCCTTGCATCAAATTCAGCATGAGTTTGGTTTGTCGTTTACGACCGTATCCTGGCTCATTTCAACTTTTTATTTAGCCAGTGCGGTGACGCAGCCGGTGAGCGGCCGGATTGGGGATCATGTGATGAGCCGGAGAACATTATTTTTATTTGGGTTGGCTCTCGTGGCCATTTCGGCCATTTGTGCCCCTTTTGCCCCGACTTTTGCGGTGCTGATTGTGATCCGGCTGTTGCAGGCGATTGGAAGTAGTGCCATTTATCCTTCGGGTGTTGGACTCATTCGGGATCATATTAAGGAAAGACAGGGATCGGCATTAGCGGTATTGTCCATTTTTGCTTCAGCGATGACAGCACTCGGACCGACGCTTGGCGGGTTTTTGATGACAATCGGCGGCTGGCCGGCTATCTTTTTAGTGAATCTGCCTTTTATTCTGATTAGTTTCTTTCTTGGGCTATCTTTGTTTCCGAAGGAGCAGAAGAAGAGAAAGCTCCGCATAGGAGAGACTGTACGAAAGCTCGATTTGCCAGGGATGCTTCTTTTTACAGCTTGTATTGTACTCCTGCTTTCATTTTTATTATCACTTGCAGATGGTATTCAGTATGTACAGGGCATTCTTTGTCTCCTGAGTGCAGGTGCTTTTATCTGGTGGGAATATCAGGTGGATGAACCGTTTATTCAAATTCGGATGTTTCGCAAGGAGAAGCGGCTGTCATTTGTGTATGTGCAATTTATCATCTTAAATATTTTTTTCTATTGTCTCTTTTTTGGTTTGCCGAGTTATTTCCAAGATGAATTAGGCTGGCGTGTGGAGATGACGGGTCTTTTTATGCTGTGTATGTCTGGGGTGAGCATCATTGTGTCGCCGCTGACAGGAAAGTGGGTGGATCGCGGGGATGAACGACATCCGATTTTAGCAAGCACAGTATTGATGCTGGGTGGAGCTTCTGCGATGACATTCTTTTTTATTCCTGCGCCCTTATGGGGGAAAGGAGTGGTTCTTGCGTTACTTGGACTCAGTTACGGCATTGGGAATGTGGCGCTTCAAGCTGCAATGCTAAAAGCGAGTCCTCAGCAAATGATTGGTACATCCTCCGGGCTTTTTCAAACATGCCGGTACCTTGGTTCCATTCTGTCATCTGCCGTGCTTGGCATGCTGTTTGGTGAGGAAATCGCTGGTTCCCATTTTGAGCAGTTAGGGTGGACGTTAATCATCATTTCTCTTATTGGCATTGGCGTAAGTCTTTATTTTTCAAATATGGTCAGAGGGAGACAGCCAATAAAAAAAGCGGCCGGATAAAGTGGAAGAAGAATCTTCATCACTTTATCGCAAGCCGCTTAAGAATTGGACAGGTCAGAGCCCTGATCCTTTTGCTTCCTTCTGAATATTTTCCCCATCATTGTCTCATAGAACGTCACGATGCGATCAATTGGAGAGTCAAAGAACTTCCATAATTTATTCATGATAAAGACAACCACAATCGATACGACCAAGCTGCCTAAGACATCAAGTGGATAATGGTGCCCGACCCAGATGCGGGAGAACCCTGTAAGTAATCCAAAGACGAGCAAAATGTTGCCGAGCTTTTTATTACGGGATCTAATGGCTAATGAAAGAGCCAGTGCGCCTGTTGTATGGTCACTTGGGAAGGAAGCATCTGCTGAGTGCGGGATGAGTGTGTCGACTTTATGCGCCACAAACGGCCGCTCTTCATAATAAAACAGTGTAATAGCAAAATTGACGATGAGTGCCACGATGCCTGTTACACCGGAGAAGAAGACATGTTTCTTAAATTTGTGATTACCTAAAAACCAGCATATCAATAAGACAAGGGCATACACAAGAATGGCCCTTTTCGTAATGAAAATCATGGCCTGATCTAAAAACTCAGAATGATGAGCCATCCCGTGTATGACTTTAAACAATTCGTAATTCAAAACATCACCTATACCTTCGCTTAACGCCAACTATTTTTCAAACAAGCCTGTATGCTTTATTTGAAATATCCTATATTTTAGCATGTTTCCGGTGAAGTTTAAAACAGAATCCTATTCTGATAGTGAGACCTTTTGTGCTTTTGCTTCTTGGGGTTTTCGTTCGCTCCAGTAAAAAACGCCCATGCTTAGCAAGACAACGATGCCTGCAATGAGATACACATTTGAGAAGTCTGTGAAGCTGACAAGAAGACCAAATACAAATGAACCAGCAGCAATGCCAGTATCATATAGTGTAAAGAAAGTGGCCGTTGCATAGCCCGTACGGTGAGCTGGAGAGTGCTGAATCGCTAGTGTTTGCAAACAAGGCACCAAAGATCCATAGCCAAGGCCAATCACAGCGCCTGATAAAAGAAGCATTGTCGCTGAATGTGTAGCCGTCAGCATCCATAAACCTATTGCAAAAAGGGCAATGGATGGATAGATCACAATGTGAGGTCCTACTCGGTCAAAAAGTCTGCCTGTAAACGGACGTGATCCAAGCATCGCAGCCGCAAAAACAATGAAAAAATAACTGCTTGCATCCATTAGATGAAGTGAATTGGCATAGACTGAAATAAATGAAATGATTGGCGAATAACAGAAGGAAATAATGATTCCGACTGCCGCTGTTTTTAATGCACCTTTTTCAAACAGGTGAGAAAAAGTGAATCGAAAGACGACGCTTCCTCCGTTTTCGGGCTCTGGCTGTCTAATCATGATAGTAAAAGCTGCTCCGATGGTCACGATGATGGAAAAGAGAAGGTATAAGGAATGGAATCCTACTTTTCCTACTTGATTCAGTGCGATAAACGGACCAATGACCACTGCGAGGTTCATTGACATCACAAAGTATCCTAAGCCTTCCCCGCGTTTGTTTTTCGGGATCATATCGGCAGCAATGGCACTCGCTACTGTCGTCAAAATGCTAAAAAAGATTCCTTGTACAAAACGCAGCATGAGCAGCGGTTGGAATTGATCAATCGGAATGTATAAATAAGTGAGTAAGGCAAAAGCCGTTGAAGAGAAAATTGCCATGCGTTTTTTGCCGAATTTCTCAATAATGGCTCCGGAAAACGGTCTCGTCACAATGGCGGATAATAAGAAGACCGTCACAAGGAGTCCGCCCTGTGATTCTGTTCCATTTAGTTCATCCATTGTGTAAATGGGCAACAATGTCAAAAGGGCATAAAAAGAGGTGAATGTAAATAAATTCACCAGGACAATCATGATAAAGTCTCTCGTCCAAATTCGTTCGTTCATGATGTATGTCACTTCCTATTCAGTTGATAATTTGTGTAAAAGGGTATGGAGGAGTTGTTTTTCTTCGTAGGTAAAGTCTGAAAGACATTCTTCTTCAAATTGTTCTATCGTGTGCTTAATTTCTTCAAATCGAGCTTTTGCATCATCTGTCATCACGATGAGATTTTCACGTTTGTCTTTTCCTTGTACGCGCTTCACCCAGCCGTTTGCTTCTAGACGGGTGACGGTTCTGGTAATGGTTGGTGCTTCGACGTTCAAATATGTCCAAATGTCTTTTTGTGTTTTCGGGCCGAATGTATCCAAACAAAAAAGTACAGTCCACTGGGACATGTACAAGTCATAAGCAGCAAGCGCTTCGTTCGCCTTTTTAGACAGCAGCCTGGCGCTTTGATGTATTTGATGTAAACACTCTCTGTTTAACGTATCCATATGCTCACCTTTATTAAATATTTATCTAGGTAAATAAATTCACCTTTTCTATTTTACGTGCTTGATCCATGCTTGTAAAGTGAAAATTTTCGCCACCCGAAATGAATTTTTTATTTTGCCTTTTCTGATAAATCCCTTGTCCCATCTTCATTTTTAGCATATTCCCTATGCAATGCTAATACACTGTTACAAACCTGACAAAGAGAGTGTTTGAGGTGAGGGATCGTGTTTGGCATTTACTACCTAATGGATGAGAAATTACGACGAACAAGCGATGCTAAAAATGGATAATCTTCATACGGATCTCATTTCACACTTCTCACATCCATTTTAGGGAGGTCGAGTGGTGTGCACGATTACATCAAAGAGCGAACAATCAAGATAGGAAAGTATATCGTGGAGACAAAGAAAACCGTTCGTGTTATTGCGAAAGAATTTGGAGTCTCTAAAAGTACTGTACACAAGGATCTAACAGAAAGACTGCCAGAAATTAATCCAGATCTGGCTAATGAAGTGAAGGAGATACTGGATTATCATAAATCAATCCGCCACTTGCGAGGAGGAGAAGCCACCAAGTTAAAGTATAAAAAAGAAGAAATTTTAGAAGGCGAGCCTGTGAAACAGTAAGCTTAGTTCTTTGTTCATAAACATGATATATATATCTTCCTCATATCGGTAGTTTCTAACCACAAATTTTGTAAAGATTTTTGTAAAGAAATATCTTTTTTTCTGCAAATTATGATAGAATATATAATTAGGGCAGAATGTGGTATTTGCTATGGAAACAGATTTTCAAGGAGGATATATATAGATGTTTGCTAGGGATATTGGAATTGATCTTGGTACTGCCAATGTACTGATTCATGTCAAAGGAAAAGGAATTGTGTTGAATGAACCATCTGTAGTAGCACTTGACAAAAATAGCGGGAAAGTACTGGCTGTTGGAGAAGAGGCTAGACGTATGGTTGGACGTACGCCTGGGAATATTGTTGCGATTCGACCATTAAAAGATGGCGTAATTGCTGATTTTGAAGTAACGGAAGCAATGCTCAAGCATTTTATTAACAAATTAAATGTGAAAGGGCTGTTCTCTAAGCCTCGTATGCTCATCTGCTGCCCAACAAACATTACATCTGTTGAGCAAAAGGCGATCAAAGAAGCTGCTGAAAAAAGCGGCGGTAAGCATGTATTTCTTGAAGAAGAGCCAAAAGTAGCAGCAATTGGTGCTGGTATGGACATTTTTCAGCCAAGTGGAAACATGGTCGTAGATATTGGAGGCGGAACGACAGATATTGCTGTCATCTCTATGGGTGACATTGTAACCGCCTCTTCTATTAAAATGGCTGGAGACAAATTTGATCTGGAAATTTTGAATTACATTAAAAAAGAGTACAAGCTGTTGATTGGTGAGCGTACATCAGAGGATATTAAGATCCAAGTTGCAACGGTATTCCCAGACGCACGTAACGAAGAGATTTCGATTCGTGGACGAGACATGGTGACAGGATTACCAAGAACGATTACCGTCACAAGCAAAGAAGTAGAAGAAGCATTACGTGAATCTGTATCTGCGATTGTTCAGGCAGCGAAGCAAGTTCTTGAGAGAACACCGCCCGAATTATCAGCTGATATCATCGATCGCGGAGTCATCATTACAGGTGGCGGAGGTCTTCTAAACGGGCTTGATCAATTGCTCGCAGAAGAGCTGAAAGTACCAGTTTTCGTTGCTGAAAATCCTATGGACTGTGTAGCAGTTGGTACTGGCGTGATGCTTGATAATATGGACAAGCTGCCAAAGCGTAAACTCAGCTAATGATTTCCCTCATTCTTTTTAGAAAGAATGGGGGATTTTTATTAAAGAACCCTGCAAATATGCCGATATATTTCATAGAAGATTGTGTTGAGGTCATGTGAAAGAATCTTAATGAGGTGAGCACGTGTTAAAAGGACTATACACCGCAACATCTGCCATGATCGCTCAAGAGCGGCGGACAGAAATGCTTTCAAATAATATCGCAAATGCAAATACACCAGGGTATAAAGCTGATGAAGGGGCAATGCGGGCGTTTCCAGAGATGCTGCTGAGCCGAATGGAATCAGGACGTTTCCAAGCATCCTCAGGCAAAGGCTTTAATGTCCCGCAACAAACGCCGATTGGTGGAATTAATACTGGGACATATATGCAGGAACTGATCCCTCAATTTACACAAGGAACATTAAAAACAACGGATCAAACAACTGATGTCGCATTAGTAGAAAATAATGTGCCAATCAACCCGGAGACAAATCAAAAATCAGCGCTGTTTTATGCCGTCAACACACCAGAAGGCGTTCGTTATACGAAAAGTAGTTCCATTACATTGAACGCACAAAATCAGTTGACCATTGGTGGCCGTGCCCTTCTTTCAGTGACGGGTCAGCCGATTACAGTTCAGAGTGAGAATTTCAAAGTGAACGCAGATGGTACTGTAAGTGAAAATGGACAAAATCTCGGGCAAATCGATGTACGTGTCGCAATGGACACAAGAAATCTTGCGCGTGAAGGAAATGATTTATACCGTACGGCTGATAACCAGCCCCTGCCAAGTGAAGTAAATAACGGTCAAATGTCCTATACGTTAAGTCAAGGTGTATCAGAGCTGTCGAACGTTGATGTGACAAAATCATATACAGAAATGACAACAGCCTATCGAGCATTCGAAACAAACCAAAAAGTTGTTCAGGCGTATGATAAAAGCTTAGAAAAAGCTGTGAATGAAATCGGAAGAGTATACTAATCAAGAAATGAAAGGGAAAGGAGGATTCTCATGCTTAGAACGATGATTAATGCAGCTGTGTCGATGAACGAGGTGCAAAAGCAGCTTGATATCATCAGTAACAACATTGCCAACAGTGAAACAACAGGATATCGTGCAAAAAACACCCGATTCTCAGAGCTGGTCAGACAGCAGTTTAATCAGGTAGATGAAAAAAATGAGCAGGTGGCAAACAGTCGTCTGACACCTGCTGGGCTACGGCTTGGAACTGGTACAATGGTCAATGCATCCATTAACTCATTGCAAGGCTCTATTAAAGAAACAGGCCGTGATCTTGATGTTGCATTTGGGGCGCCATCGCAGTATTTGCAGGTCAATGCCGGCGGTAATATCCGTTACACAAGAGACGGTTCTCTTTATTTACAGCCAGGCAATAACCGTAACCAAGTTCAGCTGGTTACAAGTGAAGGCCATCCGATTCTTGATGAAAACGGAAATGCGATCGTCTTAAATGCTAATTTTCGTGATATTTCCATTGATAAAAATGGACGGCTCACGGCTATTTCTAGAGATAATCAACCGAATCAGCAGGTGAATCTAGGCGTTGTACAAGTCAATAATTCTTCAGCACTCATCTCTGAAGGAGAGAATTTGTTCTCAGTAGACGGTAATTATCAAGGCGCATTAACGGCACTGAATGGGGCAAACCGCCAAGCCATTCAGCTTCAGCAAGGTGCACTTGAAACCTCAAATGTGGACATGTCTAAAGAATTAACTGATTTAATGACAACACAGCGCTCTTATCAGATGAACTCAAGAACCATTACGATGGGTGATCAGATGCTGGGATTAGTGAATACGATTAGATAATCAGCAGGCTGATGTCAGCCTCTCATGATAAAAAAGGCGGCTCTCTCAAAGTCGCCCTTTTTTTTATAAAAATCTGAGACATCTGCAAGTAGATCCTCAAGATCAATCCAGGCTTCTTTTCGTTCAAGACATGTGACGAGCGTGGCAATCTGCTCATCTGCTTTGGGCGTTTCGCTGTAGAGAAGGAATAGGATTTGGAACTTGATTCTTAATATATCAAACTGAGAAGCAACCGCTTCTTTTAGCCCTTTTTGTATATATTTCATTCCTTCATCTGTTAAATTTTCTTTAAAACAGGAACGCACAGTTTCGTAGAGACACGATACGTAGGAGTGCGCGGACTTCCGGTATGCTGGGAGACGAAGCGCTTTTTTAAAGTATTCTAGTGCTACCTTATGGCGGTTTTGTCTTGATTGAATAAAACCAGCATCATAATAAACGATTCCAAGCAGTTCTTGGTCATCAATCATTTTCACGTATTCGATAATCTCAATGAAAATAGCTTCTGCTTCCTCATATTTCTTTTGGTCGCTAAAGTTAAGGGCGAGCACAATTTTACAACGATAAATGCTATGGATATCCCCGTGCTTGGCGAAGATATCCATGGCTTTTTGAATATGACGAATCGATAACAACGAGTAGCGGTTGTTATAATAAACACCACTTGTACGAAAATGGAATTCTGCTTCCTCCAGCTCATCGTTTAGTAAGGGAAGGCGTCCTTCTGCCTTTTCAAGATAATGAATGGCGTCATTTTGATCGCTGTTTAAAGATTCGTATAGTCCGAGAAAGAAGTAAAAATAATATTGCAGTTCTTCGTTCATTTGATCCTTATGGAGCATCAGTTCATGTTTGAGTTTTTCTAAGTCCTCTGTCTGATTCATCCAGAGCTGATGACGGAATAGCATGAGTTGATAATGTAAATAAAGCTCCAGTTTCTTTGATAATTTACGTTTATGTTTTGATAGAGTTGTTTTGATATCTTCAGCCTTCGAAAAATGTCGATGCTTTAGCATTGTATACCACGAATGGAGAAGTTTTTTAATGGATTTATCGCTCATAAAATTCATTTTTACCCTCTTATTCAATCAATGATGTAATATATATTACCATATTTGTGAAAAAACAATGAGTGTAGTGTGGATTATATTTGATGACAATTGGTAATGGTAGATTCTATTTTTTACCATAAATGTGGAGTGGATATTGAAAAATGACAGCATTCATAATATACTTTGATAGGAATCAAATGAAGATCAGCCATATAGAAAAGAAGGAGAGATCAAGATATGCTTGATGCTCAGCAAATTCAAGAGATTATTCCACACCGTTACCCATTCTTATTGGTCGACCGTATTTTAGAGGTTGAAGGTGAGAAAAAAGCGGTTGGGATTAAAAATGTCACAGTCAATGAAGAATTCTTTAACGGTCATTTCCCAGGATATCCAGTCATGCCGGGTGTACTTATTGTGGAAGCACTCGCACAGGTTTTTGGAGTGATTATGTTAGGCAAAGAAGAAAACAAAGGGAAGATTGGTTTATTCGCAGGGATTGACGGCTGCCGATTCAAAAGACAGGTCAAGCCTGGAGATCAGCTTCGTTTAGAGGTTGAAGTGACGCGTCTCCGTGGTCCTGTCGCAAAAGGAAAAGCGGTAGCTACAGTAGATGGCGAAGTTGCATGTGAAGCAGAACTTACATTTTCTATCGGTCCTAAAGTATCATGATTTGCCTGGCGGTTCATCTTGCATGAACCGCTTTTTATATGGGAAAGCTCAGTCTGAAAGGATCAGGACTTGCATTTTTGACAAAAAAACGTCATATTAGACAAAAAAAGATGAAGGTGATAAAGGATGCTGAAAGAATTTAGAGAGTTTGCAGTCAAGGGGAATGTCATTGACTTGGCTGTAGGTGTCATCATTGGGGGAGCATTTGGCAAAATTGTCACTTCTCTTGTGAATGATTTGATCATGCCGCTTGTCGGTATTATTATTGGGGGGCATGATTTTAGCGATTTAGCCATTAAAATCGGAGATGCTCAAATTTTGTATGGTAACTTCATTCAAACAGTGGTTGATTTCTTGATTATCTCGTTTTCCATTTTTATCTTTATACGTTATTTGAATAAATTAAAACGGAAAAAGGTAGAGGAAGAAGAGGTTGTGGAAACACCAGATCAAACAGAAGTTTTACTAACTGAAATTAGAGATCTATTGAAAAATCAAAGCCAATCTAAAGATGTGCAATAGAAAAAAAGCGGCTAACCCCGCTCTCAGCGTGTAGACAAACCCTCGCATTCGCCCGCAGTCCTGCGTGCCGGTGCTCACGAATCGTTCATTCGCTTCGCTCCGATACTCGTCCTTCCTAGACTTCAAGGGCTTTCTATCACGCTGAAAAGAACAAAAGGCTAAAATAAAGTTCATTTTAGCCCTTTGTCATCAACAATCTGAGAGCGGCTGATCCGCTCTTTTTTATGTGTTTTGTTTAAAAGCATCCAGCAGTTTTTCTCCTGAAAGCCCCTCTTTGACGAGGTCTTTTAATACTTCTTCGGTTTCTGTTCTGTAACGATTTGTAATCATTTTACCATCGAGTAACACAGAAATGTTTTCTTCTAAGGCAACGATGTTTTTGACTTGGACAGATAGATGAACAGGGCGGTTGTTTTCTTTTGTGATCGTCACGAGAATCTTCACTTCTGTGTGCTGCTGAAAGAGCACCTCAAACACTTGTCTATGCTTCTTTGGAATGAGTGCCTCGATCATCCAGTGATTTTCACCGTCTTCTTTATTAATGATTAAACCGTCACGAAGGGGAATGCTGGACATTTTATCTTGCTTTGGATCAAGTTCGATTTTGAGATCAATCAGCCTAAAGGTTTTCATATTTATCACCTCACAACGTTCATTATTCGTAAGTATCATTATAGCATACAACATCTGTATAAATGAAACCGCTGCCTACTCAGAACTAGCTGTATATAAGTGAAAGGAGATGTTTTATGGAGTCCTATCAACTGCGAAAAATACATATTGGCGAGAAGAAGGAAAAAAGCAATATGCGAGTATATTCATGGGGAGACATTCTTTCATTTTGCGATGTGTACATGGAAGAAGGCGAGTCTCTCACTTTTCAATACGTCACAGAGGATCAAATGGACTGCTTTGAATTTCAATTGTCGATTCATGACGGGCGGCTTTGTTTTTATTGGTTTGCGTGGGACGGATCTGATTATATTCACATGCCTTCTAGTAATTGGATTCACTCAGATATTTTTTATCAATTTATGAAAAATAAGTATTTCGTCAAACAAAACAAGATGATGTTTTATACTCAAGCGGTAAAAAACAAAAATTAAAGAGGGAATAGAGAATTTGAAGGGCGATTTTGTCATTTTCATGTTTTGTCACATACGACTTTTCTCAGTAGACTAGGGGCAGTTGACAGGAAAGGAGGCCAGTCTTAAATCAAAAGGTAAACGTCTAGCACCTAATAGCCCCCCTCTAGCTAAAGCTGATAGACGTTGCCTAGTGCAAATGAACACTGCGTAATAGAACCGATGCTTCTTTGTATAGGTCATGTGTCCCCTATCATCCCCTTATGTGTATCCGGTCATGTTTCATGGCCGGGTACCCTTTTATTCATTGATAAGCCGATCATCCCTTGCGAATAGTGGATACTCATTTCATAATGATGATGGATATGATCAATGGTATATCAATTGAAAATGCAGACAAAAAAGGAGAGAACGATGACAAACATTCAATTAATCGCAACGGATTTAGACGGTACTTTATTGAACAGTGAACACAAAGTGAGTCAGGAAAACGAGCAGGCATTAAAGGAAGCAGCAGTGAACGGGATTGAGGTTGTCGTTTCAACAGGAAGAGCGTATTTTGATGTGAAGTCTATTTTTGATCAGCTTGGTATGAATACGTGGGTGATTAGTGCAAATGGAGCTGTGATTCATGATCCAAGTGGACAAGTGTATCACTCAGCTGATTTACAAGAAGAAAAGGCCAAACACATATTATCATGGCTTGAGGAACGTGACTATTACTATGAAGTCTTTACGAATGAGGCCATTTTCACACCGAATCATGGCAGAGAGCTTCTTGCGATCGAAATGGATCGTTTAAAAAGTGCAAATCCAGAAACGGATCAAAGTGTTCTAAAGCAAGCGGCAGAAGTTCAATACAGCCAGTCGGGTTTTGCCTATATTGATACATATGAAGAATTGTTTCGTGAGGATCAAAAGCTTTCATTTTACAACATTTTAGGCTTCTCTTTCTTTCAAGATAGACTGAAAGCCGGATGGGATACATTTGGACATGATTCAGAGTTAACTGTGGTCAGTTCGGCTGATCATAACTTTGAGATTGGTTCAAAGGATGCGTCTAAAGGGCAGGCATTAACAAGGCTGGCAGAAAGGCTTGGTGTCCCTTTAAGCCAGACAGCAGCTGTAGGAGACAGTTTAAATGACGAATCGATGCTTCAAGCAGCTGGTCTTGGGGTTGCGATGGGTAATGCAAGAAAGGATATAAAAGAAATAGCTGATCACGTCACGTTAACAAATGATGAACATGGTGTGGCGCATATGATTCGACATCTTTTGAAATAGACGAATCGGATGTATTTGTATAAATCACATAGGATAAAGCGCATTCTACAAAAGAGGAATTCAGAACTACTTCTATTTACACCTGCTGTGGAACATCATATAATTTAAATATGAATATAACCCGCTTGTAAGGAAATTAAGGAGAGTAAACGAATGGCGCTGGAATCTTATAAGTCCGAAAATCTTCATTTAATCAAGGAAGCCTTAGACTATACTCAGGTTGGCCTGACGGTGACGGACCCGTCTTTACCTGATAATCCTTTAATATATGTGAACAAGGGCTTTTTAGATATGACAGGCTATCAAGAAGCAGAAGTACTAGGGAAGAATTGTCGTTTCCTTCAAGGAGATGAAACTGAGCAAATCGCTTTAAAGCAAATTAGAACAGCCATTGAGAACAAAGAGGCTGTCACTGTTCAGCTGAAAAATCACAAAAAATCTGGACAAATGTTTTGGAACGAGTTAAGTGTGGCTCCTCTTTGGATTGATGAGAATGAAGGAAAACGTCTTTATTTCGTTGGTCTGCAAAAAGATGTTACGAAAGAGAAGGAACAGCAGGAGCTTCTTGAGCAATCGATTGATGAAGTGCTCAATATTTCTGTCCCTATTGTTCCGGTGAAGGATGGTATCTCTGTGTTACCGATCATTGGTACGTTAACAGCGCCAAGATTTGATAAAATCATCTCAACGGTCTCCACCTATATCTCTCAATCCAAGGATGATTATTTTATTGTGGATCTGTCTGGTTTATTAGAGGTGGATTCATTTGTGGCAGATGCGATCTTTAAGCTGAACGATTTGATTTTAATGACTGGCACTGAACTGATTGTGACAGGAATTAAACCAAATCTTGCGATGAAAATGGGAGAAATGAAAGAGGACTTCCGTGATTTGAATACGTATATGAACGTGAAATCTGCATTGAAAAAGCTGCAAATTTAACAATCTTCTATCATGAATTGAAATTAAAAAAGAGGACTTTTCATCAAGCTTGAGAAAAGTCCTCTTTTGCTGTGATTAAGATGATTGAGCTGCCGCACTTAATGTGAATAAATCTTCTAGTTCGTTCGTCGATAGCTCTGTAATCCAGCTTTCACTTTGGATAATTTGATCATTTAATGTTTGTTTTGTTTCGAGCATTTGATCGATTTTCTCCTCGATTGTGCCGGTTGTAATCATCTTATGGACGTGAACAAATCGTTTTTGTCCAATACGATAAGCACGGTCTGTCGCTTGGTTTTCCACAGCAGGATTCCACCATCTATCGTAGTGAATGACATGATTTGCGGCGGTTAAGTTAAGCCCTGTTCCTCCTGCTTTTAAAGAAAGAATTAAGATGTTGAACTCTTTCTTCTGGAAGCGTTCCACCATTTTGTCCCGCTCCTGTTTTGATAAGCTGCCATTTAAAAATTGAACAGGTTCTCCAAACATCTTCTCCGCTAGCTGCTTGATCATGTTGCCCATTTCAATATACTGCGTAAAGATGAGGCAGCTTTCACCTTGTTCATGTATCGCTTTTAACAGCTCTGCTAATTTATCCATTTTTAATGAACGTTTCAGCAGCTTCACATCTGTCCCGCTTTCTTTTAAATAGAGAGCAGGGTGATCGCAAATCTGTTTGAGTCTGCCGAGCATACTTAAAATAATGGCTTTCCTCTGCATCCCTGTTAATGAAGCCATATGTTCAAATGTATCCTTGACGAGCTGCTCATATAAAGAAGCCTGCTCAGCGGATAGTGGGATGAATTCTTTTTCTTCTAGTTTCTCAGGCAGATTCAGAGCGACCTCTTCATCTTGTTTTGTTCGTCTTAATAAGAAAGGCTTGATCAGCTGCTGCAGCTGATCAATTCTTTTTTCTTCACGATCTTTTTCAATCGGAAGAACGAATTTCTTATGAAAGCTGGTCAGGCTGCCGAGATACCCTTTGTTGACGAAGTCGAAAATGGACCAAAGCTCCGTCAAGCGGTTCTCCATCGGTGTTCCGCTGAGGGCAATGTGATGCAGCCCTTTTAATTGCCTAATCGCTCTCGATTGTTTCGTATGGGCATTCTTGATGTTCTGGGCTTCGTCTAAACAAATGGTATTCCACTTTGCTGATGTTAATTCATCGCGATCAGAATGTGAGAGCCCGTAAGACGTCAGGACAATATCTGTTGACTCGTAAGCTTTTGTAAAGTTCTCCCCTTGTGGACGTGATGGCCCGTAATGCAAGGCGACACTCAAATGTGGTGCAAATGTTTCAAGCTCTCGTTGCCAGTTTCCTAAAACAGAGGTCGGCGCAATGATGAGAGATGGAGCGGTCGTTTGCTGCTGCTCCTTCAAATAGGTGAAATATGCGATCATTTGAATTGTTTTTCCAAGTCCCATATCATCTGCTAAACAAGCCCCGAACCCATGAGATCTTAAAAATAAAAGCCAGTTCACACCGTGCTGCTGATACGGACGCAGTGTGCCTTTAAAGGACTCACTCATTTTGTAAGAAGGCAGCTCATGTGTATCATTTAACTGATGGACCAGCCCTCTTAATTGAGATGAAAGTTCAAATTGAATATGGGCAAATGACGAACTATCTAAAAGCTCTGGGATGGCTTCGGAGGATGCCTCTTGATCTGCCAGTTCACGTGACAAGATATCAGACATGTGAAGTCCTTCATTTTCGGCACGCTCCATCCATTTTTTCATTTGCTGGATGAAGGTCGGATCTATTTTTATCCATTGCCCGCGAATATTGACAAGGCGGCGTTTACTTTGAACAAGCTCGTTGAACTCATCTTCTGTCAGCTCGATGCCGTTAGTCGCAAAGCGCCAATTAAAGTCCATTAAGGCATCCATTCCGACATGCGATTCGCCTCGTGGTGTTGAGGAAATCCTTGCTTTTAGCATCATCGTGCTTTCCTTTACGATTTGCCACCATGATGGGAGCAGAATCTCAATCCCCATATTCACAAGTGTTTCACTTGCTTCAGATAGGAAGAGCCATGCTTCTTCTTCTGACATGAGCGTCGTGCCAGATGTGAAAGAGAGCCAAGGAACAATTTGACTGAATCGCTCCAGCTCTCGTGAGATTTTTTCTTCATACGGACGCCAGGATCTTTTTAATGATCGGATGCCTTCAAAGAAGTGAAGATCGCTGTTTTTCTTATCACGTAAAAACAATTCGATTTTCCAATCATCCCCGTCGTATTCCGGCTCATTTAAGCGGAGGCCGACAGTGAAAGGTGTCTCATCATCAATCCAGCCAATCGTCTCCAAAAAATCCTGCTCATCTAAAAAATGCCCTTGAAAGGATGAGAGCGCAGGCGATTGTGCAGTCATGCGGTTCCATTTGTGCTGCAGGGCATCATCATATTGAATGTAATCCTGTACAGCAAAGGAGAACCAATCAGCCGTATAGCCATCTAATATGCCTTCTTTGTCTTTAAACCGAAGTACACCTTCTGTCCATGCCTCGTAATCGGGAACGAAATCTTCATCCTCGATGAATTCGTAAATGGTAGAGGCTGTTTTCATAAGCGGCTCGGTTTCATCCGTTAATGTCACGTGACTAAAGGTATTAAATGAATTTTTTCCTAGCAGTTCAACGGTCATCCAAGGGCTTAACAGGAAGGCAGGTGTGCCAATAAAGCTCACATCTTCTAAGAACGTTCCGTAAAAAGAAGATTCGTGCCATTGGAAAAGCTGTCTTTTCATTTCATTAAGCGGAACAGGGTGTCCGTCCTCTGCTTGCGCTGAAATGGTGAAAGAGAAATCTTCTGTTTGTTCTGCATGAATGACAATTTGTTTATGGCGTGTCATCAATTAATTTTCCTTTCTTCATTTCCTCTTGGAACGCTCGCAGCCGTTTCGTTGAATCTTGCAGCTGCTTCACATATCTTTCCCAAATCGCGGTTTTTTTCGTTTTATGATAAAGCGTACGCAGTTTTTTGAGCATTTTCACAGACTCTCGATAGGCACTTCGATTCTTTTGATCGAGAAGCAGTGAGATTTCACGGTGGTAAGATGGAATGAGCGCTTCAGGCTCCTCTTTTGCAATCTGTTTGATCAGTTCCTTTTCCAATTCACTGATGGAGAAACCAACAAGGCTGTGAATCTCAATCCATTCTGCATATCGCTGCTGTGCATATAAAAGCTGACTATATTCAGTAAAAGCATAGGGCATGCAGATTTGGAGGTAGCGTTCATATAAATGATGATCCTTCGTCTGCTTAAAGTACGCATCTAAATAAAAGAAGAAATCACTGACGGCTGCTCGCAGTTCTCTGTAGGAAAGATCCAGCTGGCAATATTCTTCTAATACATAGGAGATCTCGTTATACCAAAGCTTGAGTCGTTTCCAGTCCTTGCGGTTGGTGAGATCCATCAGCCAATTGAGCACATTTGGCAGTATATGTGCATTGAGCAGCTGTAATTGCTGAAAGAGCTTTTCGTCTTCTTTGAGCAAATAATCCATGTGCATGAGCCCGATGGTACGTTCAACCGTTTGTTCTTGCTGCTGAGCGTTCTTGAGTAATTGTGTTTCTTTTTTGACCCATTTCCCTCTATTTAATATGGTTCCCCAAATCTCCATAAAGACCGCTACTCGTTCATGCTGGAAAGGTCCGCTTATTTGAAGAAGTGTCCGAACGGCAGTTGGTGTGTTTTCAAGAAACGGATCGAGGGAAAAGGAAAGGGCGTATGTCTTCAAATGATCCACTGAATCAAAAATGGTGTTCATGAGCTGTTCTACATATGGATTCATGGAATAAAAGTCCTTTTCGGCATCGAGCCGGCCGAGGTCAATAAGCTCATGGAGCCGTAACCACACATCAATGGACGTATGAATCGCATACAAACTCTTGAATTCAGGTGAAGTGGGTGCGTGTTTTTTCAGGATCGATAAATAGCCGTAATACAAATGCTGTGGTGTTTGCTGATGCTTCGGTGTCCGTTTCAGCCAGAGATTAAATTCATCCTGGAAAAAAGTCAGCCAGCTTTGGAGTGATTGTTCGTCTGGGCGCTTCACTTGGAAGTGCTGTCGAATCAATTCTTTGCTGCGCTGTAACTCATCCTGTTCTGACCAATTTTCTGTAAAGCCGGTCACACTCTCTACTTGAGCGTATAGCGAAAAGAAGACAGCGAGGATGTGTTTACAAAGTCCTTCAGCTGGACATGAGCAGCTGCTTCTCACTGGAAACAGCACATGAAAGTGGACTCTTGCTGCCACGACATCATGTACATAAGCTGACCATTCGGTATCAGACTCTTGCTTGAGACGATATACGCTGTCCTGTCTATAAGTAATCAATGCTTTTTTGATGAGTTGTTTGTTTTCATCTGTCGCAGGAAGAAGTTCTTTGATCTGTTCGGCTGTTTGTTTGACTTCTTCTTCGTTGAAGTTGTGCTGAAGCATTTGATCCGCTCCTAACCAAGTAAAAGATTCCAATTCTTTTATTATAGCTCAATGGTGATTTATAAAAAAGTTTTTCATGAAAATGGTCATAAATTTTAAAAGCTGTCGAATGATGTATTAGAGTATTGCATAAACCAACCTTACAGCATATAATAATGAAATTAGTGGAATCGAAAGGATACAGACATGGATAATAAGGGTTTAAATCAAGAAGAGTTTTTAAAGATTTTGATGTACGCTCATGATATTGGTGAAAATTCAAATGATGTCACAACAAAAGAAATGCTTGAAAATTTGATTGCTCATATTCGAAATGGTCTTGTTCCATAAAGGTGACCCCCTGCTAGTTTCGGCAGGGGGTTTTTATATGCTTTTATGAATGGAAAGAAAACTCCCGGCATACGATGACATTATAAGCATAGGGGTATGGGGAGCTGATGGTGTCATGAATATTGCGATTGCAGGCTGTGGGTATGTGGGGCTTGTCACGGGTGTGTGTTTAGCGGAGGCAGGACATGACGTGACGTGTATTGATATTGACCGCCGAAAGGTCATGCAGCTGAAGCAGGGAAATCCTCCGATGTATGAACCCGGGGTAAAAGAGCTGCTGAAACGGAATCTTGAGCAAGGACGAATTCATTTTCATGTCAATGGAGCGGCAGTCTACCCGAGGGCTGATGTGTTAATGATTGCCGTCGGTACCCCGCAGCAGGCAGATGGCCAAGCCGATTTGCAGTATGTGTTTCAGGCTGCAAAAGAGATGGGCATAAAAGCGAAGCCAGGTGCGGTGCTTGTGGTGAAAAGTACGGTGCCTGTAGGAACGGGTGATCAACTCGATCGTTTGATTCATCAAGAATTAGGGCGGAATGAGCCGTTATCTATCGCATCTAATCCAGAATTTTTACGGGAAGGGTCCGCCATTTCAGATACATTGAGAGCGGATCGGCTTGTGATTGGGGCTGAAACAAAAGGCGTATTAGACCAGCTAGAGGGCATGTATGCTGATTTTCACCTTCCAGTTGTGAAAACAGATCGTAAAAGTGCAGAAATGATCAAGTACGCATCAAATGCTTTTCTAGCGACAAAAATCAGCTTTATGAATGAAATTGCCTCGATTTGTGAAAAAACAGGTGCTGATGTTGAATGGGTGGCACAGGGAATGGGGCTTGATCAGCGGATCGGTTCTTCGTTTCTCAGGGCGGGCATTGGCTACGGAGGTTCCTGTTTTCCAAAGGATACAAATGCACTTGTCCAAATCGCAGGGCATGTGTCCCATGATTTTGAGCTGTTAAAGGCTGTGATCAAAGTAAACAATGAGCAGAAAGCCAGTTTTATCCGAAGTATTCAGGAGCGGCTGGGGGCTAATCTGGAAGGGAAGCGAATCGCACTTCTTGGTCTGTCCTTTAAGCCAAATACAGATGATATGAGGGAGGCGCCATCGATCCCGATTGCTCATGAGCTCCATCAATTAGGCGCGGAACTGGTGGCCTATGATCCTGTTGCCGTACGCAAGGCAGCCCGTGAACTGCCTGATCAAGTCTTTTTTGCTCAAACCATTGAAGAAGCGATAAAGGATGCCAATGCGGTCTGTATATTAACAGAGTGGGCGGATATACAGGCTTTTCCGCTCTCGGCCTATAAGAAATGGATGAGCCAGCCGCTCATTTTTGATGGTCGAAACTGCCATACGCTTGAAGCAGCAGAACGAGCAGGGGTCGAATATCATTCTATTGGACGCAGGCCCGTCTCTCCTATTTTTATGTAAAAGAAAACCGATAACAGATGATGTTATCGGTTTTTAACGTTAATGCGGAAGAATGAATCCGCCATATAAAAATGCAGCCACAATGAGAAAGGCAGGGTGCATCTTGAATTTGGTCATAAAGAAAAATGAGATGGCAGCAATGGCGAGCGATTGAGTCCAGCCAATGGCTTTCACTGCATCTCCGCCGATTTCCCATGTTAATAAAAGCATCATCATGGCAATGACAGGCTGTACGGATAAGGTCATGCCTTTTACGACAGGAGATTGGCGAAAGCGGTCAATGAGCTTTAGTAATAAAATCAATCCAACAGCGGAGGGAAGTACAGTTGCAAGCAGTGCTACGATAAAGCCTGGCCAGCCCATGACATCATAGCCCACATATGCCGCAATTTTCGTAGCGATTGGTCCTGGAAGTGCATTGGCTAAAGCAAGCATATTGGAGAATCCTTCGTTCGTCATCCAATGAAAATGATTGACGATTTCTTCATAATTGAGCGGGATCGATGCAGGGCCTCCGCCATAGCCTAACAGGTTGGACAAGAAGAATGCCCAGAATAAAAAGAGAATCAGCATCATGAAGACACTCCTTTCTCTTTATTTGTTCGATTCCAGTGATGTTTCAGTTTGAAATGAAAGGCGCCATAGCATAAAAAGATGATGACAATGATTCCTGGATGAATGGATAGCACCTGAAGGCCGATAAATGCAAGAAGGAACAGAGTGACACCGAAGATCATTCCGAAGCCTTTCAGCGTTTTTTGCCCAAAATCATATGCCATGATGCCTAATAGAACGGCAATGACTGGTGTCACAGCGCCAATCATATTTTGAATGATTTGTGAGGAGCTTAAGACGCTGACAAGTGTGACAAGTGCCACCATGGCGAGACATGTCGGTAAAATATGAGCAGCTGTTGCGACAATGGCGCCGCATGCCCCTTTTAATCGATAGCCGAGGTATGCCGACATCTTAGTGGCGATCGGACCGGGTAATGCATTGGCGATGGCGAGTGTTTCTCCAAATTCGTCATCATTGATCCATTGATATTTCACCACCGCTTCATGACGAATGAGCGGTATCACGGAAGGGCCTCCGCCAAAGCCGAGAATACCGGTTCGTACCATTGCGATGATGAGTTCGATATATGATTGCAAATGGTTCAACTCCTGTCTACAATTTCATGCCCATTCGGCTTTTGTATCGTTTAATGAGCATCTGGCAGTCGACACTGACGACGCCTTCAAGCGGATATAGCTTCTTTGTGAGGAATGTCTCCATTTCCTGTTCATTTTGAAAAATGCCATGCATATGCAGCTTGCTTGGTCCTGTCATATGGTAAAGGCTTGTGACAGCTGTTTCCTGCTCAAGCTGAAGGGCTACCATTTCTAAAAATTTCGGCTCAACCTCTACATTAAAGAAGACAGAAACATGAATGCCGATCTTCGCGGGGTTAATCACAGCGGTAAATCGTTCAATGACACCTGCTTCAATGAGCTGCTGAATTCGGACTTGCACGGCAACACGTGAAAGACCGACTTGTTTCCCGAGATCTGTATAGGACATACGCCCGTCCTCGTGTAATAGGGATAAAATTTGTTTATCTCTTTCATCTAATGTTAAGTTTGGAATGCTATAATCGTTTGACACCGTATGACCACCTTTCTTCTGTTGATATTCTATCATATTTTATTACGAATAGAATGATTGAATTTCAATTTACAAACGAAATGAAATCGTTATGTTTGATAAACAGTCGATGTGTATAAAAAACACCCCGGTATCACCGGGGTGTCTTCATCTTATTTATCTGGGCTGCTTTCCGCACTGGCTATTTGCTGTGCAAGGTCAGCTCGATCAAGGTCAGCTTGGAAGAAATCCTGAGTATTTGGCAGGTGTAAATTCATATGACGTTTTTGAGAGATTCGGATGGTGACTTGATCAACGGTGTAATCAAATACGTGCCCGCCGACACGCCGATCATCATCAATAAAGTGAAGGTGATATCCACTCACCGCAATACCATGTGCGTACTGCGGTGTACGGAACCCTGCGATCGTTCCATGAATATCCTCAAAATCGAAAATAGGCTGTGACTTAACTGCTTCCACCATTGGAACGTAAGGTTTTTCCTGTTTTTCGACCGTTCGGGTTTGAACCTTTTTGAATGATCCATCAATGCGGATCGCATAAAAAACATTTTTACTTGGTAAAATGCGGTCAATTTCTTCTTCTAGCTCTTTAGAAGTCATTGGTGCATCAATTCGATGAACGATATCCGTTTCAAAGAATGCTAGAGAGCAGAATGGTGAATAATCTTGATCTGTTACCGGTGTCGCTGTTCCATCCGAGCGCAGTCGATAAAATGCGCCGTCAAAGCCGATCAGCTCTCCATCTAATTGATTGAATGTACCAATGCCGAAATCACCGTGTTCAGGAATATGCGCGAGGGAGAAATCTCCATCGTATACGGCTTCCAGCAGGGAGGTCATCGTCGATACTTGATAGACCTCTTGCTGTTTGTCATGCTGTCTTGTGTCGCTGTGTTGATTCATTGGGTGCATCTTACCCATATCCGCTCACTCCTTTGATGTAATGTATAGAAATCTTATCTGACGTTCAATGTGTGTGTTTCGCGAAAGACTTCTGGCCATTTTTGACTGGCGAGGTCTGGGTTGTCTTGATAGTCAATCGGAATATCAATAATGACAGGTCCTTTTATGTTTATACCCTTTTGAAGGACGGTTGAAAGCTCTTCAGGTGAGTTTACACGTAACCCAGTTGCTCCAAAGCTTTCCGCATATTTCACTAAGTCGATCTGTCCGAATTCAACGCAGGACGTGCGGTCATATTTCATTTCCTGCTGGAACGCCACCATATCATATGTGCTGTCATTCCAAACGAGATGAACGAGGTTTGTTTTCATGCGGACGGCTGTTTCTAACTCCATTGCAGAGAAGAGAAAACCACCATCGCCTGAGATAGAAATAATTTTCTCATCTGGATTCAAAATAGAGGCAGCAATTGCCCATGGTAATGCCACGCCGAGTGTTTGCATTCCGTTACTTACTAGGAATGTGTTCGGTTCATAGACGCGGAAGTGACGGGACATCCAAATCGCGTGAGATCCGATATCACATGTGACCTTCGTGTCATCATGAATCAGGCGTCTCAATGTATGAATGACATCGAGCGGGTGAGACAGATGACTTTCTCTTTCTGGTGCTTTTTCGATATCGTTTAATAGGTCCTGTAAATCAGTGACTAGCTCTACTTTCTCTTTGCATAGTGAAAGTGGAACACTGTCGTGTGCTAGGTGTTGGATGGTTTCAGATATATTGCCAACAAGCTCAAGCGTTGGTTCATAAAAATGGTCAATATCCGCCTGCATATCATCAACATGGACGATCTGGCGCTGCTGCGGCTTGATATTCCAATGCTTCGGATCATATTCGATCGGGTCAAAGCCGATGGTCAAAATGACATCTGCTTGCTCAATGAGAAGATCTCCCGGCTGATTACGGAATAAGCCGATTCTACCCACATATTGAGACTCGAGCTCTCTTGAGAGAACGCCGGCTCCCTGGTACGTTTCGACAAATGGTATACCAAGTGTTTTTAATAATTTTCTTGTGGCGTTTGCAGCAGCTGGACGACTAGCTTTCATTCCCACAATTGCCACAGGTAAGTGTGCATTTTGAATTTTGGCGATGGCCGAACTGATGAGAGCATCCGGTGCAGGACCTAGTTCTGGAGAAGGGTGAGCAGACACTGGTGTTTGTGTGGTGTGTTCTGTCACGACATCTTGTGGAAAGCTGATAAATGCTGCTCCAGCTTGACCTCTTTGTGCCGCGCGAAAAGCATTAGTTAATGCTTCTGGTATATTGCTTACGTCTTGTACTTCAACGCTATATTTTGTCACTGGTTTGAATAATGACGCATTGTCGAGTGATTGATGTGTTCGTTTCAGCCGATCCGCACGAATGACGTTTCCAGCGATTGCGACAACAGGGTCACCTTCAGTATTTGCTGTTAATAGACCTGTTGCTAAATTAGATGCACCAGGACCTGATGTGACGAGACAAACGCCTGGCTTGCCAGTTAAACGACCGACAGCAGCTGCCATAAAGGCCGCATTTTGTTCGTGTCTGCATAGAACAAGTTCTGGACCTCTGTCTTTCAATACATCGAATACCGCGTCAATTTTTGCACCTGGAATCGCAAAAACATGGGTCACACCTTGAGCAATCAACGTATCGACAATCAACTCTGCTCCTCGTTTTGTTAGGGGTTGTGCTTGAGAATTCATATACCCCGCACTCCTTTCGGCAAGTAAATTTTTTTATGAAAATATATTTTCGTGATATGATTTACTATACATTTCACAAAATAAAATTTCCAATATATGTTTAACGTGGTTTTGATATGTTTTACGAATAAGTGTACGAGGAGTGAAAGGATGGAACTGAGACATTTGCAGTATTTTGTCACAGTAGCGGAGGAGCTGCATTTCGGCAGAGCGGCCGCACGGTTGAATATGACACAGCCTCCACTTAGTCAGCAAATTAAGCAGTTTGAAGAAGAATTGGGGTTTCCTTTGTTTCACCGGTCTAAACGAGTGGTGGAGTTAACATCTGCTGGGAAGGTCTTTTTACATGAGGTGCGGGGGGTGCTGCAACAGCTTGATAAAGCTGTTGATCATGCCCGGCATACAGCAAGAGGGGAGCTTGGGAAAATCATCATAGGGTTTGTTGGAACAGCGACGTATGATATTCTCCCGCCCGTTGTCCGTGAATTCAGAGAGCTGTATCCCTCAGTCAGTATTGAACTGAAGCAGCTTTCTGTCTCGCAGCAGCTGCGGGCGCTTTTGAATGGGGAGATTGATATTGGCTTTTTACATCCCACATCACCGCATGAAGAACTGGTCAGTCGTTTAATGAAACAAAGTGAATGTATTTTTGCAATTCCGAAAAATCATCCACTGGCAAAAAAAGAGGCGGTCACGATTGAAGATATCCGTGAAGAACCGATTATTTCTTTATCAAAGGAATCGTGGCCGTCCCTTTATCAGCACTTTGTCCTGCTATGTGAAAAGTACGGATTTTCTCCAAATATCGTGCAGGAAGCGGCGGAATATCAAATGGTCATTGGACTTGTCACAGCTGGTATCGGCATTGCGGTCATTCCGAAATCAGCCCGGCGTTTATTTAATCTAGATGTTGTGTATCGGTCGATTGAAGATGAACAGCTTCTGGCAGAATGGACTATTTCCTATAGACGAGAAAATCATAATCCTGCTTTATTTCATCTTGTTCATCATATTCTCCATCGTGCTGAGCCTGAGTAAGGGCATAAAGAAGTGGATATGGTATGATGTCGTTACATAAAAGAGGAGGCGTGCCTGAAGTGATTACATTCCAAATGGATCAGCTGTCACGAAAAGAAGCATATAAATTATTATCTGGCTCCATTGTTCCAAGACCGATTGCGTTTATTACAAGTCTGTCTAAAGAAAATGTCGTAAATGCCGCACCGTTTAGTTTCTTTAATGTCATCAGTGGACACCCGCCGCTCATCGCTGTTTCCATCGGACGACGTCAAGGAGAGATGAAAGATACGGCGCAGCATATCATAGATAGGAAAGAGTTTGTTGTTCATGTCAGTGATGAAGACATCATACAGGATATTAATGAAACGGCTGCTACTTTGCCGCAGGAAGAGAGTGAGCTGGATCGAACCCGTCTTCATCAAGTAAAGAGCAGTGTTGTTTCAGTTCCTGGCATCAAGGAAGCACGCATTCGCTTTGAATGTCAGTTAGAGCAGCATCTGACCTTTCAAAATGATGAAGGAGAGATCACGGTCGATCATATCATTGGCCGGGTTGTATGTGCGCATTTAGATGAGGCTGTCTATGATGCGGAAAAAGGATATATTTCTACTAATGAATTAAAGCCAGTCGCACGTTTAGCAGGAAATGATTATGCTCATTTAGGCACGTCATTTGTGCTCAAAAGACCAGAATAATGTGAAAAACCCCCGAGGCTGTCGGGGGTTTTGTTTATTTCTTTTGTTCAAGTTTTAGCGGAGCGGCGATATTCTTTTGTACTTTCTTCCCTTTTAATACGTCGTTTGCAGCGTCAACGGCCAGTTTACCGATTAGCTCTGGCTGCTGTGCGACCGTTGCGGAAAGCTTTCCGGCTTTGATCGAGTTTAGTGCATCTTCGTTTCCGTCAAAGCCGACGACGAGAATGTCTTTCCCGGAGCTTTGGATGGCCTCTAAAGCGCCAAGTGCCATTTCATCATTGTGTGCAAAGACCGCTTGGATGTCTGGGTTTCCTTGAAGCAGGTTTTCCATGACATTCAATCCTTTTGTCCGGTCGAAGTCAGCGGCTTGTTTTGCTGTAACATCTAGATCTTTGTCCGCTATTTGATGGAACCCTTTTCCGCGCTCACGTGTGGCGGAAGCTCCTGGCACACCTTCTAATTCAGCGACCTTCGCTCCTTTGCCGAGCTTGTCGATCATAAAGTCAGCTGCCATTTCGCCGCCTTTGACGTTATCTGATGCAACAAGTGCTTCCACCTTTCCGCTTTCTGCTGAGCGGTCTAATGTGATGACAGGTATATCTGAAGCATTCGCTGATTCGACAGCTGTTGATATGGCAGAAGAATCCGCTGGGTTGATGAGCAATGCGTCGACCCCTTGCTGAATTAAATCTTCGACATCACTCGTTTGTTTGGCTGAATCATTTTGTGCATCTGCAATAACGACTTCAATGCCAAGCTTTTTCGCTTCTTTTGTCACGCCGTTTTTCAGAGAAACGAAGAATGGGTTATTTAAGGTCGAGATGGATAGCCCGATTTTGATGTCTTTTTTCTTGCCATCCTTTGATGACTTGGCCCACTCTGGCGGTTCAAGTGAACAGGCAGAGAGCATGAACAATGAGAGAGTCAGGATGAGAATGAGATATTTTTTCATAGCAGCTGCCTCCTTAAGCAGATTTCTTTCTGTCTAGTAGGACTGCAATCAGGATGACAATCCCTTTCACAACAGATTGATAGAATGATGATACACCAAGTAAGTTCATACCATTGTTCAGGACACCGATGATCAGCACCCCGATCAGTGTGCCGACAATTCTTCCTCTTCCGCCAGATAGACTTGTCCCGCCAAGAACAACGGCAGCAATCGCATCAAGCTCATAGGACATACCAGCTGTTGGCTGAGCAGAGTTTAGACGGGAGGTTAAAATCGCACCGGCTAAAGCAGACATGAAACCTGCTAATGAATAAATCATGATTTTGACGCGCGGTACTTTTATTCCTGAGATGAGAGCGGCTTTTTCGTTCCCACCGATGGCATACGTTCTTCTGCCGAAAGGTGTTTTATGAAGCAGCACCCAAAGCACAATAAAGGTGAGAAGCATCGTGATCGCTGGAACAGGAATGCCTAAGAAATATCCGCGCCCGAATAACTGAAATGCATAGCTAGAGCCAAGCCCTGTAATCGGGTTTCCGTCTGTATAAACAAGCGTCAATCCTCTGAAAATGGTCATCGTTGCAAGAGTGGCAATGAAAGGAGCCATTTTTCCTTTTGTGATTAAAAGACCGTTGACCATCCCAAGGATCGCACCGATGATACATCCCACGATAATGGCTAGAATCGGGTCCATGCCAGAAACGATAAAGCCTGCGGTCAGAGCACTAGACAGGGCTAGAATCGCACCGACAGACAAATCAATACCTCCAGTTAAAATAACAAACGTCATCCCAAAGGCAATGAGGGCATTAATGGAGATTTGTCTCAGTAAGTTTAAAATGTTTAATGGCTCTAAAAAGGCCGGGTTTAAAATAGAAACAATGGCGACAAGGATGATGAGTCCTAAGAATGGCCCAAGCTTTTGCATGATGTAATCAAATCGTCCATTTGAAGTAAGTGGTTTCATGTTACTTCCCTCCTGTAGCTAGTGTCATGATTCGTTCTTGTGTCGCTTCTGTTTGATCTAATTCTCCGTTGATCGTTCCTTCATGAATGACAAGCACTCGATCGCTCATCCCGAGAATCTCTGGGAGCTCAGAGGAGACCATCAACATCGCAACGCCTCGATCGGTCAGCTCGTTCATTAACTGATAGATTTCTCGTTTTGCCCCGACGTCAACACCTCTTGTCGGTTCATCTAAAATCAAGACCTTCGGCTGAATGCCAATCCATTTGGCAATGACGACTTTTTGCTGATTTCCACCAGAAAGGCTCCGGGCAGAGATTTCAGAGGAAGCCGTTTTAATCGTCAGTCTCTTAATGAGCAGGTCGACAAAATCTTGTTCGTTTTTTTTATCAATCAGCCCTTTTGGAGAGAAGCTGTCTAAGTTTGGCAAACCGATATTTTCTCGGATGGAGGCATCAAGCATGAGTCCTTCATCCTTGCGATCCTCTGTGATAAAGCCGATGCCGAGCTTGACGGCATCACTTGGTTTTTTAATGACAGCCTTTTTCCCGTGGACCCAGATTTCACCTTTGTCAAGAGGATCGAGGCCAAACAGCGACCGCATCATTTCGGTTCGGCCAGCGCCCATTAAGCCTGCGACACCGACGATTTCTCCAGCTTTGACTGAGAAACTGATATCTTGAAAGCGTCCTTTTCTCGTTGCTTGTTTTACTTCTAGGACAATATCTCCTTTAGAAGGCGTACGCTTAGGGTAACGATCTGTTAATTCTCGGCCGACCATTTTTTTGACGACTTCATGGAAATCCGTTTCAGGTATGGCTTTCGTATCGACCGTTTTCCCATCACGCATGATCGTAATACGATCACAGATCGCAAAGATTTCCTCCATACGGTGAGAAATATAGACGATGGAAACGCCTTCTTTTTTGAGTGATTCAATGACTTGGAATAGCTTTTCAATCTCACGGTCTGTTAAAGCTGCAGTAGGCTCATCCATGATGATGACCTTCGCATTGGTCATTAACGCCTTCGCAATCTCGATCATCTGTTTTTGGCCAACAGAACAGCTGCCTGCATCTTGATCAAGTGATAGGTTAACAGACAATCGGTCCAGCTGCGTTTGAGCGAGGGCTTTCATTTTTTTTGTGTCTAGGAGGCCGAGCTTCGTATAGATTTCTTTACCAATGAATAGATTCTCCAATACGGTCATATCAGGCCATACGTTCAGCTCCTGATGAATAAAGGCGATTCCGTGCTGCTCAGCTTCCTTCGGATTTTTGAAAGCGGTTTCTTTTCCGTCGATTTGAATCGTTCCTTGGTCTAATGAATAAAGGCCTGTCAGCAGGTTCATCAAAGTTGATTTTCCAGCCCCGTTTTCACCCATGAGCGCGTGGACTTCACCTGTGACGAGGTCAAAGGAGACCCCGGAGAGAACGGTGTTTTTTCCAAAGGCCTTATGGATGTTATGCATCTCAATGTTCATTTCTGGCTCCTCCTTTTAAAAGATGACACCGGCATGAAGAATGCAGTTTGCGTATGGGGTGGCTTCACCCGTTCGAATGACTGCTTTTGCCTGTTTGGTCATATCTTTGAAAGTCTCGTGATTTACATCATGTAACGAATTTGAAAACGCTTTCTTTAAAAACAAATGATCTCGCTCATTGGCTTCTTTGATTTCACTGGCTACAGTGATTTTTTCAACGGCCATTTCCTGAAGAAGGAGGGAGGTGACCTCCTGAAAGGATGGTGTGCCGATCGATAACGCAAGGTCGATCTTGATTGGGCCTTCTGGAATAGGTAGACCGCAGTCTGCGATGACGACTGTATCTGTATGACCAAGGTCAGCAAGCACCTTGTCGATATGGCTGTTTAAGATGCCGTTTTTTTTCATTTCTTTCTCTCCAATTCTTCTCTTGCTGGCATGCCGCCTTGTGCGCCGAATTTTGTGACAGAGATAGATGCTGCAAGATTGGCAAAGGCAAGCGCGTCGTATAGGGATTTGCCTTCTATTAATGCCACAGCCAAAGCGCCGTTAAATGTATCGCCAGCTCCTGTTGTATCGACTGCTTTAACAGGATAGCCTGGGACTAAAACTTCTCTCGATCCGTCAAAATATCGAACCCCATTTTTTCCTTCTGTGATCAGTAATTTATTAGGGAATTGACGCAGGGCTTCTTCAATTGTGAGACCATCAAACATAAGAGCTGCTTCGTGCTCATTCGGTGTAATATAGGCAGCTTGCTCTAAAACTTGCTGTGACACTTTGCGGGCTGGTGCGGGATTTAAGATCACTGGGATCTTTTTTTCGCTGCAAATGGCGCAGACAGCTTCGACCGTTTCTTCAGGTATTTCCTGCTGAATGAGAACCATCCCAATATCATCAATCGTAGAAAGAGCATTTTCTACATAGTGAGGTGTGACTTCGTTATTTGCTCCTTTAACCACAACAATGCTGTTATCGCCTTCTGCTAAAATGATATGAGCTGTACCGCTTTCCATTTCGGTAACCGGTTTCATATATGTGGTACGGACACCTTGTGCTTGTAAATTGCTTACGATATCTTGACCATAAGCGTCATCACCGACTCGGCCGACCATGTATACATCTGCACCTAGTCTGGCACTTGCAACTGCTTGATTTGCTCCTTTTCCGCCTGGGACGGTTTTAAATGATTCACCTAAAACCGTTTCTCCGGCATTTGGCCGCTTATCCGATGTGACGACTAAATCCATTGAACAGCTTCCTACTACAACAATATGATTCATTGTGAATCCACCTTTCTCGTGGTCTCTCGTTCAATAAAAGAGACGGGCATTTGAATAACTGGCTGATCTATTGGTTGCTTTTGAATGAACTTGATTAACAGCTTCGCTGCTTCTTTCCCCATATCATAGGCAGGCTGCCTGATCGTTGATAAGGAAGGGAAGAGCAGTTCGCTTTGCGGAATATCATCAAATCCAATGATTTGGACTTCATCTGGAATGGCTTTTCCGATCCGAAGCGCTTCGTGTATGACTGCTGTTGCGACGATATCATTGCTGGCGATGATGCCATCTGTTTCAGGGTACAGCTGGAAAAGAGCCTTGGCGCTTTTTCGGGCTTCTTGAAAGGAAAAAGAAGCGTTAGACATCACATGAAAGTCGACACCTTTTTCAGTGAGAATATCAAGTGCACCTTTGAATCGCTGCCGCGCTGTTTGAAGATGGGAAGGTCCTTTTAGCAGTGTGATCTGCCGGCTGCCGCGCTTAATCAATTCCATTGCGGCCATTTTCCCGCCAGTTGCAGCATCTGCAAACACAGAAGGTGCATTTGGCACTGTTCGATCTAAGAACACAACGGGTAAATCATCATTGTACATATCCGATTCAGGTTCGTTGGTGACAGCAATGACACCGACCACTTGATTTTGTTTAAAGGTTTGTAAGTAAGCCATTTCCTTCTCGCGATCTTCATCACTGTTTCCGAATAATAACCGAAAACCATGAGCATGAATCTCATCCTCAACGCCTCTAGCCAGCTGAGGGAAGAAGGGGTTTGTGATATCAGGTAAGATTAAACCGATTAAGCGTGATTCTCTGTTAAAAAGGGATCTAGCCACTTCATTGGGGAAATAGTTCAGCTCCTGCATCGCTTGTGTCACGCGGGTTTTCGTATCTGTATGGACATATCCAGTATCGTTGAGCACGCGTGAAACAGTAGCAACAGACACTTGTGCGGCTTTTGCAACATCTTTAATTGTAGCCAATGGAGTGCCTCCCTTCGTGAATATGTAACCGTTTACATAGATAGATTATCACGAAATTATCGAAATGACAATCTTAAAAAAATAAAAAAAGAAAAGAAAGATGACTTCTTCCTTTTCTTAGCTAGTAATACCTGTTTTTTTAATATTCACTTTGATTTTTGGAATAATTTTCACCTTTGGATAATCGGTTACCCAGTTCATTTTCATATACTCATCATAATGTCTTACTCGATATTTTCTGCCAAGGCTTAGGACATCAGAATTTGCTTCTTGCACCGCAGCAACGACTTTTTCGGCTTCTTTTGTCAAAATGGCTGAAAGCCTTTTGTTGAGCATTTCAATGTTCTTATCTGTATCTAGGTTATCTTTCGGATACTCGAGCACAGATGTCGTGAATTCATAATTGAGAGAGAATGTTAAGTCTCGGTGATCAGGATTGACAATCTTGATGTCTCTCTTTGAGTCTGTTACTTGAATGGTGATGTAATTGCTCTCTTTTGATTTCATGTCACTTCTGACTTTTTTTGTGAAGGTTGCATAGCTCCCCATTTTCCCGTCCATCACGGTGAGCAGAATCGCATCTTGACCGTACAGTTCGCCTTTCTTTTTTTCATTATCAAATAGGGCTACACCTTTTACACTAATTAACTGCTTTGATTGATCGAAGTGAAGTAACGGCAGTGTGAAATCCTCTCCCGTTTGCAGCATTTTGGACCGGACATTTTGAATGTTTTTAGGTGCTACTAGGGAGGACTGTGATGCGGTAGTGATTAAGTTGTTTAAATAGTCGCTCACAATAAGTTTTTCCTTGAGCAGCTGGTTGATCAATTCCACACAGCTTCCCCCTTGAACCACAGCAAGGTTTGCGAGTAAAGGGCTTTTGGGATCTCGATAAAACATATCTAAATAGGGAAGAAGGCGATTTTGAGCAAATTCATCGCCGATCAGCATGACCCGCATTTTCGATATATCAATTTTTTGGTCGACAATCCGGCTAAAGTTGGTCCTTGCTTTTCTTAAAGTCGGTGCTTCAGTTGTAAGAACAGTGGTTGAATAGCTGCCTGTATTTCCTTGCTCCATACTTTGAGACTGCTGCACCTTTCGATAGGTAATTGAGAATTTCGCATTGTCTTCTTCTCCTTGATCGACAGCTGAAGTTAGGACAAGAGAGATGTTTTTTAACAAATTCTGATCCCAGCAGCCAGGCATGAATATAAGAGAAATACACATAAGCAGCGTCAGCATGTACTTATGACGCATGTGATTTCACCTTCCCTTTGCGATGTTTGATCAAGATGGTGATGGCCATAATGATCGGAAGTGTATAAATGACTGAATATTGAGAAAAAGTCGTAAAGTCATTAAAGCGCTGAATTCTAAAATGATCTTCTGCAAGAAAACAGCTAGCGACATAGATCAAAATGGCAAAATAATAGACATATTTTTTATGCTCTTTTTTCTTCAAAATGCTGGATACGCCATTTGCACAAAAGTAGAGATAATTGCTGAGGGTGGCAAGAATGTTAAACACCCAAAAGCTGAGAAAAATTAAGTCTGTCCTCTCAATCACACCGAATGAAATGGTCTTTAATAAATAAAGAACAGGGTTGGGAATGACATTAAGCTCAATTGGGCTGAAAAACATAAAACAAATCAATGTAATAAATAGGTAGTAAAGCGTTGTGCATATATTAGAAATGGTCATGACCTTATAACGTTCCTTGGTGGTACCCTTCATAAATGGAGAGATGATAAGAATCATCTCGAATCCATTCATGGACAGCACAACGTCCTTCAATCCAATTTGAAATTGAGAAAAATCTGTTTGGAAAAAAGGCATGAGGTAGTCGATATTCGTTCCTTTTAATGCATAAATCATCAATAGAGACAGCATGAGCAAAAAGGGAGTCAAAATAAAGTTAAACCTGACAATTGCTGTGAGTTTTTCCTTTGCGATGTAGATAATGGATATCATCAGCAAAAAATCAATGACCCAATTTGGCGTAAGCGGCAGCACCCATATTCCAAGAATTCTTGTGAAAATCGATAGAACAACAATGCAGACTGAGGCAAAGTATACCGTATAGAGTACGATCAAGGTCCGGCCGATCCATTTTCCAAACACGTTGATTAACGTTTGGAAAAACGATGTGTCAGGATATTTATGAATAATGTAAATAAAAATGGTGTTGATGATTTGGATGAATAATCCGGCTAGAATAATCGTCATCCACCCATCGTGACCCATGTCTTTCATGAGCAAATGGGGGAGGGCTAAAATACCGACACCAATTTGAGATTGGATGATAAAAAAGACAGCTTGAGGTGGAGATATTTTATTGTTCATTTTTCTTTTTCCACCCTCTCAAATTTTCAATTTGCTCTTTCTTTTGCGGATTTAAATAAACAGGGCGCATTTTGTACATCCACATCGGTAATCGAATGATCGTGTCCTTTAAGTCCTGCCAGTTAAATGGAGCAACTGGTGATAAGTAAGGTACTCCTAGCGATTCCAAGCGGCATAAGTTCATGAGGACAATAGACAGTCCAAATGAAATACCGATAAAACCGAACATCGATGCCATGAACATGAGCGGGAAACGCAGCATTCGAATGGTTAACGTCATTTCAAAGGATGGAAGGACAAAAGAAGCGACGGCTGTCACTGCAACCACAATAACAAGGACATTCGAAATGAGTCCTGCTTTTACAACGGCATCCCCAATGACCAAACCGCCTACAATTCCAATCGTCTGACCAATTGGTTTTGGCAGACGCACCCCTGCCTCGCGTATGAGTTCAATGGTGATCTCCATTAGCATCGCTTCTATCAAAGGAGGAAATGGGATACCGATAATTGAATTTTTCATCGTAATGGCTAATTCATCTGGGACGACCTCATAATGAAAGCCAATGACAGCAATATAAAAAGATGGCAAAATGACTGCGATGATACAGGCAAGATAGCGGAGAACACGGATAAACGTAGCCGGAATCCAGCGGCTATTATAATCATCAGGTGATTGAAAGAAGCTAAAGAAGGTGACAGGAAGAATGATGGCCATCGGACTGCCATCCATCATCACCACAATTCGCCCTTCAAGGATTGCAGATCTCACCTTATCAGGGCGCTCTGTATCAATCAGCTGCGGGAAAATAGAAAATGAATCATCCTCAATCGCCTCAACAATAGAGCCAGGACTTAGCAGCGTGTCTACTTTAATAGAAGAAATCCGTTTGTTTACCTCTTCTATCTTTTCTTGATTAGCGATATCAGATATATAAACAGTCGCAAGCTTTGTTTCAGATTTTGTACCAATCTTATGATATTGGATAGCCAGTTTTCGATCATTTAAGTGTGAACGCAGCAAATATAAATTCGTATCTAAACTTTCGACAAATCCATCATGTGCGCCCGCAATAATACTTTCAGAAGAAGGCTCAGAAATAGAGCGCAGCGGCGGCTGTCCAACAGCAAACAATTTCATCTGCGAGGAATTTTCATCAAGAAAGGCAATGCTTCCTGCAATAATACTGTCAGTGATCAGTGTCAAATCACCTGTTTCAAGTGCACTAAGAGACTTTGTATAGTCCTGCTTCCCGGGAGGGCCTAACAAGTTGCCGATAATGAAATCGTTCAGTTTGCCTTCATCAATTCTCGTTTTAATAAAGAACAGGACTGATTTTGTTTCATTCACCATTAACTCCCGGTATTCAAAATCGCCGCTTTGCTGAAATGCTTTCTTCAGGATCCGAATTTTCTCCTCAAAGCTGCCTGATAAAAAGTGCAAGCGTGTTTGTTCATTGGTGTTTGGCATCTTTAGCCTCCTCTCACATTATTTTTTAACCTTAGTGTAAGCGGAGAAGCTGATTTTATTCGTCACCTTTGGGGAATGCATGACATGAGCCGACAACTTTCAACTAAAATCATATTAAAAATGTTAAGAAATGATGAATCTTGATAAAAACAAATGAATATTGTTTCATTGTTTAGGTCATAAGGAGTGAATATCGTAAAGAGAAGGTATAACGAAATGATCAAACTTTGACATCTTATCCCAATTTTTCGTGACCCAAAAATAAGCATATGACTTGATTTTTTGAGAGGTGACCTTTGTCATAGGTCAACGTATAGCATTCTGACCGTTGAGGATGACTTTCTAACCTGTTCATTCAAAAAGATAAAACATTCCAAAACACGCACTATTCATTTAAAGCACTGATATGACTGATTTTGTAGGGATGAGAGGGTTTTAAAACATTGATTCAAAATACATCTTAATAATTGTCAAAAAATTTAGGGAGAAAAGGACAAAAGATTTTTCGATGATTGATGGTAACGCTTTCTCTTGAATGAAGCAGAAATTCAGTCTGAATTTTGTCCGTCTTTTGTCCTTTTTATTTGAGGGAGTGCTAGGCATTTACACCTTAGGATTAGAGGAATTTGGCATACGAGGAAGTGAAAGATTATGTTACATAATACCGATTGTGATTTTATGCTGAACAGATATACTGTTGATTGAATTTACATATCACACTCATAAAAAAAGGAGATGTAGATAATCGATGTGGTTAATCGTTATAGCCTGCGTCATCATGTTAGGGATTGGCTTTATTGAAAAGAAGCGTCATCAGAAAAATATCGATGCCCTGCCGGTGCGTGTCAATATTAATGGTATTCGCGGAAAGTCCACCGTTACAAGATTGACAACCGGTATCTTAATGGAGGCAGGTTATAAAACTGTCGGCAAAACAACGGGAACGGATGCAAGAATGATTTACTGGGATACGCCAGAAGAGAAACCGATTAAAAGGAAACCGCAAGGACCGAATATCGGAGAGCAGAAGGAAGTTATGAGAGAAACAGTTGAAAGAGGAGCAAATGCCATCGTCAGTGAATGTATGGCGGTAAATCCAGATTACCAAATTATCTTTCAGGAAGAGCTGCTTCAAGCGAATATTGGCGTGATCGTAAACGTTCTTGAAGATCATATGGATGTAATGGGGCCAACTCTTGATGAAATAGCAGAAGCCTTTACAGCCACAATTCCTTACAATGGACACTTGGTTATTACGGATAGTGAATATACGGATTTCTTTAAAGAGATTGCGAAAAAACGCAACACGGAAGTCATTGTTGCAGATAATTCCAAGATTACCGATGAGTATTTACGGAAATTTGAGTACATGGTTTTCCCGGATAATGCTTCGCTGGCACTTGGTGTCGCTCAAGCATTAGGGATTGATGAAGATACGGCATTCAGAGGAATGTTAAATGCGCCGCCTGATCCAGGAGCGATGAGAATTCTTCCATTAATGGATGCAAAAACACCTGGACACTTTGTAAATGGATTTGCGGCAAATGACGCATCATCTACATTGAACATTTGGAAGCGTGTGAAAGAAATTGGATATCCAACAGATGAACCGATTATTATCATGAACTGCCGTGCGGATCGTGTAGATAGAACGATCCAGTTTGCGGAGGATGTACTTCCTTATATTGAAGCAAGTGATCTTGTTTTAATTGGTGAAACAACAGATCCAATCGTGAAGGCATATGAGGATGGAAAAATTCCGGCTGACCACTTACACAACCTTGAATATCAATCTACAGAAGAAATTATGAACATGCTTGAGAAGAAGCTTCATAATCGAGTGGTTTATGGAGTCGGCAATATCCATGGCGCCGCTGAACCGTTAATCGAAAAAATTCAAGAATACAAAATTAAGCAGCTTGTCAGCTAGGAGGAAATATAGAAAATGTTCGGATCAGATCTTTATATCTCGTTAATTTTAGGTGTTCTACTTAGTTTAATCTTTGCAGAAAAAACAGGAATTGTACCAGCTGGGCTAGTTGTTCCAGGTTATCTTGCGCTTGTATTTAACCAGCCAGTCTTCATTTTAGTCGTCTTATCTGTCAGCTTGCTTACGTATGTCATCGTTCGCTTTGGTCTATCAAAATTTATGATTTTATACGGACGCAGAAAGTTTGCTGCGATGCTGATTACAGGGATTGCCTTAAAGCTCGTATTTGATTTCTTCTATCCAGTGGTCCCATTTGAAATAGCAGAATTTCGCGGAATCGGGATCATCGTACCTGGTTTGATTGCAAATACGATTCAAAAGCAAGGTCTTACGATTACCCTTGGAAGCACGCTGCTTCTAAGTGGTGCAACATTTGCCATCATGTATGTTTACTATCTATTTTAAGATAAGGTGTGTCCAATCATGAATAAAAAATTGAGCTTTCAGGAAAAGCTGCTGAAAATCACAAAGAATCAAAAGAAAAAGACGAATAAACATGTACTGATTGCTTTACCGATCGTCATTGCTTGTACATTTCTATTTACATTTATCGGGAAAGCGCAAGTGCCAACTGTAGAAAAGAATCCAGAAAACATCCTGACCGCTTCGTTTGTCGGTGACATTATGTTTGGAAGAAATGTAGAGAAAGTGACCGATCGCTACGGGAAACAGCATCTCTTTCGCTATGCCAAACCATATTTTGATGTGTCAGATTATGTAACAGGTAACTTTGAGCATCCAGTTGCATCAGATCAGGAACAGGCGGCGCAAAAGAATATTCATTTGAAAACGGATGAAGATTCTGTCCAAGCATTGAAGGATTTGAATTTCTCTGTATTAAACTTTGCAAATAACCATGCGGCAGATTTTGGTGAAAAAGGTCTGAACAACACGATCAATGCCTTTGAAAAAGCTGACATGGATTACACCGGAGCAGGTCGTAACCTCCAAGATGCGAAGCAGAACATCTCTTATAAAGAAGTGAACGGTGTCAAAATCGCTACACTCGGTTTTACAGATGTGTATGGGAAAAATTTTAAAGCAACGAATCGCAAAGCAGGTATTCTGCCAGCCGATCCATCTATTTTTATTCCGATGATTTCTCAGGCTTCTGAAAAGGCAGATATCGTCGTTGTTCATGCTCACTGGGGTCAGGAGTACAACAATGAAGTAAACGATAGACAAAGAGAATTAGCAAGAGCGATGTCGAAGGCTGGTGCTGATATCATCATCGGTGCACACCCGCACGTCCTTGAGCCAATGGAGGTCTACAATGGAACGGCGATCTTCTATAGCCTGGGGAACTTTATTTTTGACCAAGGCTGGTCTAGAACACGTGATTCTGCCCTTGTTCAGTATCATCTGAATGAAGATGGAAAAGCGACATTTGAAGTTGTCCCAATGTATATCAAAGAAGCAACGCCTGCTCCAGTAAAGGCAGGATCTCTTGAATCGAAATCCATTATTCGTATGCTGACCAATGGCACGAATGCGGATTGGAAAGAAAAAGACGGACACATTTTCTTTGAAGTCAATCATGCTGATAAAGTTCAAACATTAAAAGAAAACGGAGGAAAAAATAAGAAATGAGATTCCTAAAAGCAAGCTGGCCGTTTGTTGCGTTAATTTTAGTATTTGTCTTTATGTCTGCTTTTAAATTTAGTGACAGTCTGACAGATCATGAGAAGCAAAAGATCTCAGTTGAAATGCAGAAGATCGAGCAGCAAAAGCAGTCGAAAGCGGAAGCGAATAAATAGAGTCATGGTGAATAGAAGGGGCACGCCTTGCGTGCTCTTTTTTGTCGAAAAAAGGTGTAAAATGAAAGGTGTCATGCCGAAACTAGAGAAGAAAGGAGGGAAAAGATCATGAAATGGAAAGGAATGTTGATTGGAGGCTGTGCGCTCGTAGGGCTGATGTTCATGTCCCAATCAGAGGTGTCTGCTCAAACAAAGTCTCCTTTGGAGCAAGCGGAAAAGCTGATTGGAACACCTTATCATAAAGGGGGAACCGATTCAAAAACGGGCTTTGATGCATCTGGGTTTATTCAATATGTATACAAGACATCAGGCACATTTGATTTGCCGCGGAAGGTCATCGATCAATATCAGATTGGAGAAAAGGTATCATGGGAAAAAGCCAAACCCGGAGACCTCGTGTATTTCCGTAGTCCTGAGGAAACAAAAAAGATCCCGACACATGTGGCTTTGTACGCTGGAAACCATCAAGTAATCCACATCACGCTTAGTCAAGGTGTGGTGAAAACAGATGTCAGCCAAAGCAAATATTGGACAGACCGATTTTATGCGGTCAAACGGCTGCCTGTTTCTCAAGAAATCTCTGATGATCTTGTTGTGAAAGATGCGATGAAATATTTAGGTGTCCCTTATGTGTTTGGTGCAGCAGATCCAAAGGTTGGCTTTGATTGTTCAGGTTTTTTACAATATTTATTTGAAAAATCACTTGGCATTTATTTGCCTAGAAGTGCTGAACAGCAATGGATGGTCGGAGAAAAAGTAGCACTAGACGATATTCGTCCTGGCGACTTTGTCTTTTTTAGCAACACATATAAACCCGGAATTTCTCATGTAGGGATGTACATTGGGGGCGATCGTTTTATTCATGCGAGCCGTTCTGAAAGTGTGACAATTTCTTATTTATCCGAATCGTATTGGCGCGAGAAATGGACAGGTGCGAAACGATTAACTGAGCTGAAACTAGTGAAAGAAGACCCAATCGTATCAAAAGCTGCTACGTATATTGGGGAAGTCCCTTATGTCAAAGGCGGTACGAACCCAGAGAAAGGGTTTGATACAGCAGGATTCACACAGTATGTATATCAAAAAGTGCTTGGCATTGAGCTTCCGCGCTATGCGTCAGGACAAGTCAAGGCAGGCACGCCTGTAAAACGTTCGGAGCTTAAGCCAGGAGATCTTGTCTTCTTCAAAGGGACTTCATTGATGCCGGCCATTTATGCAGGATCAAATCAAGTCATTCATGTGACCGTCTCAAATGGTGTTGTCATTACCAATATGAAAACAAGTACGTACTGGAAGGATAAATATGAGACGGCTGTTAGAATCAAAAAATAAAGAAAAAGCCCGATCAACACTTGGATCGGACTTCTGGACTTCTCACTAGGCGCTGATTAGACAAGCGTCTTTTTTTCTTGGAATTGATTCTGTAAAAGCAGATCAATAAAATAGGCGACGCCATCTTCATGGTTGCCTTTTGTGACGTATGTGCTCTTTTCTTTAATGACGTCCACCGCATTCTCCATCGCAATCCGGTGACCTGCTTCCTCGAACATGGATAGATCATTAGGGCTGTCACCGATCGCATAAATATTGGAGCGGTCTACGCCATAATGGGCTGCGAGTTTTTTAAGGGCATGTCCTTTCCCTGACTCTTTTGGCAGCACCTCAATGATATGTTTTCCAGACGAGGTCAATGAGAGCTCAGGCATCTCGGCAAGAAGATCTCGTGCTTCCTGCAGCTTGTTCATATCAAATGAGAAGCACAGTAATTTATAGGTCGCTTCATTCGACTCAAAAATCTGGCGGATATCATCCACTGATTTGATGCCAAATTGTTTAAATTGGGTCATTGCCCCTTCCCATAAATCAGCTACATCCTCATTTGGATTTGCGCTTTTGATCACATCAAATTCTGCTTTCAGCTTCTCTTTTCCATCAAATGGGGAGAGGAGGGCATCGTCAGTATATACCTCGAAGTAAATGTTCCGTTCCACTAATGCCTTTGCCGCACGTTTCCCAGCTTCTTGATCAAGTGTGATTCGGCTGAAGAGCTTGTATCCTTCGGTATGGACGGTCCCGCCGTTTGCCGCAATAATTGGAATGTCCAAATCGCCAAGAAGGTTCTTCACATCAAAAGTCGCCCGCCCTGTGCAGATGGTGACAATATAGCCAGCTTCCTTCGCACGAATCAATGCCTGCCGGTTTTGAGCGGAAATTTCACTTTTTGTATTCAAGAGTGTGCCGTCTAAATCAATCGCAATCATTTTTTTCATCGCTGTCAAATCCTCCTTCATTCATGCAATAGCCTCTTAAAAGTATGTACGATTTCCTTCATTCTCATGAAAGAGTGAGGAGATTTGATTCCTCTCTATATCAAGGCTAAACAAAAATGTCAAAATGATCAATGGTGAGATGAGAAAAAGCGCCCCACAGGGACGCTTTCTGTTTAAGATAATTCAAGCTGCTTCTTCAATTCAGTTTTTACTTCGTTTAGTTGATTTTGATCCAATTGGAAGTAATAGACGCCGTTTGGCTGATAGTCTGAACCTTTTAGCTGAATGGTATCAACAGATTTTAATGAAGTCAGAAGCGGGAAAAGACCGACTAATTCTTTCATAGAAAGGGTCGTTGAGACATTATCACCAAGTGTATCAATGATATTGTCATATGACGGAATAGACGTTAATGATTTTGATTTATCAAAAATGGCTTTTAAAACTTCCATTTGACGCTGTCCGCGCATTAAATCACTATCTGCTTTTCTCGTTCTCACATATGCGAGAGCTTGATCGCCGTCTAGTGTATGAGTGCCTGTTTGAAGCACAACCTTGCCTTTTGTATCTTTTTGAATTTGTTTGACAAGATATTCGTCCTTAATGTTAATAGAAACGCCGTTTAGTTCATTCACAATTTCCTCAAATGCTTTGAAATTACTTTGAATGACAAAGTCGACCGGAATATCTAGTAAATCTTCAACTGTACTCACCGTTAAATCTGCACCGCCAAATGCGTGTGCGTGAGTAATTTTGTCATAACCATGACCTGGAATATTGACGTATGAGTCCCTTGGAATGCTTAATAATTTAACGGTTTTATTAGTGCGGTTAATCGTCGCCAAGACCATTGCATCGCTTCGTGCCTGTTTAACTGTTTCGCCTGGTCTGCTGTCAATTCCGAGCAGCAAAACAGAAAAACTGTCTTTTCCTGGATCAAATGCTTCAATCCGTTTGACAGATTGTGCGCCTCGATCTAGAGACACTTGTGCTTTTTTGGCAGCATTTGTCACTTTATAGTAGGCATAGCCTGTGACAGAAGCGGTTGTCAGTAAAAGAATACCGAATATAAAAAGAGTGACTTTCACCCATGGTTTTAAACGCTTTTTTCCTTTGCGTTTGCTTCGTGATTGATCCATATATTTTAAACCCTCGCCTATGATTTTTATAGTAAAGATGTTCTTTCTTATGCTTACAAACTAAAACAAATATACCTTAAAACGGGATATAGTGCGACATTTTTTCGCCAACGCTTAATTGACGTTTCCTTATCGTAAAAAGTTTCATTGATACGAAAATGAAATATATTTGTCATAAAACATCGAAATGTTTGAAATGACAGGAAGTGAGGAAAATGATTTTTTATTAGAGAAACATCCAGTAAACACAGACAAAAGAGGGGTTATGTTGATGAAAAATCGGAATGGATGGCTTTATTTCTTCGGCGCACTTGGCGGCGCCTTATATGGCTATGATACAGGTGTCATCTCTGGCGCCATCTTATTTATGAAAAAGGATTTAGGTTTAAACGCGGTTACAGAGGGGCTTGTCGTCAGCTCGATTTTAATCGGAGCGATGTTTGGTTCCACTCTCTCTGGAAAACTGACAGACCAATTTGGGCGGAAAAAAGCAATCGTCGCCGCAGCTATTTTGTTTATTATCGGCGGATTTGGAACAGCCTTTGCCCCAAATACGGAAGTGATGGTCTTATTCCGAATCGTATTAGGGCTTGCTGTAGGCTGCTCGACGACGATTGTTCCATTATATTTATCTGAACTTGCTCCAAAGGAATCAAGGGGGGCACTGTCCTCTTTAAACCAGCTCATGATCACATTTGGTATTCTTCTCGCCTATATTGTGAACTACGTTTTAGCAGATGCGGAGGCATGGCGTCTGATGCTTGGAATTGCAGTGGCTCCTTCTGTCCTTCTATTATTTGGTATTTTGTTTATGCCAGAAAGTCCTCGCTGGCTGTTTGTCCATGGACAGGCTGACCGAGCGAAGGCGATATTATCAAAACTTAGACAGAGTAAGGAAGAAGTCGAAGAAGAAATTTTAGATATTCAAAAGGCGGAAAGTGAAGAGAAAGGCGGTCTTAAGGAATTATTTGAGCCGTGGGTGCGCCCAGCATTGATCGCTGGTGTCGGTTTAGCTTTTTTACAGCAGTTTATCGGTACCAATACGATTATTTATTATGCACCAAAAACATTCACAAGTGTCGGCTTTGGTGATTCAGCGGCGATTTTAGGAACCGTAGGAATTGGCGCAGTGAATGTGATCATGACGTTTGTGGCGATCAAAATGATTGACCGTTTAGGACGGAAAGCGTTACTCCTATTTGGGAATGCTGGAATGGTCCTCAGTTTAATTGTTCTGTCAGTGGTGAATCGATTTTTTGAGGGGTCAACAGCCGCAGGATGGACAACGATTATTTGTTTAGGACTCTTCATCGTGATCTTTGCCGTCAGCTGGGGTCCAGTCGTATGGGTGATGCTTCCAGAGCTGTTCCCAGTACATGTTCGGGGTATTGGCACAGGTGTATCTACATTCCTTCTTCATACAGGGAATTTGATCATCTCGCTAACGTTCCCAGCTTTATTAAGTGCGATGGGCATCAGCAATCTCTTCCTCATTTATGCAGTCATCGGCGTAGGTGCCTTCTTATTTGTGAAATACTTAGTGACAGAAACGAAAGGGAAAAGCCTTGAAGAAATTGAAGAGGATTTAAAAAAGAGAAACCGTGCCGTCGTAAGTGACGAAGGGGAAACGGTGTGAAAAAAGACCAGCTGCCTTATGCAGCTAGTTCAGCGTGTAGACAAACTCTCGCATTCGGTGTCAGTCCTGCGTGCCGGTGCTCATGAATGTCACATTCACTCCGCTCCGGTACTCGTCCTTCCTAGACTTTAAGGTTTTCTATCACGCTGAAAAGAAGACAAAGGGCTAAAATAAAGTTCATTTTAGCCCTTTGTTAAACAAACGTTTAATCAAGAAAGGAAAAACGCTCATCTTCTGAACGTGCTGCATATGACATACATATGGAACAGGCGGGCGAAAGGTGGAAATAAGATGAAAGGAAAAACGAGCATTGTCATGCTGACGTACAACGAACTGCATTTAACCAAAAAATGTATCGACAGTATCAAGCAGCATACCCGAAGTGACCAATATGAACTTATCATCGTCGATAATGCATCAACAGACGGCACGAAGGAATATGTGAGAGAGCTGGAAGATGTTATTTTCATTGAAAACGAGAAGAACCAAGGTTTTGCAAAGGGGTGTAATCAAGGAGCGAAAAAAGCGACAGGAGATAACATTCTCTTTTTAAATAATGACACAATGGTGACTGAAAACTGGCTTTCTCCATTAAAAGAGGCGCTATTTGCATCAGATCGTATTGGAATGGTGGGACCTGTCTCCAATTATGTGAGTGGTCCTCAGATGGTCCAGCCATCGTATACAGATGTGAAGGAGCTCCCAGCCTTCGCTAAGAAATATACAGCTGCTAGAAAAGGTCAGAGGACGTACGTGCATAGACTTGTGGGTTTTTGTCTGCTGGTGAAACAAGAGCTGATCGAGGATGTGGGGTTATTTGATGAACGGTTTGTGTACGGATCATTTGAGGATGACGACCTTTGTTTGCGTTCATTGCTGAAGGGATATCAGCTGCAAATTGTCCATGATTCATTTGTGCATCATCACGGTCATGCAACCTTCCGTGCGAATCAAGAAACGAACATTTCTACACTGTTTGCAGAGAACAGGCTTCGGTTTTTAGATAAATGGGGCATTGATTTAAACCTGATCACCCCTCATCCATATTTTACGGCACTGCTGCCTCAAGAGACTAAATACGTGCTGGATGTTGGGTGCGGCGCAGGGGCAACGGGTCTTGAGCTCATCAATAGTCAGTCTGTTGACATGTACGGGGTAGAGGCCGATGCCTTAAAAGCAGAGATTGCCAAGGCGTATTACCAAGAAGTCATCGAGGGCAAAGCGGATGAGTACCCGTGGTCAGAGAAGGAAGCCTTTTTTGATGCGGTCATCTTTTCTGATGTATTAGAGCATGTGTCAGATCCATGGCAAATCATTGTGCAAGCGCACACGTCTTTAAAGCCAGGCGGCGTGATCATATGCTGCTTGCCTAACATGATGCATGCGGAGGTGCTCCTGCCATTAATGACAGGTGATTTTACGTATCAAGATGTGGGAATTCTAGATCGAACGCATATAAGATTTTTCACACCAAAAACGATGCGTGAGCTCTTTCCAAACCATTTGTTCGAACGCGTGATAGAGCAGTATATCAATGTACAGATTGATCAAAACGTCCAATTGTTTTTTGACGAAGTGGCGAGAGTAGGAGAGTCACTTGGATTTCAAACAAAAGCTTTATCTGATCAAGTGACACTATATCAGCTTCTGATTGTGGCACGTAAAAAAGGCGGCGCCCCTTCAGGCTAACCGCCTTTTTGCTATCACCATTTAAAGCTCTTACTTGCACCTTCTGCACCAAAGTTCAAGATGCTGACTTTTACATCATAATCGAAGTCTGCTTCTTGGAATAGCGTGTCCCACTCATCTCGATGCTTCTCCCAAAAGTCAGGATACTTGATGCGCACCTGATGATTTAAAAAGATCGGATCAACACCCACTTCGGTCTGCATGTGACGGACGGCTTTATGAATCCGCCCCTTGATTTTTTGGGAAAAAATGCGCTCATAACGCTTGATGTACTGTTCATCGTATGAGTTTTCAGAGGGATATTGATCTTCAGATAGTTTACCATTTGTTTTTACACTGACTTTAAAGGAAATCTTTCCATCCTTTAAATAAGGTTCGACCTTGGAAGCGGCTTTCTTGATTTCAAATGTAATGGGATAGCCTTTGTAGGCTGCAGGAACAACTCCGCCTGAGATACGATTCATCATCCAATTTAAAGCTTGAACATCATTTGCTGGAATAAACCCTATGAGTTTTCGTGTTTTTCCATGAATGATACCTGCTCCATCATAGATGAGCTCGTCGTTAATGGCATCCACACTTTGAACAAGAAAGCTTACGCCCATCTGAAAGTAATCGGACGCTCTCCCAATACGTGTTGGAAGTAAAATTTTGCCGTTATAGTCCCGGTTTTTTGAAGTTTCAAAGATGTGCTCAACCGGTGCTTTTTGCTGCGAATTTATTTTTTGATTGATTACCTTTGAAGCATTATCCCGTGTCACTAAAAGATAGCTGCTTCTTCGAACCTCGTCATCTCGTATAAAGTGATTGAGTGTCCCTTGAATATCGTGATGCTCTGCCTGACTTTTGCCGAACAAAAAGATTTTGAGATGATCACTGTAGATCGGCTGGTTCTTCAAAGCGACACGACTGACAGCCTCAAGCACATTTTTCCCCTTCGATACGACATTGACATAGCCGGTTGAAGTGGCTTCTTGTGTTCCCCCCATATTGGGCACAAGGTTTTGGTAGGTGAGCTTCACGCCTTGATCATCTGTTTCATCGATGCCAACGCCGCGCACAAACGTTAATGTCTCAATGTCCTTTATGTCCCAGCACCCTGCAGTTAGAAGAAAAAGAAGGCAGGACAAGCAGGATAAAAGTAAACGCCTTCGTCTCATGCAGAACGACCTCCCCATTTTTTACGTATCGCCAGCAGCATAAATGTGATAAAAGGAATGGCTAAAATGATGAACAGAGCGTAGCCGAGTAAAGTGGAAAAATAAAAGACTTCATTAATATTTTTTGGAAAAAGAGATAGGGCAGAGGTTAAGAAAAACAACAGCCATAGCAACCACGTTAAATTGGTCTTCTTAAAGACTGTGTGACACCCTTTAATGGCAAATTGGAAAAAGCCCAGCATGCAAATAAACTGCTGGCATGTCCAGATCGTCAGTAAGAAAATATCAAAGCGTTCAATGAACACCCCTTCAAGTTCTAGCGCTTGAATGAGTGAGACGGTTGGCCATGTGAGTGACATCGTTTCTCCAACAGTCATGGAGCCAATCACAACAAAGAGCGTGAGGGAGTACACAAGTGAGGTAATCCCTACACCAATGGCTGCGGCCCATTTTGCTTTTGACCATTTGTCTTTGTAGATCAGCGGCACAACAATCAAAATGATCTCAAAGCCTGTAAATTGAATGAAGGTTTGAGAGAAAAGTTTACCAAAATCTTTAAATCCGTGCGCCATGACGGGGCGCAAATAATCAAAATCAAATATTTTCAGGCTAAACAGCATCAGCCCAATATAAATAACCATCGTAATAGGGTAAACATACGTCACTATCTTCACCATTGGAAAGATACCGCTTTTTAAATGATAGATCGCTACAAGTAGAAAAATCATCACAATCACGGCCATAGGGGTCGATTGAAGAAGGAAAAACTGAACCACTTCGCCGAGTACACGCGCCTCAAAACCAACAATGGCTAGTAAATAAGCAATCATGATTAAATTAAAGAACGTGCCGAAGAAGGCACCGGCGCCTTTTGTATTAGAATCAAAGATCGTATCCGGTGCATTCTTTTCGGCAATCCAGCCTAATAAAAAAGCAACGAAAGCAAAGATGACTCCCTGTATTAATACAATGATCCAGCCATCAGGGAATCCTGAATTGGCAGAACTGCGAGGAATGGTTAAAATTCCAGCGCCTATCATTGTAGAACTGCACAGAATGGTGACTTGTAACAATGATAGCTTATCAGCTCTGTACATTGCTTACTCCCCTTGTCTTTTGATATTTTTTGTCTTGGCGGTTTTCGGTCTTGATTTAAATAGTCCTATAGGCAAACGAACGTACGTATCCTTTAAATCTGAATATGGTGAAGACAAAATAGGTGTAAAATAATCAAAACCAAAGGTCTTCAATTGCATGAGATGACAAAGCACGAATAAATAACACATGATTAAGCCGTACAAACCCAAAATAGCAGAGCTGAAAATCGCCATAAACCGAAGGATTCGTAACGGGAAGCTAAAGTCATATGATGGCGCTGTGAAATCAGCCAATGCAGTTAGTGAAACAATAATGACCATTAAGGCACTGACGATATTCGCTTGTACAGCCGCCTGACCAATAATCACGCCGCCAATCAATCCAATTGTTTGCCCAATCGCTCGAGGAAGACGAAGTCCAGCTTCTCGCAGCAGTTCAATCGTAAAAGACATGAGAATGGCTTCAACCACAGGAGGAAACGGGACATTTTGCCTACTACCTGCGATGGTGAGTGCCATCTGTGTCGGTAATAAACCGGGGTGATAGGAGACAAGGGCGATGTAGAGCCCGGGTAAAAAAATCGTTAACATTACGGCGACATAACGGAGTAGGCGTAAAAGAGTCGCGCTTGTCCATCGTTGATAATAATCCTCTGGTGATTGCATTAAGGCTGTAAGTGTCATAGGCAGAATAAGAGCAAAAGGTGTGCCGTCAAGCAAAATGGAAACCTTGCCTTCAAGCACAGATGCGATCACCCGATCAGGGCGTTCCGTGTTTTGAATCTGTGGAAAAATGGAAATGTGACTGTCCTCAATCAGCTGTTCAATATAGCCGGTTTCAGGGATATCATCCATTTTGATTTGTTTTATGCGTGATAGAACATCTTCTACTAGTTTTGGATCAGCAATATCACGAACGTACACGAGAGCGGCAGTTTTCTTATTACGAGTGCCTACATTCACCTTTTGAATGACAAGATTAGGATCGTTTGCCCTCTCGCGTAGTAAAGCCGTATTTTTTTCAAGGTTCTCAATAAATCCAATCCGTGGTCCTCTTACAAGTACTTCAGATTGTGGCTCCTCTACTTCTCTGAATTGAAAAAGGTTCGTATGAAGCGCAAGAGCTTGCGTCGCCCCATCTACAAATAAAATAGCCCTGCCGCTATATAACTGCTCGATGGCAAGGTTCATATCTTCCAGCACATCATTTTGAATGCCAAAGAACTTCTTAGACAGGGAAGGAAGTGTGGTGTGATCGACTTCGGTGATGTCCAGTTCCTTTTGCATAGGTGAAATGATTTGTTTGGAAAGCATCTCAAATTCTGTGAGTCCCTCAACGTACACGAGACATGCAGAGACAGCAGAAGGACCAAATGAAAAAGAGTGGAACACGATATCATCACTTTTCCCGGCAAAGCTTTTGACGCGCTTGATGACGGACTGTATATCTTGTTCAATGCGACTTTTCAAAATACCTCACCACCCTCATGTCATGTTTTTTATAGAGTGACTCGGAAGGAGGAGAATTATGCAAATAGAAAAAAGAGAATCCCTGAAAATAGGAATTCTCTCGATATGTTTATCTCGCAAGCCAGCCGCCATCAACAGCTAAAATGTGGCCGTTCATATAATCGGAAGCTGGTGAGCTAAGGAAAACAGCTGCACCGGCTAGATCCTCAGGCTGTCCCCAGCGCCCGGCGGGGATTCTTTTGAGAATTTCTTCATTTCGATTCGCATCATCACGAATGGCTTGCGTGTTATTGGTGGCAATATAACCAGGTGCGATCGCATTTACCTGAATTTGATGTTTCGCCCATTCGTTCGCAAAAGCTTTGGTCAGACCAGCGACAGCATGCTTACTCGCTGTATAAGCGGGAACAAAGACGCCGCCTTGAAACGAGAGGAGGGAGGCGATATTGACGATTTTCCCTTGCCCGTTTTTCAGCATTTGCTGCCCAACCTTTTGAGTGAGAAAAAAGAGACTGTTGATATTCACATCCATGACAGTATGCCAATTTTCCTCTGAATAGTGAGCGGCCTCTTCTCTTTTAATGGTTCCAGCATTATTGATTAAAATATCAATGGTATGCTGCTTTAAAATGGTATCGACATCCCGCTGTGCAGACTGAGGATCGGCAAAGTCGACCTGATATGCATGAAATGATCTGCCAGTCTGTTCGACAAGCGCTTTTGTTTCATCAAGTGGTGTGCGGTGGTATGTGCCGATGATATCTGCACCTGAACGGGCAAGCGCCACAGCAATACCTTGACCAATGCCAGTTCCAGGACCTGTCACAAGGGCTGTTTTGCCTTCGAGGGAAAAGAGGGACGCAACATATGATGTCGTCGTCACCCTCGTTACCTCAGCTGGTCCATTGGGACAAAGTCCATATCTTTGAACGTATAGTTTTCTCCCGCCATTGCCCAAATAAATGAATAATTCGCTGTACCTGAGCCTGAATGAATGGACCAGGCAGGAGAAATAATCGCTTCCTCATTTGCGACAACGAGATGTCTCGTTTCAGAGGGCTCCCCCATAAAATGAAAGACACGTGCCTCTTCTTCTATATCAAGATATAAGTACACTTCCATACGCCGGCCATGAATATGAGCAGGCATTGTGTTCCATGTGTTATTCGTTTCAAGCTGAGTCATTCCCATCATGAGCTGACAGCTTTGGATGCCGTCTGCATGGATGACCTGATACAGGTTTCGCACGTTTGAGGCAGACGCCTCCCCTAAGTGATTCGGTGTTAATTCAGCAATGGCTGCCTTTTGCGTAGGGTATGCTCTATGAGCCGTTGCTGATACAAGATAGAACTTGGCCTGCTCGCCTGATGAACTAGTAAACTGCACATCTTCGTGTCCAAGACCAATATATAAGAAATCTTTATGCTCCAGCACAAAAGACTCACCATCGACTGTAACCGTTCCTTGCCCGCCGACATTCACGATGCCAATTTCTCGTCTTTCAAGGAAATAATCCGTACGTAAAAAGTCGCCGGCATCCAGCTTGATCGGTTCTGCTGTCGGCATTGCCCCGCCAATGACCACACGATCCTCATGCGAATAATAGAGCTTCAATTCACCGCTGACGAATAGCGTAGGAATATGAAAATGACGACGAAGTTCCTCTGTTGTAAAACGTTTGACCTGCTCAGGATGTACAGCATAACGATTTTCCATTTGAAATAAGCCTCCCTTTCCATCTGAAACAAAATATTGGTGTTTTATTTGGTATCGGTTTCAAGGAAAATTCTAGAGGAAAAAGAGAGCGGCGTCAACCGTTAATTTGAAATCGCTTTCTTTATTGTTTATTAATACGATTTTTTCCACATCATTCAAAAAATTCTTCTGGTATTCATCAAATTATGGTATGCTCTTTTTAAGTTTATTTGAAATCGGTTTCGAAACAAACCAGAAGATTAATCGTGGGAGTTTTTTGAATGAAAGAGAAGAAGCAAATGAAAGTGACCATTAACGAAGTTGCAGCTTATGCAGGTGTTTCAAAATCAACAGTATCCAGATATATCAATGGCAGAACAAATGAAATTTCTTCTGAAAAGGTAAAAAAAATTAAAAAAGCCATTGAGGAGCTCCATTACCGCCCGAGTCAGCTCGCTCAAGGACTAAAAGTAAGAAAAAGTAAGGTCATTGGTTTTATTGTAGCCGATATAACGAATCCATTCTCTGTAGCGACGCTTCGCGGTGTCGAAGAGATTTGTGATGAATATGGGTACAGCATCATGGTCTGTAACACAGATAATCGTCCAGAAAAAGAACGAGAAATGCTACTGAAGCTGAATGCACATTATATTGAAGGGCTCATCATCAATACGACAGGTCAAAACAATGACATTCTACAGGATTTTAAGAAAAACGGTGTACCGATTGTCCTTGTTGACCGTAAATTACCTGAACTCAAAGTCGACACAGTGACAACGAATAACCGTGATATCACGATCGGGCTGCTTCGACAAATGTATGAGAAGGGCTACGATCACATCGCTTTCTTTACTGAGCCGGTTGATGGGATTAGTCCTCGTGAAGAACGAAAAGAAGCATATGAACAGACGGCCATGAGTAAACATAAAAAACCTATCATTTCAGAAATCAATTTGAAGCAAAAGGAACAAATGCGAGAAGAGATTGTCCGTTTTTTACAATCAAACCATCAGAAAAAGGCGATTTTAGCAGGCAATGGTTTACTCATGCTGAAGCTCATTAGTGAACTCGTGGAGCTTGGGATCAAGATTCCTGATGAGATAGGCATTGCCGGGTTTGATGATACAGAATGGTATAAGCTGATTGGGCCAGGGATCACAACTGTTGCACAGCCATCTCATGAAATGGGGAAAGCGGCCATGCAAAAAATCAAGACACGGCTTGAAGGCGATGAAAGTGCGCCCCAAACTATTCAACTCGATGGAGAAATCATTGTCAGGAAATCTTTATAAGCGAAAGGCAGAGAAGAGTATACATACGTGCATGCTCTCTCTTTTTCAACTGATTTGAAACCGGTACCGAGAGAGGGGAGAAATGAGTGAAAGCATTGGATGCGGTCACATTTGGGGAATCAATGGCGATGTTTTACGCAAAAGAAGTTGGAGAACTTCATCAAGTGCATACGTTTCAAAAGGCGCTTGCTGGTGCAGAGAGTAACGTCGCTGTCGGCCTTTCAAGGCTGGGTTTTGAGGTTGGCTGGATGAGCAAAGTCGGGGCAGACTCACTTGGCACATTTATTTTAGAAGAGCTTCAAAAAGAAGGGGTCGATACAAGTGCAGTGCTCCGTTCAAATGATGGGTCCCAAACTGGGTTATTGCTTAAATCAAAAGTCATTGATGGAGACCCTGACGTGACGTATTACCGGAAAGGCTCTGCTGCGAGCACAATGAGTCCAAGTGACTTTCCCTCCAACTATTTCCGGCAGGCTGGACACCTTCATATGACAGGTATTCCGCCTGCACTGTCTAGTGAAATGAGAGCGTTTTCTTTTCTTGTCCTTCAAGCCATGAAGGAAGCAGGCAAAACCATTTCATTTGATCCGAACCTTAGGCTTCAGCTATGGGAAGAGGAAGAGGATATGATTCATACGGTGAACCAGATAGCCTATCAAGTCGATTGGTTTTTCCCGGGACTTGCAGAAGGGCAAAGGCTCACGGGATGCCATGAGCCGGAAGAGATTGCAGAGGTCTATTTACAAAAAGGTGTCAAGCTAGTGGTCATTAAGCTCGGAGCGGAAGGTGCCTTTTATAAAAGTGCAGCCGGTCAGGGAATTGTGAGCGGGTTTCATGTTCATGATGTCGTTGATACGGTCGGCGCTGGTGATGGATTTGCAGTGGGGGTTATTAGTGGCTTACTTGACGGCTTATCCTATGAAAAATCCGTTACAAGGGGTAATGCCATTGGAGCACTTGCGGTGATGTCTCCAGGAGATAAGGATGGACTGCCCACTCGGGAGGAGCTTCAGGCGTTTATGAAAGAAGCCAAACGGTATCACAGGCGGGAGTATATGAAGGGGGATGAGAGAGATGGGAAAGTCAGCAAGTTTGAACGTTAAAGAGCAGCTCGCAGTCTGTAAACTGATCGCAGTGGTTAGAGCGGATAGTGAAGGAGAAGGCATTGAGATGATTCAGCGTTTAAAGAAAAAAGGGGTGCGTGCCATTGAAGTAACGTATACCACTCCAAATGCTGAACGCATCATCGCATCCTTTCGGCATGAGCAAGAACTCATTGTAGGAGCAGGAACGATCACGACGCTTGAACAGGCACAATCAGCCATTGAGGCAGGCTCGCAATTTATTGTCAGTCCAGGATATCTCTCTGTGATTGGAGAGCATCTATCATTTCACGATACACTCTATGTGCCAGGTGTCCTGACCCCGAGTGAAATCATGCAGGCAAAAGCAAATGGATACCGCTTGCTCAAGCTTTTTCCAAGCGGCTCCTTCGGTTTGTCCTATATGAAAAACTTACAAGGCCCGTTTCCAGAGGTTGAATTTATTCCAACAGGCGGCATTCATCCAGCCGATGTCCCAAAATGGCTCGCAGCAGGTGCTGTGGCAGTAGGTGTCGGCAGTCAGCTTGGAAGCAGTACAGCAGAAGAATTACAAGCGGTTCTTTCTTCATAAATACTTGATATGACACAAACAACTGGCTCATGGATGCCGGTTGTTTGTTCGTTTATCTGACATAACAGCGGGTAAGATTCGACTCTTCACGTACAATGATCGTGAAGGAGGGATTGAAATGTACATTCAACAAGATGCACTCACAGATGGACGGATAGATCAGCTGATCACCGGTCATGTAGAAGAGATGAAGGAGCATTCTCCGCCAGAAAGCATTCATGCCCTTCCATTAGACGATTTGAAAAAACAAGATGTCACAGTGTGGAGTGTATGGGATGGAGAGGAACTTCTTGGCTGCGGAGCGATAAAGGAGCTATCAAGTGAACATGGTGAAATCAAATCGATGAGGACGGCAGCTCTCCATATGCGAAAAGGGGTAGCAAGGCAAATGCTGACCTACCTTCTCCAAGAAGCCAAACAGCGAGGCTATACACGTGTCAGCCTCGAAACAGGTGCGATGGCTTTCTTTGAACCAGCAAGAAGACTATATGAAAGCTTTGGGTTTCAATATTGTCCGCCTTTTGGTTCATATCAAGAAGATCCAAACAGTTTATTTATGACAAAGGAATTATAGAGGTCGAGAGAGTATGCTTATAAGCAGCTCTTTTTTTATGCGGCAACAATGAAAGGAGGGGGATGTGAGTGAAGCTGTCTAAGTTGATTGGAATAGGCGCTCTTCTCACAGTTTGTGTGCTATCCGTCATTTCTTTATGTGTATTAGGTCAAGATTTATTTAAGATTGAAAGCGCTTCCGACAAAGTGGTATCAACCTATCAATATCACTTTGTCCTTGTACCGGAGGAACTTGATAACGAATATTGGCAACTGGTGCAAAAGGGAGCTGCTGATGCGGCGGCCGTTCATCGTGTGTATCTCGAATACCTGGGCCCAAAGCAGGCTGATTTGGATGATCATCTTAAAACCATTGATATGGCGATTGCTGGGCATGTAGATGGTATTATGACGCAGGGACTTGACGCGAAGAAATACAAACCGCTCTTTCAAAAAGCAAGGGAAAAAGGCATTGATGTCGTCACAGTCGATACGGATGCAGAGGGGAGCAAGCGTCAAGTGTATGTTGGAACGGATAATTATTATTCAGGCTTTATCGCAGGGCAGGCGCTCATCGCAGATACAACAGGCGAACAGTATGTAGGAATTGTCACGGGCCGGCTTGATGCCATCCACCAGAAGCTGCGCGTTAAGGGATTTCGAGATGCCGTTTCTGCTGAAAAACGCATTCATATTGCTGGAATAGAAGAATCAGCCATTACGAAGTCAGGGGCTTCCGGTGCAGCGTATAAACTATTAAACAATCATGCAGAGCTGACCGCATTTTATGGAACAAGCGCATTAGATGGTGTCGGCATCATTCAAGCAACAGAGCAATATCGATCAGCTGCTGATTTTTATGTGCTCACATTTGATACATTGCCTGATACGATTCAGGCGCTTGATGATGAAAAAATCGATGCGGTGGTCGTGCAGCACCCTTATGAAATGGGCTACCAAGCGGTTGAATCACTTGTTCGTTTGCAGAAAGGCGAAAAGGAAGAAGCGCTGCAGTACACAGGAACGAGTGTGATTCGGCGCGGGGATTTGCCTCTTCATCAAACAGAAAGACCACAGGGGGTTCAGCCATGAGAAGGATTCGAAGTAAATTGTTATTGGCGTTTTTAACCCTTGTGCTCCTTGGTAACGTGGCTGCTTTTTTTGTCTATTGGAGCAGCTCGAAATTAACCTCAGAATATAGCAGGAGCTTTCGTTCTTTTCTCCTGCTTAATGATATATCCACAGAGGCAAAAACGATGTATGAAAAGGTCAATGCCTATGCCATTGAGAAAGATCGGCAGTTTGCCAGAGAATATATTGAATCAAAACAGAAAATGAAAACCTATGATCAGGCGCTGCTAAAAGATGCCGGGCTTCATGCGGCGATACCCTCTATTGAAAAATATCAATATATGATGCGGACGCTCATGAATGAAGGTGATGCGACCATGACACATGTAAAAGAAGGGAAAATCAAAGAATATGCTGCAAGTGTGAAGGAGGTGAGAACAGTCTCCTCCTATATACAAGAGCAGACGATGACCCTGCTAGATGATGAATTATCTGAGTATCAGGTACTCTATCAATCACTTCAACAAAGACATCAAACTTATGCGCTCTTTACCCTGTGTCTGTTTACGTTATCGATTGGGGTCGCATTATGGATGGCATATATCATTGCTGGCGGGATATCAAGGCCAATCGTCCACCTGTCTCGAAGTGCCAAAGAAGTATCAGAAGGAAATTTTGATGGAGCGAATTTGCATGTCACATCAAAGGACGAAATATCTGTGTTAAATGAGGCCTTTCAACGAATGCGGCAGGAGATGAAAATGATGATTGAAGAGATGAAACAAAAGGCTGCCTTAGATCAAAAAATCAAAGACATGAAGTTGAAAACGCTGCAAAACCAAATGAACCCACACTTTTTATTTAACACATTAAACATCGTATCACGCATGGCTTACTTAGAATCAGCAGATGCCACATCGAGATTGATTCAATCGGTTTCCACGCTGATGCGGTATTCACTGTCTGCTCTCAGTACGTCCGTTACATTGGAACAAGAAGTGAAAGTGGTCAAAGAATATTTTCATATCCAAGAAACGAGATTTGCCGATCGTATTACATGCAAAACGACCATAGATGAGTCGTGTCTATCTGTTCACATTCCAAGTCTCACATTACAGCCGCTTGTCGAAAATGCCTTTATTCATGGAGTAGAACCAAAGGAGGAAGGCGGGCTTGTTGAGCTCTCTATCTATCGAGACAATGGCTTTGTGATGATTCGGATTCGGGACAATGGGACTGGAATCAATGAAAGAGAGAAAAAAAGATTGCTATCGGAAAAAGAAGAGGATCATCCGAACACACTGAGTAAAGGCCATTCTACAGGAATTGGTCTTCGAAATGTGGTGTCAAGACTGCGTTTGTTTTACGGGGTGCAAGATGCCCTTCAAATTAATTCAAAGCCAAACGAAGGCACCACCATTCAATTGGCGATTCCGATAAAGGAGGGACCTGTATGCTGAACGTGCTGATTGTGGATGATGAAAAAATAGAACGAATGGCGATGCGGAAGTTCATGACCGAATGGCTCCCGGAGTGTCATATTGCAGGGGAAGCTGAAAATGGAAAGAAGGCGGTTGAATTTGCGCGGTCGGAGCCGATTGATCTTGTGCTCATGGATATTCAGATGCCTGGCATGGATAGATTGACAGCCATCAAACAGATCAAAGCAGGCAGCCCGCATACAAAATTTATTATGCTGACAGCCTACGATACGTTCAATTATGCCAAGCAAGCGATGCAGGAAGGGGTTAAACAATACCTCGTCAAACCAGCTGATAAAGACGAAACCATTGCAGCCATTCGATCTGTTGCGGCAGAAATTGAGCAGGAGGCGTCTCAGCGGCAGGCAGCGACGGTCAATCAGCAGTCAAAGTGGCTGGAAGCCCATGTGATCAACGGTCAATCTTATACCTTCACTGAGTTTCAACAATTGTTCCAAGAATGTGAAGCAGGTCTCGTCATCGCTGTTCAGCGGGCAGGCGGGGATCAGCTGTTGAGTGATTTACAGCAATCCGCTCTTTTTCAAGCGGTGCCTATTCAGATGGGCGGTGAGCTGTTTACATGCTTCATTTATAGTCACCAAGGAACAGGTCAGCTAAAGGCAGATGTACTGCAAGCCATTCGAGCTGCCATGACAAGCGGACATCCTTCACCTGTCGTTGGCATAGGGCACCCAGTCTCAAACCCACTTCATCTTCAGAAAAGTGCAGCGGAAGCAAAGCTTTCTTATTATCAGCGAAAAAAGGATGGCGGCGTTGTTCGTTATGGTTTTTACAATACAGAAGTGCAGTCCAATCTGTTGATCAATCTTCCCGAGCTTGCTGACGACATAATGCTGGCACTGGAAGAAGGAAGAAGAGAGGATGCGCTTGCCTTATTTGATGCCTTTGAATTAGAGGGGGCGGCACTTACACATGTAAAAGAGCTGCTGATTCTATTAAAATCACGACTCCGTGCAGACCTCTCCATTCTGGCCATCAGCACAGCAGCAGAATGCCGCCAGTGCTGTGAGCATCTATTTGACGTGTATGAAGCGAGAACCCAGACCGTGAATGACATCGAGCGGGCAAAACGTTACATCAAAACACATTTCTGCGAACATATCACGCTCGAGCAAACTGCCGCCTATGTTGACTTAAGCCCAACCTATTTCACAAAGCGCTTTAAAGATGAGACGGGTCTGACCTTTAAAGAATATGTGACGACCTGCCGGCTGGATAAAATCAAGAAGCTTCTCAAAGACAGCTCGCTTAGTTTAAAAGAAATTACTTATCAGGCAGGATATACCGACCCCAATTACGTCAGCCGTGTCTTTAAGAAAATGGTCGGTTGTTCACCGAAGGAATATCGAAAACTGGCCATAAAAAAATGAAGAATTTCATAAAAAAGTGAAGAAGTTTGCCTGAAAAAAAGCAATGATCTACAATTATACTTATTTTGATAACGCTTACAAAATAGGGATGGGGGATCAATCATGAAGTTCAAATTAGGCTTTACTTTGTTGGCACTCTGCATGCTTCTCATCACGGCTTGCAGTACATCGACGAACTCAGATGCAAAAAAAGAGGGCGGAGCGGAGAAGCTTGAAATTTTCTCTTGGTGGACAGGAGCAGGTGAGGAAGACGGACTGAAAGCACTCATTCAATTGTTTGAAGAGAAAAATAAAGAGATTCCAATTGAAAATGCAGCCGTCGCAGGTGGTGCTGGTACGAATGCAAAGGCTGTTTTGACGAGCCGGATGCAAGGAAATGATCCGCCAGCTTCCTTCCAAGTACATGGCGGGGCAGAGCTGAACGAGAGCTGGGTCGCGGCAGGCAAAATGGAGCCGCTTGATGATCTTTATGAACAAGAAGGCTGGAAGGACAAATTCCCAGAATCACTGATTGACCTTGTGAGCAAAGATGGGAAAATCTATTCGGTTCCAGTGAATATTCACCGAGGCAATGTGCTTTGGTATAACAAAAAGGTATTTGAAGACCAAGGTTTAGAGCCGCCAACGACATTTGATGAATTTTTCAAAACAGCAGATGCTTTAAAGAAAAAAGGGATTACTCCACTTGCGCTTGGGGATAAAGAGCCTTGGGCAGCGACTCACTTGTTTGAGAGTGTTCTGCTTGGTGTATTAGGCGCAGAAGATTATCAAAAACTTTGGGCGGGCGACTTGAAAATGGATGACACAAAAGTGAAGGAAGCGGCAGACATCTTTGGACGCATGCTCGAATACGTCAATGACGATCATAGCTCCCGTAACTGGCAGGATGCCTCACAGCTCGTGGCAAAAGGGGAAGCGGCGATGAATGTCATGGGCGATTGGGCGAAGGGATACTTTGTCAACGATCTGGACTTGAAGGTCAACAAAGATTTTGGTTACGTGGCGACCCCTGGAACGGAGGGAAGCTTTATGGTGATCACCGATACGTTCGGACTGCCGAAGGGTGTCAAACAGCCGGAAAACGTGAAAAAATTCTTATCTGTCTTAGGATCTGTGGAAGGACAGGATGCGTTTAATCCGCTGAAGGGATCGATTCCGGCACGGGTTGATGCGGATGTATCAAAATATGATGAATACGGAAAATCGGCGATGAAGGCATTTAAAGAATCAAAGCTGGCGCCGTCACTCGCCCATGGCTCAGCTGCTGAAGAAGGCTTTGTGACGAAAGCAAACCAAGCCGTCAATATTTTTGTGACACAAAAAGACAGCAGCCAGTTTGTTTCATCTTTAAAAGACTCTATGAAATAAAGACGAAGGAGGCGGCGATCAGGCACCGCCTCTTTTTTAAAAAGGAGTGTAGCTTCATGCGCATGGACACATCGCTGAACACAAAAGCGTCAGCGCCGAAAGTGAAACGTGTTCGGAAAAAATGGAATGGAGATCAGCTGCTTGCACTGCTATTTTTAGCCCCGTCAGCTGTTTTATTATTCATCTTTGTTTACGGCTTTATTGGCTGGACAGGGTATGTTTCATTATCAAACTGGACCTCGCTTGTTCCGGATTTCTCTTTTGCAGGACTTCGCAATTATGTCATGCTGTTTCAAGATTTCCGCTTTCAGTCAGATCTACGAAACACGGTCTTTTTTACTTTATTCTTTATTGGAGCCGTCATAGCCTCTGGGCTCGCACTTGCGATTTTACTAGACCAGAAGATCAAGGGTGAATCTCTTTTCCGGAATTTATTCTTTTTTCCGATGGCCCTTTCCTTCGTTGTGACTGGTGTCGTGTGGCAATGGATTTTAAATCCGTCAACTGGAGTGAATTTATTTTTGAAAACGCTAGGCATCCAGCCTAAGTGGTACACGGATACGAATATTTTAGCTGGATTTGTCTGGGGGAAAATTGAATTTGGTGTACCAGCGGCGATGATTGCAGTCGTCATTGCAGCTGTGTGGCAAATGACTGGGTTCTCGCTTGCGATGTATTTGGCAGGTCTTAGAGGAATTCCAGAGGAAGTGAGAGAGGCTGCTAGAATGGATGGAGCAACTGAGTGGCAAATCTACCGAAAAATCATTTTTCCGCTTTTAAAACCGATTACTGCAAGTGTCATTATTATTATGGCTCATATTTCTTTAAAGATTTTCGATTTGATTTACTCGATGACAGGACCGGGTGCAAACTTTGTCACGGATGTACCGGGCGTTTATATGTTTGAAATGACCTTTAGAGGAAACCATTATGCAGGCGGTGCTGCCATTGCAATCGTCATGCTGATCTCTGTTGCGGTCTTTATCGTGCCATATCTCCTGTCGAGCCGGAAGGGGGCTTCATCATGACAGCCAGATGGTTTGTCCGTCCAGTTCTCTATGCTTTATTGATTCTGTGCAGCCTCTTTTTTCTAATGCCTGTCTATGTCATGCTCGTCACAAGCTTAAAGCCATTAGGTGAAGTCACCCTTGAGCAAATGTGGTCGCTGCCATCAACGCTTGATTTCTCTAGCTATCAAATCGCTTTTGAAAAGCTATCGCCTAATTTGATGAATTCACTTTATCTTGTCATTCCTGCTACCTTATTGTCAGCCGTATTAGGTGCGATGAATGGCTATGTGCTATCAAAATGGCGTTTTAAAGGGTCAGAAGTGGTTTTTACGTTGATGCTGTTTGGTATGTTTATTCCGTATCAAAGCATCCTCATTCCACTCATTCAATTTTTACGTGAAGTCGGATTATATAATTCGATTCCAGGTCTAGTGCTTGTCCATGTCGTATATGGTCTTCCGATCACAACACTCATGTTTCGCAATTTCTATGTGAGCATCCCTGATGAAATGATTGAATCGGCCAAAATTGATGGCGCAGGGTTTATCGGGATTTTCAGACATATGATTCTTCCGCTTTCCATCACAGGATTTGTCGTGGTCGCCATTTGGCAGTTTACCAATGTGTGGAATGAATTTTTATTTGCAGTCACGATGACCACTGCGGAGCATCAGCCAGTCATGGTCGCCTTGCAAAATCTATCAGGCAGCCAAATTGTGCAATGGAACGTTCAAATGGCAGGAGCTATTTTGGCCGCACTGCCGACACTTTTGGTGTATATTCTGCTCGGAAAATACTTTGTGAAGGGGCTTCTCGCAGGCTCTGTCAAAGGATAAAGAAATTTTCATGTTATCGTTTTCATTTGGTGTACTGAAAGGATTGACTTCTCTTTAGATAGCGTCATAATAAAAGTTGAGACTTACTAGTTTTCATCATGCTAGGCAAGGATTATCAAAGGGTAGCAAAGGGAGGAGTCATCCTGAATGAAGCAGTCACCAATTTTTTTACTGCCTGAATTGAAGGAGAGAATATGGGGAGGTACAGCCTTAAGGGATCAATTTGGCTATGATATTCCTTCTGATCAAACGGGAGAATGCTGGGCAATTTCTGCTCATCCAAACGGACCAAGTGTCGTGCAAGACGGTCCATATAAAGGGAAAACGTTGATCGAACTATGGGACAATCACAGGGAGTTGTTCGGGGGAATAGAAGGCGATCGCTTCCCGCTGTTAACAAAAATTTTAGATGCAAACCAAGACTTGTCCGTTCAAGTTCATCCAGATGATGATTATGCTGAAAGACATGAAAATGGAGAGCTTGGGAAAACAGAGTGCTGGTATATCATTGACTGCAAAGAAGGAGCAGAAATGATCTATGGACACAATGCAAGAACAAGAACTGAGCTAGTGACCATGATGAACAGCGGAGATTGGGAAGGTCTTTTACGGCGAGTGAAGATTAAGCCTGGTGATTTTTATTATGTGCCAAGCGGTACCATTCATGCGCTATGCGAAGGAACGCTTGTCCTCGAAACGCAGCAAAGCTCAGATACAACCTATCGGGTATATGATTATGAACGAAAAGGCCAAGATGGCAATGAGCGTGAACTTCATTTTGCGCAAGCCATTGACGTCACAACGGTTCCTCATATAGACGGTTATGCAGATGAATCAGTCGAAACACGTCCAGGAATGACCATTAGAACATTTGTAGAAGCAGAATATTTCTCTGTGTATAAATGGGAAATTGATCAAAAAGTAGAGCTTTCGCAAGATGATCCATTTTTGCTGTGCAGTGTTATTAAGGGAGAAGGGTCTATAGAGCATGATGGGAACACATATCCACTGCCAAAAGGGGCTCATTTTATTCTGCCAGCTGAAACAGGGAGCTTCTCGATTGAAGGATCTTGTGAACTGATTGTGTCACATATATAAAGGAAAAGAGGACTTAAATGGGGTCCTCTATTTTGCTATTGCATGAATGACTTGAAAGAAGACTTGTTTTTGTCGATAAAGAGATTAGTAGACTATTATGCAAAGTTAAGAGAGGGACAGGGAACGTGAAAAAAACCATCAAGATTATGTTACTCGCAGCTGCCTTTGGTATGACATTACACACAGGCAAAGAAGCGCAAGCAGCCTCCTATGTCGATCAATCCATTTATACGATTAGCACCTCAAAGGTATTTACGACAGAATCAGAAGTGAAAAAAGCAGTAGAAACACTGAAAAAAGATAAAAAGTGGACAGCAAGTTATCAAACCTCAGGGAATACGTCGACCTATCAGCTCACTGCCTCAGGATATGACTCACAAGATGCAGCGAATGCAAGTGCGGCGGCGTTAAAAAAAGAGGTGGGCATAAATGGCACTGTGTCTCCAGTTGGTGATCGCCTTCCTTTACAAAAGGTCGTATCTGACCCGATCAACGATGAAAGTCAGGCAAAAAAGTTCTCGCTAGAGCTAGCAAAAACATCAGGGCTAAAGAGCTCCTATGAAGTCATCAGTCAAAGCAGACCTTCTTATCAGGTCATATCAGGAGCCATTGATTCTGAAACGAAAGTCAAAAATATTCAAACAGAATTACAAAAGAAGGCAGGAGTCACCAGTACATACCAAACCGAAAACAAAGCTGGCACCGTGTATCAGCTGATCTCAGGCGGTATTGTTGGACAAAGTAAGGCGAATACCATCCTGCAAGGCTTTCAAAAGGAATCTGGTTTAAAAGCAGTGCGTCAAACGGTGACAGCAGGCAAGCCATATTACATCGTCACATCAGCTGCACAAGCTAACCAGTCGAAAGCCCAAACACTTCTTACCCAGCTGCAAAAAGAAGCAAAAATCAGCGGGAAGATTCAGAAGGCAGGAGCCGTTAAAAATGTCTATCGCATGGAATCAGGCTATTTCAAAGACAGCAAACAAGCAGCCTCAGCTGCGGCTCAGATTAAGAAACAAACCGGTGCTGCAGGTACTGTGCAGCGAGTAGGAAAAACGAAAAATTATATCGTGAAGCTCAATCAATTAAACGATACAGCTTATGCAAAAACAGTTGCCTTTTTCAAGAAAAAGAAATGGCGCTATACGTCCAAAAAAATCTCTTCTACACAGCCATATCAAATAGTGACTGGGAACCTTTTAGGAGATGATCAAGCGAAAAAAGCGACGGCCTTCTTCCAAAAGAAAAAGGTATCTGCGACAACGAAAAAAACGGGCAAGGTATCTGATAGCACGTATCGACTCGTTGTCAATCAAGCAACGGATCAAGCAAAAGTGAACAAAGGTGCCGCATACTTAAAGGCACAAAAGGTGACAAGTAACATCACAACAGGTAAGGGACAAGCCGTCACCAAAGCGTATAGCCTGATGACAACACCTGTATATGATCAAAGCAAAGTGAAGCAGGCGCAAGAGATCATCAAGAAAAATGGGGTTGCCAGCAGTACAAAAACTTTAACAGAAGCTGTCAAGCAATACCGTATTACGACAGAGGCGACTGTGAATCAGACAAAACTCAATCAAGCACTTAGCTATTTGACGAAACAAAAAATGAAGGCAGCTGCCCAAAAAACGGGTACAACTGATTATGGGCAATATCAAATGAAAACAGGGGTCATTGCGACTGCTGCATTGCGTGATCAAGGCATGGCATTTTTCAAAAAACGGAATGAAACAGCTGCTTATACAACGACAACAAAACCGGCATATAAAATCAACATAACGCAGCAATTCACAGGGTTAGCAAATGCAAATGCGGCCATTGCTTTTGTGAAAAGCCAATATGGCTGGACAGCCACCGCAACAAAAATCAAAAATGGCCCGATGGTCATGCAAACGAATTATAACCTCACTGTCAATGAGATGGTGAACAAACAAATGAAGGTGTCACCACAGACAGATGGTGCGGCTTATGTTTATGCGACATATGTAGATCCAGCGACGTCAACAGTGAATACGGATGGGTTAAATGTACGTTCTACACCTGATTCAAGCTCTGCAAGCAACATCGTGGCACAGCTGAACAAAGGCACAAAAGTGAAACAGCTCGGGAAAGAAGGAAATTGGATAAAGATCAGCCTTGGCTGGAGAAATGCGAGTTCAGCAGAAGTGTTAAAATATGTAGACCCAGCTAATATCGCTGAGGGCACTCAATCGTATTTTCAATTTCTCAAACTCTCTGAAGCTGCGAATCTCAATCCGACCGAAGTCAATTCGAAGATTTTAGCAGGGAAAGGGATTCTTGCTGGAAAAGGACAAGCCTTTATAACTGCAGCGAAAACGTATCATATTAACGAAATCTATTTGATTTCTCATGCGCTGCTTGAAACAGGTAACGGAAGTTCAATTTTAGCGAATGGTACGATGTTTAATGGAAAGAAAGTGTATAACATGTATGGCATTGGCGCATACGACAGCAATCCGAATTATCTCGGTGCAAAGTATGCGTATGAACAGCAATGGTTCACGCCAGAGGCAGCCATTATTGGCGGGGCAAAATTCATTGGCAACAGCTATATCAATCACGCCACATACAAACAAGATACCATTTATAAAATGCGCTGGTCTAGTGCAGCGACTCATCAATATGCTACGGATATTGGATGGGCTTATAAGCAAGTCACTCGTATGTATAGTTTGTATAACTTACTTGATAACTATACGCTGTATTATGATATCCCGGTTTATAACAAATAAAAAAACGTCCGTGCTTCCTAATAAGAAGCCGGACGTTTTTTGTGTAAGAGCTGCTGTTCAATAAATGTTAAGAGCTGCTCACTTGATTGTCCCTTTGAATATTGGTTCCATTCCTCAGCGAAGGTTTTTAATAGATCTCCATTGGCTGATTCGTTTAGATGTAAAAGCTCCTTCAAGAGCATGTCTTGAGAGACGCAAGCCTTTCCGGGAATGATGTCTTCATAACGATCGACTAATCCCCGTTTATCTCGATAAGTTTCTAAATCATAAGTGAAGAACAAAACAGGTTTTTCGAGCAGCGCATATTCAAACACAATCGACGAATAATCCGTAATCAGAACATCGCAAGCACAGAGCAAAGGATAAAGCGGCTGCTCAGACACATCAAATATCCATTCACCATCTGTTTCAGCCTTCGCTAAATGTTTGACCGCAGGATGAAGCTTGACGAGCAGAATATAGTCGCCATTCAGCTCTGTCTGCAATTGCTCCTTTGAAAAGGGCAGGACAAGACCGTCCATTGCATAATCTCGATAGGTCGGTGCATAAAGCAGAATTTTTTTTCCTTTAGGGAAATCATCCGGCTTTAAGGAAGGCGGGCGCTGATCATAGTACACATCCGTCAGCGGCACACCTGTTGGTAAAAAACGTTCGTCATTTACCCCAAACGATGACTTGAAAATCTCACGCATGCGATCTGAACCCGTGACGATATAATCGAAAGACGCATAGACCCGCTTGAAGCGTTCGATATCACGTGGACTCCGGCATGAATTTGAAGCATCTTCAAGGCCAAATTTTTTCAAAGCGCCATTGGCATGCCATACTTGAATACAGGTTGTAGAAGGTCTGTTTCTTAGCACACTTGTCATGAGAAAGTAATTATCCGTCACAACGACCTTGCTTTTCAGCATCGTATACATACATTGAATGAGATGGAAGGGATTTTTTTCATGAAAATAGCGAAATGACAGATGAGACCCGTCCTTTTCTATATTGGAAGCATGCTTCGTATAGAGGACTGTCAGCTTCATCGTCATATTCGCTTGTTGTTGATAGGTATCAATGAGAGCAGCCGCATTCTCCTGGAATGAAACAAGCAGCGTCACCTGGTTTTCACGCGGTTTCACTCCGCTCATCAGCCATCCAATAAAAGAAACGAAAGCTGCATAACATGAAATGATTATTGAGCGTATATTCATCATTGATCAGTCTCTCATAGCTGCTTCGTCTGATCTTTTACTTGCTCAGGATAGTAACGTTTCTTCCCTTTGTTTTCCTTCAATACGGCAAAGGCGTACTTTGGAATATTCAGCATTCGTTTCCACCTCCACGGATTGACAACCAGTCTGTACAGCCATTCCGTATTTGTCTTAATCATCCAGCGTGGTGCACGCTTCACTGTGCCGCTAAATACATCGAAGCTTCCGCCTAAACCGATGCAAACAGCCTGCGGGAATAAATGGCGGTATTCATAAATGAAGTTCTCTTGGTTTGGATAACCTAAAGCAACGAACACCATATGTGCTTTCGAGCGAGCGATTTGTTTCGCAACGAAACGTTTATCGGCTTGATAGCCGTCACAGCTGCCTGCAATGACCACATTTGGATATTCCGTATCAATTCGCTGTTTGACAGCCTCAAGCACTTCTTTTTTCGCACCATATAAAAAGATACTTTTAGACTGCTTGTTTGCAAGATCAAGCATAGACATGAAGACATCAAAGCCTGCAATTCTTGATTTAAGCGGACTCTGTGTCATGCGTGACATCAACACGACGCCCACACCATCCGGCAATACATAATCCGCAGAAGAGACTACTTGATGGTACGCATCATCCTTCATGACGGCATAGCCAATCTCTGGATTCACAGTCGCAATCATGGCGCCTCTTTTCTGAGAAATATGATGCTGGTTGATATAGCTGATAAATTCATCTAAGTCGCCGTTTACATAAGAAAGGTTAGAGACCACTTCTGTTTGCATTGTTTAGACCTCCTTTTTCATCTTGTTATCTATGAACGTTCATTGTAAATTCATTCTTAGCCTACTCATCATTTTATCATAGTTGCTCCATGAAATATTAACAATAACTTTACAATCCTTTAAATTTCATGACATTTTTATAATTTCATATAATTGAAGATCGGTGAAACATTGATTTTTCGGACTTTTCCTCCCGTGCCCATTAAATTGGAAATAGTTTGTCTTTACATCTGCTTAACGTTTAATGGGCACTGTGATATAATGAGGTTCCGAAGAGCGAAAAAACTGATCGAAGATAATGGGATTACGGATAAACATTACTGCTTGAAGCAGACGAATAAGGATTTAAAGAAAGGAGTTTAGTTTGCAATGAAGAAAGTTATTACTTACGGTACATTTGATTTATTACACTGGGGTCACATTAAGCTGCTGGAGCGTGCAAAGCAGCTCGGAGATTACTTAGTGGTGGCCATCTCTACAGATGAGTTTAATTTACAAAAATCAAAAAAGGCTTATCATAGCTACGAGCATAGAAAGCTGATTTTAGAAACGATTCGTTATGTAGATGAAGTCATTCCAGAAAACAGCTGGGACCAAAAAGTCCGAGACGTGCAAGAGCACGACATCGATGTGTTTGTCATGGGAGATGACTGGGAAGGTAAATTCGATTTCTTGAAAGAGCATTGCGAAGTCGTATACTTGAAGAGAACAGAAGGCATCTCTACAACACAAATAAAGGAAGAAATTGCAGGACTTTAATAGATTGAAATAAGAGTACTTCTTATCATTTGGTGAGAAGTACTTTTTCATGTTAAAATATTCTTTTAAAATTTATTTAAATATCGACGGAATAAATGGACAACAATGAAAGGTTGAGTGTTTTGATCCGAAAATGGTTTAACAAGCATAGAAGAAAGACACTTAAAAATAATCAAAGTCAACCGCAACCACACTTACAAATTCCGGATATGGATTATTACTTTATTACTGGGAGAATTAAAGAGAAATATGGTGGTATGACGAAGTCGTTATTGCTACGTGCGAAACTATTTGGGTTGAAGAATATTTCATCTCATTTTTTAACCTTTTCATATGATCCTGAATTTTCTCGGAAAGTGAAAGGGATCATTGACAAACAAATAGTGAATCCTAAAATGACAAAAATTCAAAATATGTATGTAGACTTCCTTATTCCAAATAGTAAACCAGAGGAACAGTATCACCCATCTTATCACCCTGACAACATCAGTGAAGTGGTAATTGATCATGAAGATCCATCTGTTCGATTCATTAGGAATGAACAAACAAATCAAATTGAGATGATTGAGTTCTTTCATCAAAATCAGCAAATGGAAAAGCGTGAGGAATACAATACACAAGGGCAGTTGCATAAAGTTTCTTATTTCTCTCAGGAAACGGGCAAAGTCTATCAAGAACTATTCATTTATGAGCACACTTATATTTATATGAAAAAAGAGTATGTTCATCTTGAAGAAGAGTCTAAAAATAAATTAAAAGAAATGATATGGTATGCTCAGGAAGGGATAAAAACCTTTAAAAATGAAAAGGCATTAAGACAAGAGTGGCTCATGACTATTCAGTATAAAAATGATCGGAAAAAGCTCTTTTTAGTTGATAGTCGGAAGCAGGATAAGTATGTTTTTCAATTAAAAAAAAGAAGCTCTTCTTACTTCTCAGCAATTATTCACAGTAAACACTACGAAACAGAAAAGACAGCATTACGTTCTGATTACAATGAGTTATTTACCCAAATAAGAAAACAAAAAGTAGATGCCGTCTTCTTTATCACTGAAGAGCAAAAAACAGATGTAGTAAAACAATTCGGTCATCAAAATATATTCTTTTTAACGCCACATACACTAGACCGTTCGTCACATCAAGTACAAGATCATTATATGGCTGATCCACATAAGGTACTGATGATGGCGAGATTAACTAAAATCAAGAATGTCATAGATGCCATCCGTTCGTTTCAATTTGTGATAAAAGAAGTACCAAGTGCGAGGCTTGAAATCTTTGGTTCTGGTCCTCAAGAAAAGCAGCTAAAACAGGAAATTAAAAAATTAAATTTAGAAAAGAATGTCTTTTTGAAAGGGTTCACTCAAAAACCTGATGTTGAATTTAGAACAGCTAGAATGTCTATCTCTACCTCTGTCTTTGAAGGCTGTCCATTATCTATCATGGAATCAATTGTTAACAATTGCCCTGTGATTACTTATAATTACGATTATGGTGCTAGCACGCTTGTGAAAAATGAGTTTAATGGCTTTGTTGTAGAGCAATATGAAGTGAAGCAGCTAGCTAACAAAATCATTGAATTGTTAAAAAACGATGAACAGCATCAAATTTTTTCAGAAAATTGTCAGGAGATTGCAGAGATATATTCAATCCCGAACTATTATGAAAACTGGATAACGGCACTCCACAAAATGATAGAAGTTCGAGAAAAAAGAGACCAAATTCAACGCATGATGAAGCCTATTCATTTCAAATTGGTAGACATTAGTAGTAAACATCATGTTCTTTCATTGGACTTGCAAATGGAAGGTGTGATTGAAAAGCGAAAAAAGGTTATATTAGAACTTGTCGGATACGATCGGGATAACCATGCTGAGTTATTCTCTAAAAAAGTCGAAAATTTAAAGGTATCCTTCCCAATTGGACATGCATTCATAAAGGCGGCATTGAAGCGAAACAAAACAAAATACGTTGATTTCTATATGAGAATGAGAGATGAAGAATTCAATGAAATCACTCAGCGGTTACCAATCGCCGAGCATTTGCTCAATGAAAAAGGTGTGTCAAAGGTGGATGGTGTTTCTTACAAGACAATTAAAGGGAATTATTCTTGGAAGTTGAATAAATAAATAGAAACTTTTATTTATACTACATCGTGTTATGAGTATGACAAGCATAAGATTTCGATGAACAGAGGAGATAAATGATTGATGATTGAAGAGACCGTTCAGAAGAAAAGTGTTGTTGAAAGTTTAAAGAACCATCACCAACAACTGGAAATTGTGTTGAAAATAGATGATGATAGGCCATTAGAAGGTCGAATATTTTACTTGCTCATGAGAGAAAGGTTCTCAAAGCAGGAAGTTTACCTTCCTCTTGAACATCTAGCAGAAAATCGGTTTAAAATAGTGCTTCATGAAGATTCTTTCTCGAATAAAATGGAACAAGGACAAACGTATAATTTATATGTGACGGATTTTTCTCAAATGATTGATAGTAGTGAGAGCGAAGATGAAACCGAAGACTCCTCGTATGATTCTGATGGAGAGGACGAAGAGGCGGAATTGGAAGAGGAAGAAGGACAATTCATAGATGAAGACGACAATCCTTATTATAAGCGTCGTCTAAAGCTGGATGTCGAAACGCCTGAAGTCTGTTTCATAGAAAATCAAAACGCTCTGCTCCTTGCCATACCATATCGTACGGACAAAGGGAATGCTTCTATTAAGGTCAAGCGAGAAATGAAGATCACGAAAATGAAGCAGATATCACTCGATGAGACCAATATCCTGACTCTAAATGGATATTGTGGTGTGATAAGTGCTGAGCACTCTTATCGAATCAAAAGAATACAAATCCTGGTCAAAAGGAACAGTGCCCCCGAAATGGAGCACCGCTTCCCCGTAAATTTCCAGCAAAAAAGTGAAATTGATTATTATAGAACAGACGGGGAGATGCCAGAGATATATCCTTTCAAAGTTGAAGTCCCTTTAGGGGCATTAACCTATTCTACAGATAAGCGATATATCTATAGAATGTACTTTGAATTTATATGTGAAGTTAACGGAGTAGAAGAGACTTTAACAACACCGTCACTTGTGCTTGGAGATCGATCTAATCAATTAAAAGGGCTTGTCCAAATACAAAAAAAGAACGATATCCCGATTCGATATGAAGTATATCGAAAGAAAAAGAGGCAAACGCTTGGCATCCGAATTAATGATTACACAATCAAAACCCGTGCGAAGTACTATGTCAAAAGCAAGTGGAAGAAATTCAAAAAGAAAATTGGCAAAATCAAAAAAGTCCGTAATCAATTGGTGACAAGAACCTTCAAAACGACCTTTAAGCTAGCAAGTAAATTGTCCGTGAAAAAGAAAACCGTTGTTTTTGAAAGCTTTAATGGAAAACAATTCAGTTGTAACCCGCGTGCTATTTATGAGTATATGAAAGAAAACCACCCTGAATATACGTTGATCTGGAGCGTCAAAAAAGGGCATGAAGCACCGTTTAAGGAAAAAGACATCTACTATATCAATCGTCTGTCATTCAAATGGATTTTTGCGATGGCAAGAGCTGAGTATTGGGTCGTCAACAGTCGATTGCCGCTTTGGGTCCCAAAACCAGACCATACAACATACCTGCAAACATGGCACGGTACGCCGTTAAAACGACTGGCGATGGACATGGACGAGGTGCATATGCCTGGAACGAACACGAAGAAATACAAAAAGAATTTCACGAAAGAAGCATCGAATTGGGATTACCTCATTTCTCCTAATGCATACTCGACTGAAATCTTTACACGTGCGTTCCAATTTCAAAAGACGATGGTTGAGTCAGGATATCCGAGAAACGACTTCCTTCACAATCAAAACAATGAAGAAACGATGAGGGCACTCAAGCAAAAAATGAACCTGCCGCTTTATAAAAAATTGATCTTATATGCACCGACATGGAGAGACGATCAATTTTATAAAAAAGGTCAGTACAAATTTGATTTAGACCTTGATCTGCATGAGCTAAGAGCATCTATCGGAGACGACTATATCATCATTCTTCGTATGCACTATCTAGTAGCTGAAAACTTTGATTTAGGACCATATGAAGGCTTTGCCTATGACTTCTCTCATTACGAAGACATCAGAGACCTTTATATGATTTCTGATCTGCTCATCACAGATTACTCATCCGTGTTCTTTGATTATGCAAATCTCAAACGTCCGATGCTGTTCTATGTGCCAGACATCGAAACATATCGTGACAAGCTCAGAGGCTTCTACTTCGACTTTGAACAAGAAGCACCTGGACCGCTTGTAAAAGAGACAGCAAGTGTCATTGACTGGGTAAGAGAAACAGAACAGCCAACCTTTGCATTACCAGCTTCATTTGCACCGTTTTATGAAAAATTCTGCTATTTAGAGAGCGGGGAATCATCGAAACGGGTGGTTGAGGTTGTGTTTTCTGAAAAATAGTAAAAAAGTATCGTTCTTCTCCTTTTGAACGATACTTTTTTTTGTGTTTTTTATTCCATTGTACACATATTTAAAAGTAATGGTAAAAATAAAAAAACATAGAAATTTAACAATAAACATGCTAAATTTAGATAAGATTATCCGGTACTGTAAATATGCTGAAAATAATATAGAGGTGTTTCAATGTACAAACTTTATCATAATTTTATAGAAATTCTCAATTTAGATGAACATAAGTTAGCATTATATATTGACGACATAGAGAAATTATGCACTTTTGAGTTTGAAAAGTTAAATGTAAACGAATCAAAGTGGATCTGTGAAATTAATGTAAAAGATCAAATGATTTTTGAATCAACAATAGATCATTCTAATGAAATGATCTATCTCTATTCTAAGGACCAGAATTTATATATTGTGAAAGAAAGCTCAGACATGATTCAACCCAATCAGATACATCCTATTAAAATTAACAATCAATTTGAAAATATCTATGTCAAACAATTAGGGATAGACCGTTATGGTTTATATCGAGGCGAAGAGGAACTTTTATTATTCTCAGGGCTGCTGAACGTAGATGAGATCAACCGGAATTATAAAATGAATTTGACCATTAATGGGACGAATAGAAGATTTATTGACATCTCCTTTATCATATACAGTCCTTTCCACTTTGTGATTACGTACGATTGTCAGAATAAAGAACTAAATGTAAGGAAAATTTTGTTTGATGTGATGCAGGAACATAAAGATATTGAAGTGACTCTGAATAACCGTAATCAAATCAAAATTTTAAATAAGATGACTCAGCAAAAGAAAACCGTCAACTTTAGACTCGTTCCTAGATATCAGCCGCTCAAAATTTTTGGTAAAGATACCTTAGAGCAATTCAAAGAAGACAACATTCTTAATATTTTGGTGATTAATAAACAAAGATACTATATATATGTAAGAACTAATGGTGTTTATTTAGTGAGAGGAAATCCATATCTGGTTACAAAACATACGTCAAGATTACGTATTTTTAGTATGTTTAATAGTTTTTATATTTATGGAAGACTGACTCATTACGCATATAATTCAGATCAAAAATATGAATATCTTTATATTAGAAACTCTGACCACCAGCTAGCGAGATTTATGAGACCCTTTAGAAAGATTAAATTATTGAAAAGGTATGGTTTCTTTAAAATCTCGTTAAATGATCTTGATTTAGATAGCAGAATCCACAATAACTTGTTCGTAGGAAATGATAACCGAATTATCCATAGTTTAAGATTGAAAAAAAGAGATAAAAAGGTGAAAACATATATCACGAAAAAGAATGGGGACAAGCTTCAAGTACTAAGAACAAATCTGTTTGGGAATGTGACATCAACCATTATTCCTTATTCTCAGGAATATTCTTTATTTAGTAAAGTGAAAATAAAAGTAGCGAGTATCTTATCATCATTCTATAAAGACAAAAAGTATGGTGTGAATTTGTTTTTTGAGAAAAAGAGTGACAAAGCAGATGAATCAGCTATTAGAGTTTATGACTATATACAGGAGAATTGTCAAACGAACTCAAGAAATTACTTTATTCTTAATAAGAAATCAAGCGCATATCCAACACTAAAAGCTAAATATGCAAAGGGAATCATTCCGAAATATAGCCTGCGACACTATTTAAGTATCTTTAACGCCAGCTATTTTATTTCAAGTGAGTTATCAAACCATGTTCTGAATGATAGATTATACATTGATCATCTCAGAGAGAGAATCATGAGTGTCCCACTCGTGTTTTTACAACACGGCATTATGTTTGCCAAACCGGTTGATAATCCAATGGCCTTTGGATTCCACAAAGATAAAAACCAATACAATATTTATAAATCAGTTATCAGCTCTGAATTAGAGGCCGGTGAATTTTATAAAATGAACTATGACCGTGATGACTTGATTTTGACAGGTCTGGCAACCTTTGATCATGCAAAATTAGTAGACGGTGCAGATAAGATAGCCTTTATGCCAACTTACCGATATTGGGAAGAGGGGCTTATTTATACGAATAGAATTGAAGAAACATCTTATTATAGAGTTCTGATCAAAATCATTAAAAGCTTTGAAGAAGCAGGTCTTCTTGACCGTCTTTTAATTGTACCGCATAACAAATTTTCACAATACGTTTATCAGAACCTTCCTCAGTATAAACATATTATTTCTGATAACCCATCAGAAGCGCTAAAAGTATCAAAAGTGTTTATCACTGATTATTCTTCTGCTATTTATGATGCACAATATAGAGGAGCGTACCCTATTTTTTATTGGGAAGAGAAAGATTACTTAATTAGACAGTATAAGGCCATTCCTCCTGTGAACGAAGAAAATGCACCAGGACCGATTGCATATAACACCCAAGAGCTAATACATCTTGTCAAACATGCGATCGATCATCAGTATGTTGTGGAAGATGAATATAAAGAAAAATATTTGAAGATCAATAGCTTTAACGATAATCAAAATACGAAAAGAATTACGGATTTCTTAAAAGAGCATCAAATTATCTAATGTCTGAACCCCCCTGAATCTACGATCGAAAGGATTCAGGGTTTTTTGTCTTCTAGTTTGAAGTGCACGACTTTTGTTATAAGATGAAATGTGAATCGTTATCTGTTACAATTATGAGCGGTGCTTTTTAAAAAAGTAATCCCAAAAACTTATATCTAAGGAAGATAACAATGAACGCAATGTTGACGATACTAAAGGAGCAAATCAGTTCATTTCCGCTGATTATGCGACTTGCTGTTTATGAAACAAAATCAAAATATCAGATGAATTATTTAGGTGTTTTATGGCAGTTTTTAAATCCATTGATTCAAATGCTGGCTTACTGGTTTGTTTTTGGTTTGGGTATTCGCGGAGGACAGCCAATTGTCATTGGAGGCATGGAAGTTCCATTTATCATTTGGATGCTTGCTGGATTAATACCGTGGTTCTTCATTAGTCCGACGATTCTTGATGGATCAAACAGTGTGTTTAAACGCATTAATATGGTATCGAAAATGAATTTTCCGATTAGTGCGCTGCCGTCTGTGGTGATTATGTCCAACTTGTTCAGCTACTTTGTCATGATGGGTGTCTATCTGATTGTGCTGATTTCCTATGGCATATATCCCGACGCGCATTGGCTGCAATATATATACTATCTTATTTGTATGATCGCGTTTATGTTTTCGTTTAGTTTGTTTAATTCAACGATTAGCGTACTCGTGAGAGACTATCAATTTCTTTTACAATCAGTGACACGTTTGCTTTTCTTTTTGCTGCCGATTTTTTGGAATATCTCAGAGAAGCTGACTGGAGACAAAGCGTGGATTGGAGATATATTAAGACTGAATCCTCTTTTCTACATTATTGATGGTTTCAGAAATAGCTTGTTAAAGGGAGAATGGTTCTTCCATGATGTGAAATATACGCTTTATTTTTGGCTGATTACCCTTCTTCTTTTAACAGTCGGTTCGTTGCTTCATATGAAATTCAGGGATAAATTTGTCGATTTTCTTTAAAAAGTAAGGAGATTATACGATGAAACTAAAGGTTTCGTTTCGAAACGTATCCAAGCAATACGTCCTATATAAAAAACAGTCGGATAAGATCAAAGGGCTGTTTTTTCCTAATAAAAATGAAAAAGGTTTCTTTGCTGTTCGTGATGTGTCCTTTGATGTATATGAAGGCGAGACGATTGGTTTTGTAGGGATCAACGGATCTGGTAAATCAACGATGTCGAACCTTCTAGCGAAAATCATTCCACCGACAAATGGTGAAATTGAGATGGACGGCCAGCCTTCGTTAATTGCCATTGCGGCAGGGCTGAACAACCAGTTAAGCGGTAAAGACAACATTCGATTAAAGTGCTTAATGATGGGGCTGACGAATAAAGAGATAGATGAGCTTTATGAAAAAATCGTAGAGTTTGCGGATATTGGCGACTTTATCGATCAGCCTGTAAAAAGCTGTTCAAGCGGAATGAAATCCCGTCTAGGCTTTGCCATTTCAGCACATATCGATCCAGATATCCTGATTATTGATGAAGCGTTATCTGTCGGAGACCAAACGTTCTATCAAAAATGTGTGGATCGAATCACAGAATTCAAAGAACAAGGCAAGACGATCTTTTTTGTCAGTCACTCCATTAGCCAAATCCAAAAAATCTGTGATCGGGTGGCTTGGATGCATTATGGTGAGCTTCGTATGTTTGATGATACGAAAAAGGTTGTGAAAGAATATAAGGAGTTTGTTGATTGGTTTAACAAGCTTTCTAAGAAAGAGAAAAAAGAATACCAATTGAAACACAAGGAAGGTCGAAAAGGCGTACAAAAGACAGCAAAGGTGTCTCGTTATAATGAAAACGGGAAACGACGTTCATTTTTTGGACCAGCGTTTCAAGTGACCATTATAGCGCTCTTAACCATCTTGCTTGCCCTTTCTATGTTTTCGGATCGACCGCTTCGTACGCTGGCAACATTTGGTGCAATACCATCAGATAAGACAGAGGCGCCTCAGTCAAAGGATCCTAAGACGAAGGGTGCGCCTAATATGAAAAAGGTAGATCAACAAGCCATTGTCACAGCAGATTCAATGACGGTTTACAAAGATCAAGCCATGAAAAAAAAGGCGGATGTCACTTTACCATTTGGACAAGAAGTACAGGCTGTGGCTGAAAATAAACAAACTGTTCAAATCAAAACAGCGTCAGAGACGTATTTTGTGAAACGTGATGCACTGCAAGCTGCAGATGAATTGAAGCCATTATCCATTGGACCAGGACAGTTCAATTCCTACGTATCACCTGCATCAGCAGGTTCGTATGAGTATTTACTATCTTTCCTTGGAAAAGAAGAATCTGTGCTTCAGCAAAGAATGCAAACGCTGAGCTCGATCAAAAGTGATCAAGGCGACACCATTGAGCGATTGACCACAGAGAAAACCGATTATGTGATTCAAAATGGTCAAGCACACGCGATTGTGTTCCGCGAGATTATGCCCATTTCTCCTTCAACACTTGGGCTGACTGAACAAAATGTCTGGATGAATGAAAAACAAACGAAATTCGCAGTAAAGGGCGAAAACAACCTGTTTGTCATTGATAATGAACAGCATACGCTGACGATTTCAGCGATCAAATAAAAAGCTGCCGATGCCGGCAGCTTTTTTAATTGACTTCTTCTTTTTCAAGAAGCTGTTTCATAAATGGAATGAGTTTCTTTTTCAGCTCTTCATCCTGAAGGGCAAACTCGAGAGTCGTTTCGATGAAGCCTTGTTTCTCACCGACATCGTATCGTTTTCCTTCAAAATCATAGGCAAATACACGCTGGATGTCATTGAGCTTTTGGATGGCATCTGTCAGCTGAATTTCTCCGCCTGCACCAATCTCTTGTTGATCGAGGTACATAAAGATCTCTGGTGTGAAAATGTAGCGGCCTAAGATGGCTAAATTCGATGGTGCTGTTCCTTGCGCCGGCTTTTCAACAAAATTTTTCACTTGGTAGCGGCGTCCTTCTTGTGTAAGAGGATCAATGATCCCGTAGCGATGCGTATCGCTGTCTGCTACCTGCTGAACGCCGATCACAGATGAAAGGGTTTTTTCATATTCATCCATCAGCTGGCGAAGCCCAGGTGTTTCGGCTTGAACAATGTCATCACCTAGTAAAACAGCAAAAGGTTCATCACCGATGAAGTTACGTGCGCACCAAACGGCGTGTCCAAGTCCCTTCGGTTCCTTTTGACGTATGTAATGAATGTCAGCAATATTAGAGGACTTTCTCACCTTTTCTAAAAGCTCGCTTTTTCCTTTTTCCTCAAGGTTCCGCTCTAGCTCTGGTGCAAAATCAAAATGATCCTCAATGGCTCTTTTTCCTTTTCCAGTGACGATAATAATGTCTTCAATTCCTGATTCAACAGCTTCTTCAATAATATATTGAATGGTTGGTTTATCAACGATTGGCAGCATTTCTTTAGGCATGGCCTTTGTGGCAGGGAGGAAACGTGTCCCGAGACCTGCAGCGGGTATAATGGCTTTACGTACTTTTTTCAATGAACTTTGCACCTTCCTTACATAGATAACCGATTTAATCATTCAATGTGTGTTCTTGGTCGTCTTATTAAAGTGTAACTTACAAATCATAGGAAAGACAAATGATTTCACTAAAATGAACTTTAGTAATTCATATTTTATATGTTAAATGTAAAGGAAAAAGAAATATAACGTTAATTCAATGTAAATTTCTTTTTCACATCATTAAATTTATCCTCCAAATTGTGTATAATTGAAAGTACTATACTAGGAAAGAGGCATAAACAAGTGAAAAAACTAAATGTAATGACTATTTTCGGTACTAGACCTGAAGCAATCAAAATGGCTCCACTTGTCCTTGAACTTAATAAACATCCACAAATAAATTCAATTGTCACTGTAACAGCTCAGCATAGAGAAATGCTTGACCAAGTCCTTGAAGCTTTTTCTATTACGCCAGATCATGATCTAAACATCATGAAACAGCGCCAAACATTATCAGAAATTACATCAAATGCACTGTTGAAGCTAGATCAGTTATTTCAAGAGGAAAAGCCTGATATTGTGCTTGTTCATGGAGACACAACGACTACGTTTGCGGGAAGTCTGGCCGCTTTTTATCACCAAATTTCAGTTGGTCATGTGGAGGCAGGCTTAAGAACACACAATAAGTATTCACCATTCCCAGAGGAATTGAACCGTCAAATGACAGGCACTATTGCCGATATTCATTTTGCACCTACAGATGAGGCGAAGCAGAATCTTTTGATAGAAAATAAAAAAGAAGCGACCATTTGTGTGACAGGGAATACTGCCATTGACGCCCTGCAAACAACGGTCACAGAACAATATCAACATCCTATTTTAGAGAAAATAGGCACAGATAAAATGATTTTGTTAACGGCTCATCGCAGGGAGAATCTTGGACAGCCGATGAAAAACATGTTTAGAGCGATTAGACGTGTTGTAGAAGAGTTCGAAGATGTACAGGTCGTATACCCTGTTCATTTAAATCCTGCCGTTCGTGATGCGGCTCAAACGGAATTCAGTGATCTCGACCGGGTGCACTTAATTGAACCGCTTGAAGTGGTTGACTTCCATAACTTTGCGGCAGCTTCACACTTTATTTTAACGGATTCCGGCGGTGTTCAAGAGGAGGCTCCTTCTTTAGGGAAGCCAGTATTGGTGCTGCGTGATACAACAGAACGACCAGAAGGCGTTAAAGCTGGCACGCTCAAGCTTGCAGGGACAGATGAGAATACCATTTACCAGATGGCAAAAGAGCTGCTAGAAGACCAGCAAGAGTACGACAAAATGTCGAAGGCTTCTAATCCTTATGGTGATGGACAAGCGTCGAAACGAATTGTCCAAGAGCTCCTTCATCGTTTTGGATTCAGTGAGGAAAAGCCAGTACCGTTTAAATCATAAAAAAGAAGACTACGTCATTGTAGCCTTCTCAGATTTGTTGACAAAGGGTTAAAATGATCTTTATTTTAGCCCTTTGTCTTCTTTTTTACTGCTCCAAACTTTCCTTCAATTCCTTCTTCACTTTCGCTAAACTGCTATCATCAAGCTGGTAGTAATAAATGTTATTGATTCGTGTGCCTGTTCCTTTCAGCTCGTGCTGTTTGACATGCTTTCTTGCATCGCGATAATCATTCATCATCGTCCACATATCGTCAAAGGACATGTTGGTTTTCATGTTGTTTTCAACGACTTTGAACATATCGCCGAATTTTGTAATAGACGAAATGTTGGCACCCTTCGCAATGATGCCTTCAATGACTTGGCGCTGTCTTTGCTGGCGGCCAAAATCCCCTTTAGGGTCTTGTTTTCTCATTCTTGTATAGGCAAGTGCTTGATCGCCATTCAGGTTAATTTCTCCTGTACCAAATGAATGGCCGTCATAGCTGAAAGCAAACGTACTATTCACGGTAATGCCGCCAAGTGTATCGACAATGTCTTTAAAGCTTTCCATATTGACTTTGACAAAATAATCAACAGGTACATCAAGCAGTTCCTCTACTGTATCAGCTGCCATTTGTGTGCCGCCGAATGCATAGGAGTGGTTGATTTTATCCATTGTGCCTTTCCCGACAATCTTCGTGTACGTATCACGCGGGATACTCACCATCTCAGTTGTTTTCGTTTTTGGATTCACTGTCATGTATATTAATGTATCTGCACGGCCGCGGTCATTCTTTCTTTCATCGACACCCATAACCAAAACGGAGATCGGGTCCTTTTTATTTAAATCGACATCTTTGTCACGCTTATCTGACTTCTTTAAGTTCTCCTGAATGCCTGCGACGGTTGATGCTGCTGTGTTCCAAAGATGATATGCGTATCCGCCAGTTGCTAATACGAATAAGCCAATAATCGATAAAACAATCCAAAGAACCTTTTTCTTCTTTCTTTTTCTCTCAGCTCTCATAATGTCCCTCACCTTTTCTATGATTCTTCCATGATTATAGGTTTATGAATCTTGATAAACAAGTTATTTTTTTACTCTGAACCTAGATATAGACGTTGTAACAAAAAAAGGTTTCAAAAAACCTTAAATTTACCTTAAAATATTAAGTTATAAGACGATACAAAGACATGAGGTGAAAAAAATGAAGAAAATCGTCGTTTTACCGTTCTTAATACTACTACTAGGTATCGTGCTCACAGCATGTGGAACGGCTGAGCAGTCCTTAGAAGAAAAGAAGACAAGCAGTTCAACTTCTCAAACGTTAAAGGAGACAGCCAACTATGTAGGAATGGCAGACTCCCATACAATTGAAGTGAAAAAGTCAAATGTTACTTTGAATTTTGAATTTACTGAAAACTTCAATGAAGTATTGAATGAATTTCAACCAGGAGATCACGTAGACATTTTTTACATTCTAAATGACAGTGGCCAAAAGGAAATTCAAGAAATTAAAAAAGTTCAATAGAGAGATGGTGGGATCATTAAATTGAAAAAAATCAGTCTAACTTTCACAATGTTCATCTTACTTTTGCTTGTATTCATCCCAAAAGATGCTTCAGCGGCAAGCTCAACAATTTCTGTGAAATTATCAAACTATGTTGGAAACAAAACGAACTTTAACATATCATCATCCGGCTTATACAAAGTGACTGGTACAAATGTATCTTCAATAGCTCGATATGATGGTAAGAACCGTTATGAGGTAGCCAATAATATTGCTTCAGCAGGCTGGAAAAATCCATCTACAATTGTCATTGTAAATCGTGATGCGTTTGCAGATGCAATTTCCGCTACACCTTTAGCTTATAAATTGAATGCACCTATTTTATATACGAATGCTGAAAGATTAACAAAAACCACTGAAAAGCAAATTAACAAGATGAATCCTGACAATATTCTGATTATCGGTGGAACAACAAGTGTTTCTTCAGCAACAGAGAAAACATTGAAGAAATACGGGAAGATCAAAAGGATCAGTGGTAAATCACGTTATGCTGTTTCACAAAATATCGCAAAAGAGATGGGGAACTATAGTCAAGCTATAGTGGCAACAGGAAGCATTTTTACTGACAGTGCTTCAGTAACACCATACGCTGCAAGAAACGGCTATCCTATTCTGTTAACGAAGAAAGATAGCTTACCAACTTACAAGCTTCCAAGTAAAGTCATCATTGTTGGTGGAGAAAAGAGTGTTAGCAAAAAAGTTGAATCTCAAATCAAAAAAACGTCCACAGTGAAAAGAATCGGTGGAGCTAATAGATATGAGGTATCAGCAAATATTGTAACTGAATTAAACATGAATGCTAATAAGCTATACTTAGCAAATGGTTCTATCTTTACAGATGCTATTACATTTTCGCTTTTAGCAGCCAAAAATAACAGTCCTATGGTACTTGTAAAAGACAATAGTCTAACATCACCTGTGACATCAGTTGTGAAAAAACAAGGGACGTACTCGTTTCAATTGTCTGGCGGAACAAAATCCATTTCAGCAAGTTTACAAACAAAATTATCAAATGAATTTTATTTGAAGAATAATAAGGATTATCAATTGAATGTTTCTAACGGGAAAATTTCTATCAAGGGCATCAAGACGTTTAGATCTTCAGTAAGAGTTGTTCCAGAGAAATATTCAACTAAAAATGTCATACGAGTTGCTGGGAAAGCATACTTGGGGAAAATGAACTTTGCTGTAGAATCAGGCTATATTCGTCCAACAAATGAAAATATCCCTTTTGAAGATTATCTTAAAGGGGTTGTACCGAATGAAATGCCAGCAAGCTGGCATGTTGAGGCATTAAAAGCACAGGCTGTTGCAGCACGTACATATTCTGTGAACAGTATTGGGAAGGTTGTGCCAGATACAACAGCATTCCAAGTGTACGGTGGATACAGCTGGTATACAAATTCTACAAAAGCTGTAGATGCTACAAAAGGTAAGGTACTAAAATATAATAATAAACTGATTTCTGCTACCTACTATTCTAGTAATGGAGGCTACACTGAGGCGAGTGAAGAAGTGTGGTCAAGTGCATTTCCTTATTTAGTAGCAAAAACAGATACAAAAGATCCAGTGAATGCATGGACACTTAAACTATCAAAAACACAATTGAGTAAATCGCTTAGCACAGCAGAACCTGCATCTTGGTGGAGTAAGACAACAGAATCAAATGTGAGTCAGTTGAAAGGCTTGAAGAACTGGATTCTAAAAAATAAAGAAACTTCAGCTTCAGACATCAAGATAGCGACAATTTCAAGCCTATCCTTTTCAGGTAAGACAAAAGGGCAGAGAGCAAAAACAGCCTCTATGAAAATCAGCTATCACTTAAAAAATAAAACGGGTTCTTATAGTATGAATAAATCAGCGACACTTAGCTTTAAAATGACTGAATTTAGATCCATACTTGGAGCGACTAATTTAAAAAGCACGTATGCATCAGTGAAGAATAACACCAATGATTTTACCATCTCAGGAAAAGGGTATGGTCATGGAGTTGGAATGAGTCAATATGGAGCGAAAAAGAGAGCTGAATCAGGAAGCTCATACTCAAGTATTTTGTCATTCTATTATCCGGGTGCAAAATTAACAACAAATTAAAACATCAAAGGAGGTTATAAACGTGCGCTCTATCATAAAAGTTGTATTTTTAAGTGTAGTAACCATGTGTTTGTTTCTTCCATCTGCACTTGCTGACAATTCAGTTACAAGGCTTGATGGGAAGAACCGGTATGTTGTTGCGGTGAACGCGGCGAAAAAAGGCTGGACAACATCAAGTACGGCTGTTCTTGTAGGGAAAGATGCATATGCGGATGCATTAAGTGCGGTTCCTTATGCATACCAAAAAAATGCCCCTGTTCTGTTTACTAACAGTAGCAGTTTATCTACAGATACAAAAAAAGGCCTTCAAAGTCTAAAAACAAAGAATGTGACTATTCTCGGTGGAACAAAGAGTGTCTCTAGCAAGGTGACAACTCAGCTAAAATCAATGGGTATCTCTGTGAAACGTATTAGTGGTAAGAACCGCTATGACTTAGCAGCAAATATTGCAAAGCAAATGAAAAGCTCTAGTACGGCTGTTGTAGCAAATGGCTTTGCTTATGCAGATGCAGTTGCCATTGCACCTTATGCTGCAAAACAAGGCTATCCAATCTTATTAACAAATGATAAAGGTTTACGTTCGGAAACTTCAGCTGTGATTAAAAGCCGAGCAATTAAAAAGACCGTTGTCATTGGTGGAGAGTCTAGTGTAAATAAATCAACTTATGCTAAACTACCTTCACCTGGAAGAATTGGCGGGGCAAATCGTTATGAAGTCGCTGCAAATATTGTGACGAAATACAATATGAGTACAAGTAATACGTATATTAGTAATGGTTTTGCATATGCTGATGCCGCTTCAGGAGCTAGTATTGCTGCCAAGCAGGGTAAAGCCTTTATTTTCACAAATGAAAAAACATTACCGAAAGCAACAAGAAAAATCATTGGTTCAAAGAAGATCACTTCATTTAGTGTTCTAGGTGGTACATCTACTGTGACGAATACTGTGACTTCCCAATTGAAAAATCCAGTCGTTGGAAAAAAAGTTTTTATTGACCCTGGTCATGGAGATCAAGATTCTGGTGCTGCTGGATATGGTCTTCTTGAGAAGAACGTGAACCTTGATGTCGCTAAGCGTCTAAATACAAAATTGACTAGTGCTGGGGCACTACCAGTCATGTCACGTACATCTGATACATTTGACAGTCTTCAAACACGAGTAAGCAAAGGTGCTTCTGCGAAAGCAGATATCTTTATTAGTGTCCATGCGAATGCAAATGACAACAGCAGCGCAAATGGAACAGAAACGTATTATGACAAAACATATGCGGCAACGAACAGCCTGAAGCTTGCGCAAAACATCCAGCCTAAAATGGTTAGTGCACTAGGTACAAGAGATCGTGGTGTCAAAACGGCTGGCTTCTATGTCATTAAGTATTCAAAGATGCCGAGTGTCTTGCTTGAAACTGGCTTTGTTTCCAGTCCAGTCGATTCAAATATTTTGAAATCTGCTACTTATAAAGATAGATTAGCAGCTGGTATTTCAAGCGGCGTTTCAGGTTATTTTAGATAAGAAAAACATGAGGGGTGGCTAAGATACTCCTCTTAGGCTGCTCGAGAACGTCTCTCGGCAGCCTTTTTTATCAATGGTATATGAAGTGGTTCTAGGATGAAGGATTCACTCTAAGGATGCGGTCTTCATAGGCTATCAAATGTCTTTACTAATCGTGCACACAACTCTGTATGAGCGCAACAGACAGTGACGAGGATAACCTGCCTAGATTGATCCATGGAGGGTCAGTGGTCAAACAGGAGTGTTTCCACTTACTTTGATGAAAATGAAAACGACCATTTGTATGTCAAGTTAAAAATACATTTCAATTTAGGTTATTTTTGTTATAATCGAAACATAGAGGGTAGCTTTTTTACGTGTTTACCTTCCGATAACAGCAAATCGACAAATCTTGAAGAGGTGACAATATTGAAAAAATTAATCACAATGCCGTTTTTAGTATTGCTTCTAGGTGTAGTGCTTACAGCATGCGGCACAACAAATCAATCAAACGACAACAATACGGATAACAGCAAAAAAGAAACAACTGAAGCGGCTGATCAAAACAAAGAAAATGCATCAGACGAAAAAACGGAAGATAAGTCTGCAAGTGAAAAAACAGACGATCAAAGCAAAGAAACGGCTGCTAAAACAGAAGACCAAGCAGGTCAATCCAATGAAGATGCAAAAGAAAGCTCAAGTAAAGAAATCACAAAAGAAGAACCTGCGAAGGATCAATCAAAAGCTGAGTCCACAACAAAAAAAGAATTCACCAAAGAAGGCACATATGTCGGTTTGGCTGATGGACATACCATTGCTGTCAACATTGATGGAAAAGAAGTAGCCATTCAATTTGGAAATACATTTTCTAAACAAGTAAACAGCTTGAAAGAAGAATCAAAAGTGAAAGTAACCTATACAAAAGATGCAAACGGAACACTCAGACTCAAAACAATCGAATCCGTAAAGGCAAAATAAAGAGAACACCCGTAGACCCGCAGAATTGCGGGTCTTTTTTACGTTTAAAAGGGCATAACTTGATATAAGTGCACATTCTTAACACAATTTTACAAGACTTAACAGCCCATTTACATTTGCTTAATGTTGCTCTGCTAAACTGACTTTCATAGAACATCTCTTTACACAACAACTACTTTGAATGGTGAGGTGCAGGTCAGTGAGTGCAGAGAAAGCGATGAATCTTTATAGAGAATATGAAGTGAGACGAAACCACTCTTTTGCCTTAACAGAACATATGGTTCGTTATTTATTTGCAAAACGTGTCATAGATTTAGTGTTCTCGTTCATCGGATTGATTTTGAGTACGCCAATCATTTTGCTGTTTGCCCTTTTGATTAAGTTAGAAACACCGGGACCAGCCTTTTATATGCAGGAAAGGGTCGGGAAAGACGGTGTTTACTTTCAATTATGGAAGCTCAGATCAATGAGAACCGACGCAGAAAGCGGAGGAGCGAAATGGGCCCAAAAAAATGACCCGCGTATCACCAAAGTGGGGGCATTCATCCGTAAAACAAGAATTGATGAACTGCCACAATTTATCAACGTGTTAAAAGGAGAAATGAGTATCGTAGGTCCGCGGCCGGAAAGACCAATGTTTACCGCAGAATTTAACCGCACGATTCCAGGCTTTACAAAAAGGCTGGCGGTGAAGCCGGGGCTGACAGGCCTTGCTCAAGTAAATGGAGGATATGAAATGAGTCCAAGTGAAAAGTTATCACATGACTTACAGTATATTCAAAACTTGACATTTTCTCTTGACACGAAGATTATGGTAAAAACGTTAAAAGTCATCATGACTGGTGACGGAGCCAGATAAGTAAAGTAGGGAAGAGAAATGGCAAGTATGAAAAATCGCATGCTAGGCGGGGTAAAATGGACAAGCTTGTCCGCATTGATCATTACCATCATCCAAATTGCACAGTTCGCCTTTCTAGGGAACGTGATGTCACTTAAAGAGTTTGGGCTCGTTGGCATGATCACAACTGTCACAATATTTACGCAAATTTTACTTGATCTAGGCATCGGTGCAGCGATCATTCAAAAGGAACAAACAACGGAACGTCAATTATCAACATTATATTGGATCAACTTACTCACAGGTCTTGTCTTGTTTTGTTTACTTATCCTTGCAAGCCCAATGATTGCCGCCTTTTATGCCCGTCCTGAGCTAGAAGGACTGCTCAAGCTATTATCGATGATGTTTCTCATTGCACCAATTGGCCAGCAATACCAATATATGATGCAAAAAGATTTAGCTTTTAAAACATTAAGTACCATTGAAGCCATTGCGGCCATCATATCGCTGCTCGTTTTATTCGCTTTAGCTTTTTTCATCAATCCGATTGTTGCCTATGTCATCTCTCAAGTGTTGCTGCAATCAAGTAAAGGTCTATTGTATGCAGCGGCTTATTGGAAGAAGTGGCGTCCGGCACCAGTCTTTGCAATAGGAGAAGTGAAAGAATTTTTCTCATTCGGCGCTTTCCAGCTGGCATCAAGGCTCGTCAATCGGGCAGGATCGAACATTGACATGATTTTAATCGGCCGGTTTCTTGGAGCGGAGGCGTTAGGTATTTACAGCTTGGCTTATCAAATTGTGACGATTCCTGTGCTGAAAATTAATCCGATTGTGACGAGGGTGGCTTTCCCTGTTTTTGCAAAAAGTCAGCGTGATCACTCCATGCTGCGCGAGGGCTTCCTAAGTATGACGAATATGCTCGCCTTGATTAGTTTTCCGTTATTAATCGGCCTTGCTGCCGTATCAGATAGCTTTATAGAAGTTGTGTTTGGAGAGAAATGGCTAGTGGCAGTTCCGGTTCTCAATATTTTGTGCATAGTCGGACTACTGCGTGTGCTCATGAATCCAAACGGTTCAATACTCCTTGCAAAAGGGAGAGCGGACTTATCCTTTTATTGGGATACGGGGATGCTCATCGTTTATGGATGTGCGTTATATGCAGGAGTCAGCACAGGCAGTCTGTTGACGGTGGCTTGGATTTACTCAGGTGTCAGCCTGTTGAATTTCATTGTTGGCAGATGGCTGATGGCCTATGTCATTCAGCTTGATATGAAGGTGTATTTGAAATCACTCGGAAAGCCTGCTGTCATGACGCTATTGATGGCCGCCTGTGCGGTAGCTTTACATCAAGGGATGAAGCTGACGTCAGCTGATATTTCGCTTCAATTATTACTGACTGTTTGTTTAAGTGCTGCTTTGTATGGCCTGCTGCTCGTCAAAATGTATCCACAGATTGCAGGCAAATTATTGAGAAGAGGTCGTTCTTCATGAAGGTGCTATGGCTGACAAGTGTATATCCTAGTGAAAAACATCCGAGTGAGGGTGTCTTTCACGAAACACAAGTGCAGGAGCTGATCAAACAAGGAATTGAAGTGACCGTCCTTTGTCCCAATCCAGTGAATCCGCCCGTCTTGCGGATGCTCAAGGCATCCTATCGGCAGAAAAAAGATATTCCCGAACAGGAAGTGCGGTGCGGAGTGACGGTTTACAGGCCGCCCTATACAGCGTTACCTGGACAGCTGAAATGGGCGCAGCCGAGTAAACGAATAGCGGATTCTGTTCTGCGCACAATGCAGCGTCATCAGCTGTCACCAGATTTTATCCATGCACACTTTGCCATGCCGTCTGGCGGAGCGGCGGCTGTGATCCAAAAAGAAGCGCATATCCCTTATCTTCTGACCTTACACGGCAGTGATGTGAACGTGTATCCGAGCTATAGCAAAGGAGCTTTCACAGCCTTTGAAACAGCGGTGAAACAGGCATCTGCTGTGCTGACAGTGAGTGAGGAGCTGGCAAAAAAGACACATGATATGACAAAGGTGGAAGCGCAATTTCTCCCGCTCGGTATTCCGCTCAAGTCATTTTCTAAAACGGATGGAGATCAAGAAGACATCAGAAAGCAGTTAGGCTTACCGCTTCACGAAAAGCTAATTGTCTTCGTGGGGCGCTTAGTGAAAGAGAAAGGCTTACTTGAATTAGCTGATGCTGTCAGTGGGATGGATGGAGTGAAAGTGGTCTTTGTCGGAAAGGGCCCCCTTGCAAAGGAGCTGACCGAACGGGCTGGGGAATCGATTTTACTCCCAGGGCAGGTGCCAAACGATCAGGTGAAAGATTACTTGATGGCAGCCGATCTGTTTGCACTTCCTTCCTATAGTGAAGGAATGCCGACCGTCGTCCTTGAGGCGCTCGCTTTAAAAGTACCTGTCATTGCAACACGAGTTGGTGGTCTCCCATCATTATTTTCTACCTATCAACACCTGCTCATTGAACCACGTTCAACGAGTCAGCTAAAAGAGGCCATTCACGCCTACCTATATGAAAACAAATGGAGTGAGAAAGTAAAGAACGATCTTCATGAAATTGTTCATACAGAATATTCATCAACAAATAATGCGAAGCATCTCATTCAGCAATATGAAAAGGTGCTCAATCAATATCCATCGTTTAAACAGGATGAAATGTGCAAAGAATGATAGATCAACAGCTTGGAACGGTCAATATGCTTTTACTGAGAGGATGAAAAATGTTGAAGAAAATTGCTGTGATTGGAACAGGGTATGTCGGGTTAGTATCGGGTACTTGTTTTGCTGATATCGGAAATCGCGTCATCTGCTGTGACATCGATGAATCAAAAATCAACAGCTTAAAAAGTGGTGTCGTTCCCATTTATGAACCGGGTTTAAAGGAATTGATTGAAAAGAATACAGAAGCAGGAAGACTGTGTTTTACAACCAATATTCCTGCCGCGATCCGGGAATCAGAGATTATCTATATTGCTGTAGGGACACCGATGACACCACAGGGTGAAGCGGATTTAACTTACGTGAAAGCCGTCGCTCAAACGATCGGTGAACACTTAAATGGCTATAAAATCATCGTCAATAAAAGCACCGTGCCAGTTGGAACAGGCCGCCTTGTTCAAGCCATTGTCGAAAAGGCGTCACGCAGTAAATATCCTTTTGACGTCGTATCCAATCCAGAGTTCCTTCGAGAAGGCTCTGCGATTAAAGACACGATGAATATGGAGCGAGTTGTCATAGGGTCTACAAGTTCTCATGCATTGGAGATCATTAAGGAGTTACATGAACCATTTCAAACAGCAGTGGTCGAAACCAATTTAGAAAGTGCAGAGATGATTAAATACGCTGCAAATGCGATGCTTGCAACCAAAATTTCCTTTATCAATGATATTGCCAACATTTGTGATCGAGTGGGGGCGGATGTTGAGAAAGTATCAGAAGGTGTTGGCCTAGATAGCCGGATTGGGCAGAAATTTTTAAAAGCTGGAGTGGGATTTGGAGGTTCCTGTTTCCCGAAAGATACCAAGGCACTTTTAAAAATAGCTGAAACAGTAGGCTATCGTTTTAAACTAATTGAATCAGTTGTTGAAACAAATACACATCAACGAGCGTACCTTGTAAAAAAATTGATGGATGTCTATGGTGAAATAAAGGGAAAAACCATTTCGGTATTAGGATTGGCATTTAAACCTAATACAAATGATTTGAGATCCTCTCCAGCCCTTGATATTATTCCTATGCTACAAGATCTGGGAGCTAACGTAAAAGCGTACGATCCCATTGCTCACTTAGAAGCGAAGGAGATCCTTGGAAACCAGACGATATTTAGCAACAATCTATATCAAACAATAGAGAATTCAGATGCCTGTTTAATCTTGACTGAATGGGAAGAAGTATTAAAAATGGATATGGAGAAAGTCAGAAGTCTTCTTCAACGTCCAGTCATCATCGATGGACGCAATGTATTTGAACCAGATCAAATGAGAAAAAACGGCTTTATTTATCATTCAATCGGTCGTCCGCATGTACAGGATGTTAAGATGTTATTAGAAGCTTGATTTAGGAGGAAACTTGGATGAAGAAAGTATTGGTTACTGGAGGTAGTGGATTTATAGGTTCACATACTGTTGAAAAATTAATAGAAAAAGGATATGAGGCCATCGTGCTTGATAATTTTTCGACAGGTAGTAAGGAAAATATTGCCCATTTATCTGTTCAATGTATTGAAGAGGATATAACAAAATCAGAAGTGGTTGAAATCATCAAACAAATCGCACCAGACTACATCATTCATCTTGCTGCACAGGTAAGTGTCGCAGTATCGGTCAAAGATTATATATATGATCAGGAAGTGAATATTAAAGGATCTCTGCATGTGATCAAAGCTGCTTCAGAGATTGGTGTCAAGAAGGTGATATTTGCCTCATCGGCTGCTGTCTATGGAGACCCAATTTATCTGCCAGTGGACACCGCTCACCGGCTGCAGCCTGGTTCACCTTATGGCTTAGCAAAGCTCACAGTAGAGCGATACTTAGAAATGTCAAAAGCACTCTATGATGTGGACTATTGTATTCTGCGATACAGCAATGTATATGGTCCGCGCCAAGATGCACTTGGGGAAGGCGGGGTTGTCTCTATTTTCTCTGATAAGTTTGCAAAGCATGAAGCACCTTTCATCTTCGGGGACGGGGAACAAACAAGAGATTTCATCTATGTAGAAGATCTAGCAGCAGCGAATGTTGCGGCTTTAACAGCCCAATCAAACGTTTGTTTAAATGTCTCGTGTGGTGATTCCATCACTGTGAATGAGCTGTTTCAAACGATGAAGCAAGTGACGAGATCACATCTTGAACCGATTTATAAGCCGCAGCGTGCAGGAGATATTGTGCATAGTACATTGGCGAATGAGGAAACGAAACAAGTCTTAGCATGGGAGCCTGTCGTGACTTTACAGGAAGGTTTGGCTCGTACCATTTCCTACTATCAACAGGAAGTAAAGGCGTAATCCCTCAAATCGGATGGATGGCTTAGGAGGAAAATGGGTATGAGTGTGAAACAAACAGCATGGCAAATCATGATCGGATGTATTTTGTTTGCAGCAGGGATAGGGATTGTACAAATTGCATCCGCGCAGCCCGTTGGGTTAAAGAAGATGGTGGCAATCCCGGTTCTGCTTGTGGTCCTCACGGCAGCTCTCGTGTTGATGAAGCAATACATGAATGGTGAGCAAGTATTCATGTCAGCCATCTATCTTTTAATTGCATTGACCTTTCTCAATAACGCTTTCTTTTCTATTAGTGTCGGGTTCTTTAGTCTTTTCCTCTACCGAATCATGCTCATTGCCGTCTTTGCTTTATTGATATGGCGAATGAGAGATAAGGGGACGTACATATTACAGTGGCAGCAGATTCGTGTAAAAGGCATTCTCGGTTTTTTTGCTGCATGGTTTCTTTACGGGCTCATCTCACTGCTTTGGGCTCATTCGGTTACAGACGGTCTGAAATATATGTCCCTGCTTGCGATGGGGATCGGGTTTGTCTTTCTTGTGGTCATGTACATTCAGCGAATGGATCAAATCGTGACCTTTTATAGTATTTGGCTGGTCATGACCGTATTTGTGATGGGGATCGGGTTCTATAATCACTTTACTTTGAACCATTTACCTAACACATCATTGTATCTTGGGCCAGCGTATAAACAGCACTATCCTACATCTGTATTCTTTAATCAAAATGACTTTGCGACGTTTTTATCTATTAGCTTTTTCTTATATGTGGCGTGCATGCGTCAAATGAAAAATGGTTATATCAAAGCGTTTGGATTATTAGGCGCAATCTCAGCTCTGTATCTCATTTTGTTAACAGAATCCCGCGCCAGCTTGCTTGGCATATTTGCGGGAGTGGCTATTTATGTGTGGCTGCTTATGCCGCGCTTTCTAAAAAAGTGGTCACTCATCGCAGCAGGCGGACTTGGTGTCATCTGTATCGCCATCTTTTCGGCCAAGATCTATTCGGTCTTTTATGACTTGTTTCTCGCTTCTCAGGTCGCGCATTCTTTTAGTGAACCACTCCCGTCCAACATCGCTAGGGCGAATTTGATCAAAAATGCATGGCATTTCTTTACGAATTCATACGGCTTCGGGGTCGGAGCAGGTAATGTGTCTTACTATTTAGCCCACTTTTCAATCTTTGATACAGATCAAGTCGTTGAAGTGCACAATTGGCTGCTAGAGGTGATGACGAATTTTGGCTTTGCGGTCATGCTAGGCTATATCTCAGTGTACGCCTATCTCATGTTCACACTGTACAAACAATACCAATGGGCTGACACAAGATCAGCAAAAATGATCATTGAAGGTCTATTTGCTGCAATGCTGAGCTTTCTCGTCTCAAGTATCAGTCCTAGTTCCGTCTCGAATTTATATTTCCACTGGGTATTTTTAGGACTGGTGATCGCAGCGGTTAACATCTTGAAAAACAAACAACGTTTCAAGCCTTGGTAAATCGTGTGTGGTGCTGAGCTTGTATGGCTACACTAGTGAAAAAGCAAATACGTCAATGTTGGGAGAATGAACATGTCTGGTTTCATGTTAAGAATAGGGAAGCGAATCAAAAAGTATATCGTCTGGCTCGTGCTGCTGCCTGTCGTATTAGGCGCTTTTGGTTTCTTTTTTGCCAAAGGAACAGTCCAGCAGTCTAGTTACACAGCCGCTGTTACCCTCACGCTTGGTAAATATGATGACGGGGTGTATAACAATATGGCAGAAGTGACATCTCTATTAAAAAGCGATGCATTTCTAAATGAAGCACTCAGTGATGTAAAGGAAGAAGAAAGGCAGGATGTGAAAAACCGCCTGATCCTTACCAATCAATCAGATACACAATTACAGCTGTCATTCACAGATGCCGATAAGGATCGAGCCTTGGCTGTCGTGAAGCAGGTGTCAGATACATTTCTAAAGCAAGACAAAGCATTATTTACAAAAAGGCAGCAGGTCATTGAAAGTAGGTTATCCGCTCTTGAAGACGAATCTGTCAGCAATGATTCCAAAGTGGATAAAGAACGATTCTTATATGAATTGGAGTCTACAAAGCTCGGAATGAAGCAGGCAAAGATTGTGGACCCGGCTCAAGTGCTTGATGAAGGCAATAAAGGCATGTCAGCGAAAAAACGGGCACTGCTCGGACTGATCATTGGCTTTAGCATCTCGCTCATGTTTGTGGTGTTACCTGAAGTGTTCAAAGAATCTTAATGATGAACTGGAGATGAGTCTTAGGTGAACAATCAACCGTTAGTATCTATTATTACACCGGCGTATAATGCGGAACGTTATTTAACGGATACAGTTCATTCCGTCCTTGCCCAAACCTATTCCAATTGGGAGCTGATCATTGCAGATGATTGTTCAACAGATGGAACAAGGATGCTATTAGGGGAATTAAGTCAGGCGGACGACCGAATCAACGTCATTTATTTAGAGGAAAACGGGGGAGCCGCCATTGCGAGAAACACGGCCATCAAACAGGCAAAGGGGCGTTTTATCGCTTTTTTAGACAGCGATGATAAGTGGAAAGAGACAAAGCTCGAAAAGCAGGTAGACTTTATGCTGGCGAATGATTATGCCTTTACATTCACGGCGTATGACATCATTGCCGAAAATGGAGAACCGTTACAAAAAACAGTCACTGCACCAGCTAGGTTGAACTACAATGAAGCCTTGAAAAATACCATTATCGGCTGTTTGACGGTCATGATCGATCTTCAGCAGGTGGGACATGTAGAAATGCCGAACATCCGTACAAGACAGGATTTAGCCACATGGCTGTCTATTTTAAAAAGAGGATTTACAGCCTATGGCATGAGTGAGCCGCTCAGTGAATATCGCATCGTTGGAAACTCTATCTCGAGTAACAAGTGGAAAGCGGCGAAAAAAACGTGGTTTGTCTACAGAGAAATTGAGCAGCTTCATTTTGTCAAAGCGTCATGGTGTTTTATGCATTATGCGACAAATGCTGTGAAGAAGCGCTTATAAATAGAAGGGAAAAAAGGTGATAAAGGTGAAAGCAGACTCGATCATACATGTCATCGTAGCGACGGGAGAATGGGGACAGGATGGCCTGAGGTACAGACGGCATCGTTTGGCGGAATTTCTAGCATCTGATCCAGAAACGAAAGAAGTCATCTGGGTATGCCCGTCTGCAACCCGTCATACAGCTCCCTTTCAGCCCATAACGGATCGAATGAAGCAATTGACCATTCCTGATGTGCTCAAGAGCAAATTTTTTCGCTTTGGAAGATATCAAGATATGTTCTATATTCATAAATTGTCCTCTCTTCTTGAGCATTTGCGGCAGGAGGAAAAGAAGGGGATAGCCGTTTGCTTATGGTATACGTTTCCTGGCTTTCCGCTCTTATCTTCTTTATTTGAATGGAAACATATTGTGTATGATTGCAGTGATCTGTGGGGAGAGCCGATAAGCGGGAAAAACAACATACTCTCTTATATGAGGCAGCGTGTCATTGTAAAAGCAGAAAACCGAATCATTAAATACGCACACAGCATTACATGCTCTTCTCAATACTTACATGATCAAATCAAAAAACGTCTCATGGGTGAACCGAAAGATGTGTTCACAGTAGAAAATGGTGTTGAGTACGATGTGTTTGCAAAAAGCAATCTTTCCTGTAAGGAGGATGTGCTGGAAGGAAGAGAAGGAACCGTCCTTGGCTTTATTGGAGGAATCAAGCCGAAGCTCGATTTTGACATGATTGCGCAAGCTGCTCACATGCAGCCAGATTGGACATTTTTATTTGTCGGTCCTGATGGAACAAATGGAGATCCATCTTTTCAGCATGCACTCAAACTGCCAAATGTCATTTGGACAGGGGCTGTTGCACCAGAAGAAGTGCCTGCTTATATGAAACTGATTGATGTAGGGATGATGCCATACAAACAGTCTCCTTATAATCAAGCCGTTTTCCCGCTCAAGCTATATGAATTTCTAGCTGCAGGAATACCTGTTGTCGGTTTAAATCTTCCATCAACGGAAAGGCTAAAAGAGAATGATGTGTATGAATATTTAGAGGGCGAAGATCCTGCGCTCTTCGTAGAAGCCTGCCTGAAAGTGATCAGCAAAAAAGATGACATAACCTATAGACATCTAAGACAAAGCCGGGCGAAGAAAAAAGATTGGCACGCGCTGTTCACAAACATGGTGGAATTAACGAATATTAAAGAAAACGCATAATTCATTCAGGATTGTGCGTTTTTATTTTTCTTTTTCACAGGGGGAGCTTGTGATCATCCTATATTCAATTGTATAATGGAAAGAGCGGCCAATATACAAAATACAGATTTCAATTTAGAAGGAGACTGACCTATGGATTACGAACGCGCCTTATTAGCGTTTTTTGTCTCTCTGGCTACAGTTTTAATTGTGACACCAATCGTCAAAAAGCTTGCAATTAAGATTGGTGCAGTGGACCAGCCGAATAAACGAAAAGTTCATGATAAAGTAATGCCTCGAATGGGCGGTTTGGCGATTTTTATTGGGGTAGCGGCTGGAGCATTAGCAGGCGGGCTGTTTCTACATAATAAAATTACAGCGATTTCAGTTGGTGCCGTACTCATCGTCATTTTAGGTATATTTGATGATAAATATAATTTAAGTGCAAAATTTAAATTTCTCGTGCAAGTTCTCGTTGCTTGTTTGATCGTGAGCACGGGCCTCAAAATGGACTTTTTCTCTGTTCCTTTCTTAACAGATCGTATTGAGTTAGGCTGGATGGCATATCCCCTAACCGTGTTATGGATTGTCGGAATCACAAATGCCATCAATTTAATTGACGGCCTTGATGGACTCGCTGCTGGGATTTCGGTCATCGGTTTATCCACGATTGCAGTGATGGCATTTTCTGCTGATAAGATTCTCATTCTTTCTTTATCACTTGTCGTCATTGGCAGTACAATCGGCTTTCTATTTTACAACTTCCATCCAGCAAAGATTTTTATGGGTGATACAGGCTCGTTGTTTTTAGGCTATATGATTTCGGTGCTGTCACTTTTAGGATTATACAAAAGTGTCACTTTGTTTAGTGTCGTTGTTCCGGTGATCATCTTAGGTGTCCCCATTTTTGATACGACCTTTGCGATCATTAGACGAATATTAAATAAACAGCCAATTTCAGCGCCTGACAAATCGCATATTCATCATAGACTGATGGCCTATGGTTTATCTCATCGAACAGCCGTCATCGTCATTTACATGATTGGTTTAGTGTTTAGCTTAAGTGCAATATTGCTGACAAGTGCAACCATTTGGTTATCACTGATCATTATTTTTTTATTGGTCATGTTTATGCAAGTCATTGCGGAAGTCACTGGTTTAGTGAACGAAGAGTTCAAACCATTTACGAAATTCTATAAACGCATGGTCAAAAGAAATTAAAGAAACAGCCCGTTCCTAGGAATCGGGCTGTTTCTTTATTGTCCGGATGAATTTGGCGAAGTGGGCGCAGTATCTGTCGTTCCTGTCCCTGTTTCACCAGATGATGGAGTGGTCTGTGAATCTGTTTCAGTCGAAGGTTCAGAAGGAAGCTTTAAATGCGTCCTTAATTCATTCTGTACATTAGCTAAATTGGTTTGATCTGGCTCGAAGTAATATGTTCGATTTGGTCCTAGATAAAGGTCGTCTCCTTTAATAGAAAGCGTTTCTGTGTCGTCTCCTTTAAATCCACTGTAGATTTGCTGAAGAGCAAGTCCTTCCGTGATACGGAAATTGGTCGTAATGTGATCACTTACTTCTTTGGCGATATTATCCACGTTTGCAATATTATTTGGCTTCGCCATTTGATCAATCATGGCTCGTAAAATCTGTTTCTGACGATCGTTACGCCCGAAATCACCTCGTGGATCTTGTTTTCTCATCCGCGCATAAGCAAGTGCTTCTTCCCCGTTTAAATGCATATTGCCCTTTTTGAAGTAAATCTTTTTGGATTTTTTGACGTCACTTTTTTCATTGAAGTCAAATGGAACATCTATATCAATTCCACCCACTTCATCAATGACATCTTTGAAGCCGTCAAAATCCACTGTTGCATACTTATCGATCGGAATATTCAAGAATTGTTCGACAGTTTCAATCGTTTCGTCTTTTCCGCCTTTAGCAAATGCCGCATTAATTTTATCTTTACTTTCGGTCGTGTCACTTGCAAGATGTACCCGTGTGTCCCGAGGAATACTAACCATTTTCATCGTTTTATCTTGAGGATTAATGGTTGCAACAATGAGTGAATCTGAACGGCCATGATCACCATTCGTAGCATAATCCTCAATTCCGACAAATAGAACGGAGAAAGGTTTCTTCTTAATATCAATGACAGCATCACGGAGCTTAGATTTCTCTCCGCGGTCTAGTTCATCATATGTTTTGTCAGCTGCCTGAAGTGTATTCACAATTTTATACACTGCAAATCCGCCCATGCAGATGAAGAGAAGCAAAAATAAGACCAGAATACGTTTGATAATCTTTTTCTTCTTACTCTTTTTCTTTCGTACACGCACTTTTACTCGTTGTGCCATTCATCTGTCTCCTTTATCGGACCAATGTCCTTTTCTAAATAAATAAGTTCGCCTTCTTTTGTAACACTCTTCCCATTTGTAAGCTCTGTCATCCATTCAATGAACTGCTCTGTTTGTGTTTCTTCTACATACGTCTCAAAAATAACATCTTCGGCATAATGGATTTCTTTTAGCTGAAAAGATGAGGCTCTAAGCTCATTCTCTACCTTTCCAAGCCATGTATAATCTATTGTTGTGTGCATCGTACGCATTAAACAGCGCTCTACTATACCAACATGGTTGATAGCTTCTGATACAGATTTTCCGTAGGCACGAATTAATCCACCGGCACCTAATTTGATACCGCCGAAATAACGAGTGACCACAACGACTGTATCTTTAAGCTTCCGTTTTTTTAGCACTTCAAGCATTGGCACTCCTGCCGTACCGCTTGGTTCACCATCATCATTTGCTTTTTGAATCATGTCATGTTCACCAATGAGATATGCTGAACAATTATGTGTGGCATTCCAATGTTGTTTTTTAATGGATTGTATAAATGCTTGTGCTTCTTCTTCTGAGACAGCACGCTGTATATGACAAATAAAACGTGATTTTTCAATGACGATCTCATGCTCGCCACGACTTTTTACTGTAAGATAGCGATTCAGCAAAAGACATACCCTCCTGACAAGCAAATTGTAAGACTAGAGAAAATTTGCATTGGTTTTAGAATTTTACAGCGTATTTTGTTATGATGATAGGAGCGGAAAAAGGGTCGTCATAAAAACTTCAAGATTTATACGCATTCTTTCATTATAATTCGACATAAAATGCAGATCAATGACATTTATAATAAAAAAAGATGACATCACTGTTACGGGAGGGAAAAGCCATGACAACACCCAAAATGGATCCGAAATTATTGGATTCAATCATCATGAAAATGCTAAGTACAGTTGATGGCAGCAAGGACGAAGTATTTAGGATAGGCGAACAGTCCCGTCAACAATATGAGAGCCTAGTTGAAGAGCTTAAGCAAATCAAGCAGCAAGTAAACGAGGTAATTGATTTTGGGGATAAACTAGAAGTACATACGAGACATGCTAGAAATCGCTTATCTGAAGTCAGCAGAAACTTTAACAAATTCAGCGAAGAAGAAATACGAGAGGCCTACGAAAAAGCACATAATCTGCAAGTAGAACTCACCATGATCCAGCAGCGTGAGAAGCAGTTGAGAGAGAGAAGAGACGATTTAGAAAGACGATTATTAAGCTTACAGGACGTCATTGAACGCTCTGAAACGCTTGTGAGTCAAATTACGGTTGTTCTGAACTATCTCAACCAGGATTTACGCCAGGTAGGCGTTTTACTCGAAGATGCTCAGGCAAAACAAGATTTTGGACTAAGAATTATTGAAGCTCAAGAAGAAGAACGCAAAAGGGTATCTCGGGAAATTCATGATGGTCCGGCTCAGATGCTGGCAAACGTGATGATGCGTTCTGAATTAATTGAACGGATCTTTAGAGACCGTGGTACAGAAGAAGGCTTTAAAGAAATTAGAAGTCTCAGACAGAATGTGCGAAATGCTCTGTACGAAGTGAGAAGAATCATTTATGATTTAAGACCGATGGCTTTAGATGATTTGGGTCTCATTCCGACGCTAAGAAAATATTTAAACACAATCGAAGAATATGATGGGAAAACCAAGATTACGTTCCAATGCCTAGGCGATACAGAAAGCGAAAGAATTGCTTCTCAATTTGAAGTGGCACTATTTAGACTAGCCCAAGAAGCTGTCACAAATTCCTTAAAACATTCTGAAGCTGAAGAAATCTCTGTAAAGGTAGAAGTAACGAAAGACTTTGTGACATTAATGATCAAAGACGATGGAAAAGGCTTTGATATGAAAGATGTTAAAACAAACAAAAACAAATCCTTCGGTTTACTTGGCATGAAAGAACGCGTAGACTTACTAGAAGGTAAAATGACCATAGACTCAAAAATAGGTCTAGGGACATTCGTTATGATTCGGGTGCCGTTAACATTGCAAAATAAAATTGTAAAATAGAGTCAAAAGACATATTGACCATAAAGTTCAGGTGTAGAACAATAAACATGGGGAGGCGTAGCTTGTGACTAAAGTAAATATTGTAATTATTGATGACCACCAATTATTCCGTGAAGGTGTCAAACGGATTTTAGATTTTGAACCTACTTTTGAAGTAGTTGCAGAAGGAGACGACGGTGACGAAGCTGCACGTATCGTAGAGCACTATCATCCGGATGTTGTCATTATGGACATTAATATGCCGAATGTAAATGGTGTAGAGGCTACAAAGCAGCTAGTAGAGCTTTATCCCGAATCAAAAGTCATTATTCTATCTATTCATGACGATGAAAACTATGTGACACATGCATTGAAAACAGGGGCGAGAGGTTACCTGTTAAAAGAAATGGATGCAGACACTCTCATTGAAGCAGTGAAAGTAGTAGCTGACGGAGGATCTTATTTACATCCGAAAGTCACTCATAACTTAGTAAATGAGTTCCGACGCCTAGCAACTAGCGGCGTTTCAGCACATCCACAGCATGAAGTATATCCTGAAATTCGCAGACCACTTCATATCTTAACAAGACGTGAATGTGAAGTTCTTCAAATGTTAGCTGACGGAAAGAGCAACAGAGGAATTGGTGAATCGCTCTTTATTAGTGAGAAAACAGTCAAAAACCATGTAAGTAACATTTTGCAAAAAATGAATGTAAACGACCGTACACAAGCTGTTGTTGTAGCAATTAAAAACGGCTGGGTAGAAATGAGATAATGTTCCGGACAAGTACTCCTTTTTCACCTGTTTTTGGTTCTCTCACATTTTAAGTTTGAGAGAAATGATAGGCAGGATAAGGAGTCTTTTTCGGATATTGCAGGCTTGCCTATTGATTAGGCAGGCTTTTTTGATTACTATTATAAATCTAATGAAAAACAATGATCATTCTTTTAAAATAAAAAAGAGTAACGAATAAGGAAGGTATTTAAGAATGAAAATAGCCGTTGTAACAGACAGTACTGCTTATATACCACAAGAGCTACGTGATAAACATCAAATTCATATGATCCCCCTTAACGTCATCTTTGGCAGCGAATCGTACCGTGAAGAAATAGAGATGGATTGGGAGACGTATTATGAAGAAGTCAAAAAACATAAAGATCTTCCAACGACCTCTCAGCCTGCTTTTGGTGAACTAGTAGAATTATATGAAAAGCTAAGTGAAACATACGAAGCTGTGATTAGTATTCACCTTTCAAGCGGAATTAGTGGAACATATAATAGTGCAGCCTCAGCGAACGATCTAGTTGACGGAATTGACATTTACCCGTTTGATTCAGAAACTAGCTGTATGGTGCAGGGGTTTTATGCATTAGAAGCTGCTGAAAAAATCCAAGAGGGTGCTTCTCCAGAAGAGATTTTAGCACATCTAAATTATCTGAAAGAAAGCGAACAAGCCTATTTTATGGTGGACGACTTAACTCATTTGCAAAGGGGCGGCAGATTAAACGGTGCTCAGGCTTTTATTGGGAGCCTCTTAAAGGTAAAGCCTATCCTTCATTTTGACAACAAGCTAATTGTCCCTTTTGAAAAGATTCGTACACGTAAAAAAGCCATTTCACGCATTTTTGAATTATTCGATGAAGATGCATCACGTGGTGTACCGATGAGAGCTGCAATCATTCATGGAAATAGAGAAGAAGAAGCAGAAGAATTGATTGCACATTTATCAGAAAAGTACCCTCATGTCGAATTTTATAAAAGCTACTTTGGTGCCGTGATTGGTACTCATCTAGGCGAAGGGTCATTAGGTCTTGGCTGGATGATTAGATAGATCTCAAAAACCCCCTTTTCTCATGGAAAAGGGGGTTTGTTTTTCAATTATTACAGTTGGACGAAAGGTCTTGTCTTTGTACATAATAGGCAAACATCAGTTGAAAGGTGTTAGGAGAAACATGGACAAAGCGATGGAACTAAGGCAACAACTGCAATCACGCCACCTACTTACCATTGAAACTCGATGCACAAAGCCTCATTTGGATTGGCTGGAGGAGAAAGGGTTAGTAAATAGATCTCCTGCCATTGAGAGGAAAGCGAGCGGTTTTACATGCTGCCGATGTGGTGTATCAAACAAGCGGTACTTTGCTCTCTCACCTTGTGAAATATGCCAAAAAGAATGTGTGTACTGTAGATCATGCATCATGATGGGAAAAGTAACCGAATGTGGCTCTCTGTACGAATGGACGGGTCCGCAAATGAAAGAAACGTTTCAATCTGAATTAACATGGCAGGGAGAGCTGTCTAAAGGGCAAAAGAGAGCGTCAGAAAAAATGATAGAAGCGATAAGAAACAAATCTGATCTACTAGTTTGGGCTGTTTGCGGGGCAGGGAAAACGGAGGTGCTTTTTCACGGAATTGAATATGCGTTAAATAAAGGAATGAGTGTCTGTATCGCGACGCCTAGAACAGATGTAGTGCTTGAACTCGAGCCGCGAATTAGAAAGGCATTTCAAGGGCTGAATATAGCTGTGCTTTATGGCGGGAGTCCTCAAAGGTTCCAAATAGCACCGCTTATGATCGCCACAACCCATCAGCTCATGAGATACAAAAATGCTTTTGATGTTCTCATTGTAGATGAGGTCGATGCCTTTCCTTTTTCAATCGATGAACGTCTTCAATTTGCTGTTTTAAAGGCTATGAGAAACACAGGGATTAGGATTTACTTAAGTGCCACACCATCTAAAAAAATGAAAAAGGATGTTGTTCATGGACAATTAGAAGCGATAAAAATTCCTCTGCGTTTCCACGGGCGACCTTTACCCGTCCCGTCATTTCAATGGATTGGACATTGGAAAAAGAAATTAAACAAGAATCAGCTGCCATCTGCTGTAATGAACTGGCTTGAGAAACATATTAAAAGAAAGAGAAGGGTTTTACTTTTTGTTCCTTCTATTTCCGCGATGAAGAAGGTAACGAAGATTCTTCGAGAGCATCATGTAAATGTAGAGGGTGTATCTGCTGATGATCAAGATAGGAAACAAAAGGTCCAACACTTCAGAGATTACGCATACGATGTACTGGTTACTACAACTATTCTCGAAAGAGGCGTAACCATTCAAAATGTTCAGGTGGGTGTACTAGGTGCGGAATCTACTATTTTCACAGAAAGTGCACTTGTTCAAATTTCTGGAAGGGCGGGGAGGCATCCTGAATATTCTACAGGAGATGTTTTCTTTTTTCATTTTGGTTTAACGAGAAGGATGAAACAAGCGAAGAAGCATATTGTAAAAATGAATGATACAGCTGCACAGGAGTTTTCTGAAAAATAGTGTGGGTTTAACTAAATCATGGTACATTATATTCACAATACACAAATGGCAGGAGAGACAAAATATGTTACTCAATGCAAAAGAAATACTACTCAAGGAAATCCTCTATCAATATCTCAATCAATTAAACATGATTTGTCATTGTGAAAAGTGTATAGAAGATGTATTAGCGATTTCACTAAATCAAGTGAAGCCGCAATATATAACAGATATCGATAAAATATCTTACAGTAAATCCGAGATGGTGGATAAACAGAAGAATACTGCCATGCTGGTCATTTTGACAGAAGCGGCTTCAAAGGTCACGACATTTCCGAGATGCGAAAATCGTCAACCGCTTAATAAGGAAAACAGTTGATTTGCCCAATTTGTGAGGGGCATTTTGTGGCTGCTTTTACATGGAAATCATTACTTCTATCAAATGATGATAGCTTATGTATAGCATGTAAGGATCACCTAGTGAAGATTCATAGCACCATTTGTCCAAAATGTGGAAGATCACAGTCAAATAACGAATTGTGTCAGGACTGTTCCCGATGGAATGAACGGCCCGATTTTTCTGAAGTTCTTGTGAAAAATAGGTCTGTTTATACTTACAACGATTTTATGAAAGGCGTCCTTGCTCGATTTAAATTTCGAGGTGATACAGCTTTAGCTGAGTTGTTTAAAAGAGATGTACGAGCAGTGTTTAAGCGTTCCTTTTCAATTAAAAAACCTGTGCTGATTCCAATCCCTTTAAGTAAAGAAAGGTTAAAGGAAAGAGGATTTAATCAGTCCGTCGTACTAGCTTCCTTGATTGGTATGCCTATATTGCAACCACTCGTTAAAATTCATCAAAGTAAGCAGTCTAAGAAAAGTAAAAATGAACGTCTAGATCAAAAGGGATTGTTCCAATTAAAGCAGTCAGATGCGATCCTTCAAAAGGATATTGTATTAATTGATGATATCTATACAACTGGGGCGACCATCTATGATGCGGCAAAAATTTTAAAAGACGCAGGTGCCAAAAGTGTTTCCTCTTTTACGTTGATACGTAGTTAAAAATCATGATAATCAACCGATAATAAGAAAAGAAAATAACGTAAGGGGTTTTGGTTATGAATCAATTGGCAAACTGTCCACAATGTAATCAGTTATTTTTAAAAACCACCATCCAAACGGTTTGTAACAAATGCTTTGAAGAAGAAGAACGTTCTTTTGATATCGTTTATAAATTTTTGCGGAAGCAAAGTAATAGACAATCAACCATTGCTGAAATAGTAGATGCAACAGATGTTGATGAAGAATTAATCCTGAAATTTATCCGTTTGAAAAGGCTTCAAATTAGTCAATTTCCGAATATCAACTATCCTTGTGAAAGATGCGGCCAACCGATCAGGAAAAACAAGCTGTGCAGCAAATGTGAACAGGATATTCATTCGCAAATCAGCCAAATGAACCAAGAAGAAGAGCGTAAAAAGGAGATTGAATCTAGGAAAAAAGACACCTATTATGCCATTAATCCTAAAAACGACTGATTCCCTAAACTAAGTTGCAGTTTGGTCGATAAAATGGATAGAATCAAGACAGACTGTAACGGAAAGCGAGAGGAATCCCGTGAAAATTAATCGATATGGAACACAACCAGTAAATCCTTACAAGAAAACATATGAGAAACAAACGTTGCAATCGAATCAAGCAAAATCAACTGATAAAGTCGAAATTTCTAAAAAGGCAATCGAAATGCAAAAGGTGCCGAATTTAATGAAAGAACGTCAAGATAAAATAGACCAACTTAAAAAAAGCATTGAAGCCGGAACATATCAGGTAGATACAAAAGGTATTGCAGATAAAATGCTGAATTTTTATAAACAACAATAACAAAAGGAGTAGCGTGAATGTCAGTTAAAATAATTATTGAAGAGCTGCATCGTCTCTATGGATTACATGAACAGCTTCTAAAGCTGTCTAAGGATAAAACAGAAATGCTGAAAAGCAATGAGATTGATGCTCTTTCAGAGGTTCTGAATTTAGAGCAGAAATATATTCAGGCCATTTCTCAATTAGAAGAAAAGCGTATTGAAGCTACAGTTCAATTTTTACAAAGTGATCAACCGCCGACAATCACAGCATGTATCGAAAAGGCTGAAGGTACGGAACAAGAAGAGCTCATTTCGTTATATGAGAAACTAAATGACATCATGGTGGAATTGAAAGATGTAAATGAACTAAACAAACAGCTCATTCAGCAGTCACTTCAATTTATTTCACTGACATTCGATCTCGTTAACCCTAATAAAGAACATATGAATTACGGACAAAATGGTCTTGAGAATTCAAAGCCTAAACAGCATAGGGCTTTGTTTGATTCAAAGGCGTAAACAAGGAGGATACCAATGGGTTCTACATTCATGGGACTAGAAACGGCAAAAAGAGGAATCACAGCCCAGCGTGCAGGGCTTTATGTCACATCAAACAACGTGTCCAATGCAAATACAGAAGGCTACTCAAGACAAAGAGTTACCTTTAAAGCAGATAATCCTTACCCTGTAATTTCTGTTTATGATGGCAAGACGTACGGCCAAATGGGGACAGGAGTTCAAGTTGGGACCGTTGAAAGAATTCGAGACAGCTTTTTAGATCTACAATACAGAGATCATAACAACAATATGTCTTACTATTCAGCGAAGTCTGATGCCCTTTCACAAATGGAGGGGGTTATGAATGATTTGACAGATGAAGGCTTAAACAGAGCCTTTGATAATCTTTGGAAATCATTACAGGTTCTATCAGAATCGAAAAATGCTGATACAGCATCTGCACGTACAGTAGTTAAAACAAGTGCACAGGCTTTAGTAGATCAATTCCGTCTGCTCAATTCTTCTTTAACAACGATACAAAAGAATTTGAAAACAGAACTCGATTCAACAGCAAAAAATGTGAACACTCTTTTATCTCAAATAGATGAAGTGAACAAACAGATTGCAACAGTTGAGCCAAATGGATATCTTCCAAATGATCTTTATGATACGCGTGATGCGCTGGTCGATCAGTTATCCTCACTTGTTGATATTAAGGTGAGCTACAATCCATCTGGCGGAAATGCACTCAATATTGCTGAAGGAACCGTCAACATCGACATTATCGGTGCAAATGGACAATCTGCTGGGACGATTTTGAATGGCATTACCAATGAAAAGTCTGAACTGCAAATCTCCTACGATAATACGACGGGACTTGTCGACTCACTTCAATTCGGAACAACAACCATTGCAGCAGATCAATTACAGGTGAATGGTAAAGTAAAAGCACTTGTTGAGGCGTATGGCTACATGTCAAATGGTGCTGAAAAAGGAATGTACCCAGACATGCTTGCAGAGCTAGATGAAGTAGCACAAGTATTCATGGATACATTTAACGACGTGCATAAGCAAGGGTACACGTTAAATGGGGCAAGCGGACAAGACTTTTTTGATATCGAAAATAACAATGATCTGAATAAAGGCTTGGCAGCTCGTATCAAAGTGAGTGATGTGATTTTAGCATCAACAGATAATATTGCCGCATCTGTCAATCAAACGCAGGGTGATGGTTCGAATGCTACGCAATTAGCCAATATTCAAAACTTAAAGCTAGCAATTGGCGGAAATACAACGACAATTCAGGATTACTACCAAAATGTCATTGCTGAAATGGGGATACAAGGGAAAAAGAACATGACGCTGGAAAGCAGTTCAGCGGCTCTTGTCAACTCAGCTAATGAACGTAGAATGTCGACTAGCGCTGTCTCCATCGATGAAGAAATGACGAATATGATCCAATTTCAGCATGCGTATAATGCAGCGGCAAGAATTGTGACATTACAAGATGAAGTATTGGATAAAGTAATCAACGGCATGGGTGTCGTAGGAAGGTAGGGATAACTGATGCGAGTCACGCAAGGTATGATTTCTCAAAACTCACTTCGCAATATTAGTAAAAGTTATGAAAAACTTTCTAAAATTAATGAGCAGGCCCAAACAGGAAAACGTTTCACGAAAACATCTGATGATCCTGTTGCAGCAGTAAAAAGTCTTCAGTATAGTACAGCCCTATTTCGAAATGAACAATATCAAAATAATTTAAATGAGGCACAAAACTGGATTGATACATCTGAAACGAGTGTCACTGAAATCATTGATATTATGTCAAATGTACGAGACAAAGTACTTGATGCGGCTAATGGAACAAAGCAGCCAGAAGATTTAGAAGCTATCGGAGTGGAAATTAGTCAGATGAAGAAACAAATCATTGATGCAATGAACACTCAGATGCTAGGTAAGTTCGTATTTAATGGGACGAATACAAATGTAAAACCAGTCGTCGAGAATGCAGATGGTACGTATACATTTAACTTTGAAAACTATACTGATGCAAACTCAGTTCAATCGAACATTTCTGACGGTATCACATTAAATGTGAACTCAAATCCAATTTCAGCGTTTGGTGGACAATCTGCCAGCGGTCAAAATGTGATTGAAATGCTGACGGATTTAGAAAATTCATTAAAAAATGGGACGTTTGCGAATTCTGATGATGCATTAGGAAACATTGATCAGTTTAAAGAAGTGATGAGTGCCGAGCGCTCAGATCTTGGAGCCCGATCGAATCGGATTGACTTAGTAAGTAGCCGCTTGACTTCACAATTCGAAGTGCTGAAAAATGCTAAATCAGATAATGAAGATGTTGAAAGTGAAAAAGCGATTCTTGATCTTCTTCAACAAGAAACTGTGAATAGAGCTGCTTTAGCGACGACAGCTAAAGTCATTCAGCCATCCCTTGTCGATTTCTTAAGATAATAAAAAGCATCCGTTGGGTGCTTTTTTGCATCATGGAGGTGAACTTATGCAAATCCCTAGATTGTTAATGCAGCAAACCTATGCAAAGCTGCAAATGTCGACGACTCCATCTAGACAAGAAGTAGAGCAGCCAAGAGCTGATCTTGAGATTCAGCAGCCAAGAGCTGTCATGAACATCACAAGGACACCTTCGAAATTAACCATTGATCAATCAGAGGCATTTGCTGATATGGATATCAAGTCGATTTTTAGGCGTTCTGAGGAATGGGCAGCAGAAGGGAAACGTGCTGTTGGCGAAGGAATGGGACGAAGAGCGGAAGAAGGAAGCGAACTGATTAAGATTGAGGATGGAGGTAATCCCATTGCTGAGTTTGCCAAAATCAATGGTAGTCCTCCCGCGAAGCAATTCACCATCGGTGTAATTCCTTCATTCTTCAGTGTCAAAATTCACTATCAGCCATCCGAGCTTCAAATTGATGTTGAGCCTCAAAAAGCGATCATTGAGGCAACACCGCATAAACCGATCGTTAACTACCAGCAAGGTAAAGTAAATATTGATATGTTGCAATACCCAGAATTAAAAATAGAAGTTGACGAAACGGGTCAAAATGGTGATAAGGTATAGGTAAGAAAAACGAAAAAGGTCGTGAATTATGATCATTCAAACAAAATACCATGGTGAAGTGACAATCAAAGAGGAGCAAATCATCAACTTCTCAAATGGGATACCAGGATTTCTGGATCAAAAACAGTTTGTCATTTTGCCTTTATCAGAAGAGTCTCCATTTTTAGTTCTGCAATCATTGAAAAACGCAGCATTAGGCTTTATTGTCAGCAGCCCATTTTTATTCTTCAATCAATACGAATTTGATTTAGACGAAACGGTTGTAGACATTCTAGAAGTAGAAGATGCCAATGATGTGGAAGTAATGGTTATTTTAACAATGGAATCATCTATTGAAAAAACGACAGCTAATTTAAGAGCGCCTATTATTGTGAACCGGAAAAATATGAAAGCAAAACAAGTGATTTTGCATGATTCTGCCTATCATACAAAACATTTGTTAGAGGTGGCATCCTCATGTTAGTCCTGTCTCGGAAATTAAATCAGTCGATTCAAATAGGCGATGATATTGAAGTCAAGATTATTTCAATCGAAGGCGATCAAGTGAAGGTCGGGATTGAGGCTCCTAAGCACATCGATATTCACAGGAAAGAAGTGTACCTGTCTATTCAAGAAGAGAACAATCGTGCTGCGAGCTTGTCCTTAGATCTTCTTTCTCAATTATCCTCACAACAAAAGTGAGGATTTTTTCATCTGATTCAGCTATCCTTCTCCGTGTGAAAGCGTTTCTATGTGGATGTTCACCATCTATATGAAACTTTAACAAATCGGTCCATCTATATTTAATTTGAAAATTCAAAGCCGATATAAAAGATAGATAAAAGCACAGGAGCTGAATAACTATGTCTGTTGGTAAGTTGACTTCGCTAGAACCACTGATTGATGCATTTCAAACCCGTGTTACGAATCATCAGAATGACAATGTAAACACTGAATCACAAGAAAATGGCAATGTCGTTTCAAAAGAGGAAATTGAAAAAACGCTTCAAGGAGCAAACAAGCTCATTGAGCCTACGCAATTTCATCTGCAATTTGAATTACATGAAAAACTCAATGAATATTATGTCAAAGTCGTAGATAACCAAACAGAAGAAGTCATTAGAGAGATTCCTTCCAAGGAGTGGCTTGATTTCTATGCAGCAATGACTGAGATTGTCGGTTTATTTGTAGATAAAAGAATGTAATTGAAGGGAGAACATAAACAATGGTGAATCGAATTACTGGATTTTCAAATGTATTTGATATTGATGAAATCGTCTCAAAGCTAATGAAAACTGAGCAAGCACCACTTGATAAAATGACACGCCAGAAACAAACACTTGAATGGCAAAGAGACAGCTATCGCGAGGTGAATTCGAAAGTCAAAGAATTAGATGATTTGATTTACAACTTAGACTTAACGCGTCCAAGTACATATGGCGCTAAAAAAGTGACAAGCTCAAATGAATCTGCTGTCACAGCTACAGGATCAACAAATGCTACCTCTGGCTCAATCCATGTAACCCAACTAGCGACAGCTTCCGTATTCAAATCTTCTGGTACATCTGGATTTACTGCTGCAAACGGTACGTTTACGTTTGAGGTGACCACACCAGATTCTACGAAACCAAAAACAGTAACAATTAATACGACTGATACCGATACACTTGATTCAATTGTAACAAAATTGAATAACTCTCAATTAGGTGTGACGGCTTATAAAGGTCAAATCTTTGATGGGACAAACTATGTAGATACAATCGCTCTTACTTCTCGGACAACGGGTGAAGGTGTCAGTATTAAAGCAACTGATGGCAATTCGGCTTCATTTATGACGCAATTAGGATTCCAAGTAGATGGAGATAACAAATTAGTTGCGACCACGCAAGGACAGAAGGCACAATACGAGATTAACGGCCTGAAAATGGAAAATAACAACAATACATTTACGCAAGCTGGTATTACGTACGAGCTTAAAGGAACAACGGATGAGCCTGTCAGTTTAAACGTTTCAACAGATGTGGATACAATTTTTGATAAGATTAAACAATTTGTTGATAAATACAATGAGCTCGTTGAGCAGATTAATGGTAAAGTCAATGAAAAGAAAAACAGAGACTATCATCCATTAACGGCTGAAGAGAAAAAAGCGATGTCTGACAAAGAAGTGGAGCTATGGGAAACGACCGCGAAGTCTGGCTTGCTGAGAAGTGATTCCATTTTACGAGCTGGTGCCTCTAAAATAAGAAGTGATTTTTATGCTGATATTACGACAAGTGATGCGAATAAAATTCACATCACACAAATTGGTATTACGACATCATCCAAGTATAAAGATGGTGGAAAGCTTGAAATTAATGAAAAGAAACTAAGAGAAGCCATTGAAGCAGATCCACAAAAGATCAGTCAAATGTTCATCTCAGGTAGTTTAAATGTGGATTCAAAAGATCAAGACAAAGCGCAGCAGCAATATCAAGAACAAGGAATCATTTATCGTGTTAAAAATTCCTTATCAGCCTTCACGAAGAGCATTCAAACAAAGGCTGGAAGCACAACGATGGAATTAAAGGAATACGGACTTGGTAAGGACCTTGATTCTTTGACCAAACGAATGAGTACGTTCCAAGACCGTTTGAAGATGGTTGAAGCCCGTTACTATACAAAGTTTAATGCCATGGATAGTGCGATTCAAAAGCTAAACAACCAATCTGGCTACCTTTCTCAACTGCTTGGACAATAATTGGAGGTTTATAACATATGGCAATACAGAACCCTTATGCCGCCTATCAGAAAAATTCTATTGAGACCGCAACACCTGCCGAGTTGACGCTTATGCTTTATGAAGGATGCTTAAAGTTCATCAGACTAGCAAAGCATGCCATTCAAAAAGAAGATGCCGAAATGAGAAATGTGAACCTGAAAAAGGCTCAAAACATCATCCAAGAATTAAATGTCACCTTAAATCGTACGTATGATGTATCAAAGAGTATGGCAAGTATGTATGACTACATCTATCGGAGACTTATTGAAGCCAATCTTCAAAATGACGAAGAGATGTTGAATGAAGTAGAGCAATACGTAACTGATTTCCGAGATGCTTGGAAGGAAGTTATTCAAACGGATCGAAAAGGGCGTCACCACTCTATTGGGGGATCTCTATGAGTATTGTAGACCAGCTGCATGACCAAACATTAAAAATGGCAGCAGAAATAGAGGCAAATCCGCAAAGTGAAACGTTGGTTGAAGACTTTGACGCCTTTTTAATTGAGAGAGACGAATTAATGAGAGATATACAGCATGAGCTGTCCGATCAAGAAAAAGAGAAGATCAAAGAAATCATTCAAACGGATCAGCAGATGGCGAAGCAATTAACGGTGATCCAAAAAGGGATAAAAGCAGATATTCAAGCGATTCAAAGAAAGAAAACGAAACAGTTGAATTATCAAAACCCATACCAGCCTTTGACGAGTGACGGCGTATACTACGATAAACGGAAATAAATAGGTGAGACCTGTGGCGTATCGTTCAGATGACTATATTTTATTAACCACATATTATGAACTTCTATATACGATAGAAGAGAGTCTAAGATATTTAGATGAAATTGAGAAGGATTTTGCTAAAACGGAGGGGGATCGGATCTTTAATGATCTGATCCATGCCTTCTTTCATTTAGAGACAACGCATCCCCTTCTGCTTTCAATTATTGAAAATGAGCACTTTGCCAAAACGATTCGTTCGTTTGATCAAATATTTTTAAGTTTCGATATACTAGCTTTCTATACATTCCCTTCAATACACTTCCAATCATTCCTGACATCATATTTTATACCTGAATATAGAAAGTGGATGGATGAAATACATGCCTGTATGAGGCCGTATGTCATTCATTAATTTTTGTTCAATTCAGACCATTCGGAGGAAATTATGAGACTAAAAAATCAATTCTTATTTGGGCTTATTGTCATATGTGTGCTGTTTGTCAGTATTTTAGGGTTTTCAAGCTTCATCTATTACAAAACAGATCAATCCTATAAGGCGCTTCTAAGCAAAGAAGTGAAGCTTTATCAGACATCACTTGAATTAGAAGCACTTCTGCAAAAGCAGGAAGCGCAGATCAAGACATATGTGGTCGTGCAAGACGCTGAGAATTTACAGAAGATTGAGCAAACATATGAAGATATTAATAAGAAAACAAATGAAGCTGCAAAACTTAGTGCTGTTAAACAAGCAAAAAATCTGTTAGAGCAAATTTCTGAACAAAATTACCTTTACTACACCTCAACCAATCGATTATTTAATTCACTGAATATGCAAAATCAAAAGGAATTCAACACCCGCCTCAATCAAGAATTACAGCCTATCGAACAAGAAATACATACCTTTACAAAAGAATTCGCACAAACACAATTGAAACAACGAGATCAAAAAATCAATCAGCTCAATCAAGACAGTAACCAATTATTGCTCACACTCATTCTTGTCAGTGCAGCGATTGTGCTCGCCTTTTTGGTGATTGGGATCAGATTCGTTCAGCGAATGACAAAACCGATTGTCTCTGTGACAAATGCCGCAAAAAGAATGGCCGATGGTGATCTCACAATTGAAGAGATTGAAGTCACCTCTAAAAATGAGATTGGCCAGCTCGGTACAGCCTTTAACCAAATGACGACTCATTTGCGTGAGCTCATTTTACAGGTGCAAAACGGATCAAAGCAATTAGCTGATTCTGCCGCTCAATTTGAAGAAACCATCAGCCAAACCATATCGGCTAGTGAGCAGACGTCTAGCTCGATTGAACAGGTCAGTGAAGCTTCACGTGAACAATCAGATGCGGTCGGAAAAGTCGCTTCCGCCATTCAAGAAGTCTCGACTGGCATGCAAAATGCGGCTGAACACACATCCGATGTTTCGGGTCACTCAATTTCAGTGACTGAAAAGGCTGAAGAGGGTGCAGCCCTCATTCAACAGTTTGTGAAACAAATGAGCTCTATTAAGGAGTCTGTGAATGACCACCATTCCACAATGGTCAATGTACAAGCACAGTTTACAGGCATTCAAGATCTGTTAGGGCATATCCACGCCATTGCCGACCAGACAAACTTGCTTGCTTTAAACGCAGCAATTGAAGCGGCAAGAGCAGGAGAACATGGAAGGGGCTTTGCAGTTGTAGCAGATGAAGTGAGGAAGCTGGCAGAGGAATCTAGTCAGCTGACCGATCAAATTAGTCAATTACTCGTGAACGTGAACAAAGATACTGAAAGGTCATCACAATCGATGACGAAGGTTGAACGAGATGTAGCAGAAGGTGTGAAAGTATCGCAATTGTCTGAACAGAGCTTCCATGAAATCCTGGCATCCATTCGTGATATCTCGATGAAAGCAGAGGAGCTTTCAGCCACTGCAGAGCAAATTTCAGCTAGTACAGAGGAAATTTCTCAAACGGTTGGTGTCATTGAAGAAGGAGCCAAACGGAACTCCGAAGAGACGGAATATATGTCGGCAGCTGTTGAAGAATCACTAGCGGCGAACGAAGAAATGAAAGCATCTGCGGAGGATTTGAAGTCCTTGTCTCAATCGCTGAAAACATCTATTTCATCTTTCAACATTTAAAAGCGCGCTGGTCTTTTTCAAGAATCAACCGAATATATATTCATCACCTATCAAGCAATAGTTGAAGCACCGCATAATTCGACAAATTTCAATAAATATTCACATTTTTTTTACGTTTGAGCAGGAGAAAAGGAGGGAAAAGTAGAAATAGATTTACATATCCTTAATTTTAAAGGAGGCGTTCTTTACATGAATTACAATGTCAGAGGAGAAAACATCGAAGTAACACCTGCACTAAGAGATCATGTCGAGAAAAAAATTGGAAAGCTGGAGCGTTATTTTGAGTCAGATGTAGATGCTTCAGTCAACGTAAACTTGAAATTTTACAACGATCAAGAATCTAAAGTTGAGGTTACCATTCCAATGACTGATCTAGCACTTCGAGCTGAGGTGCATAATGAGGATATGTACAATGCAGTAGACCTAGCAGCCAGTAAACTAGAACGTCAAATTCGAAAACACAAAACAAAAGTAAACCGTAAATTCCGCGAGCAAGGTGCGAAAAAGCACTTATTTGCTGGAGGAAACGGCACTGCCGATGTAGCGGTTCAAGATGACGAGGAAGTTGATGAAACAGAAATCGTCAGACAAAAACGTTTCAACTTAAAACCGATGGATAGTGAAGAGGCCATTCTCCAAATGAACATGTTAGGTCATAGTTTCTTCGTCTTCACAAATGCTGAGACAAATTTGACCAATGTGGTCTATCGCCGAAATGACGGTAAATATGGACTCATTGAGCCAAACGCTTAATCATCAGCTTCTGCTGATCTAAAAACAACCTAAAAAAAGTAAACCCGTTCCCTTGATCAGGGGCGGGTTTTTTGTGCGAAATCATTGCAAATTCTTTGGAAATGAAGGAAGGTATGGTATGATAAATGCAGGTAAATATGGACCTGTCAAACTTTTGGACATGCCGAAAAATTGCATGAAATAGAGGAGCGTTATTATATGCTTGGAATCTTAAACAAAGTGTTTGATCCTACGAAACGTACGATCAGCCGATATGAAAAAAAGGCAAATGAAATTGAAGCTCTCGCTCTAGATTTTGAGAAATTATCTGACGAGGCTTTACGAAATAAAACGATCGAATTGAAAGAAAAACTGGAAAAAGGACAATCAGTGGATGACCTGTTGGTTGAAGCATTTGCAACGGTTCGCGAGGCATCACGCCGCGTGACAGGAATGTTCCCATTTAAGGTGCAGCTCATGGGGGGGATCGCGCTCCATGAAGGCAACATCTCTGAGATGAAAACAGGTGAAGGTAAAACGTTGACATCAACGATGCCTGTTTATTTAAATGCTCTTTCTGGTAAAGGCGTCCACATTGTGACAGTCAACGAATATTTGGCAAGCCGTGATGCGGAGGAAATGGGCAAGATTTTTGAATTTCTTGGATTAACGGTTGGCTTAAACTTAAACAGTTTAGACAAAGATGAAAAAAGAGAAGCGTATGCCGCTGATATCACGTATTCAACAAACAATGAACTTGGCTTTGACTATTTACGAGATAACATGGTGCTTTACAAAGAACAAATGGTTCAAAGGCCACTTCATTATGCCGTCATCGATGAGGTTGACTCCATCTTAATTGATGAAGCGAGAACACCTCTTATTATTTCGGGACAAGCAGCGAAATCGACGAAACTGTACGTACAAGCAAATGCTTTTGTACGTACATTAAAAATAGAAGACGATTTCACGTATGATATTAAGACAAAAAGTGTACAGCTGACAGAAAGCGGAATGACGAAAGCGGAAAAAGCATTCGGCATCGAGAACCTGTTTGATGTCAAACATGTCGCGCTTAACCATCACATCGCTCAGGGCCTGAAGGCACATGTTGCGATGCAAAAAGACGTTGATTATGTCGTGGAAGATGGCCAAGTCGTCATTGTTGACTCCTTCACAGGACGTTTGATGAAAGGACGCCGCTATAGTGAAGGTCTGCATCAAGCCATCGAGGCAAAAGAAGGTCTTGAAGTGCAGAATGAAAGCATGACACTTGCAACGATTACGTTCCAGAACTACTTCCGTATGTATGAAAAGTTATCTGGTATGACAGGTACAGCGAAAACGGAAGAAGAGGAATTCCGTAACATTTACAACATGCAGGTTGTGACAATCCCGACCAATAAACCAGTGGTTCGTGATGACAGACCTGATTTAATTTACCGCACAATGGAGGGTAAATTTAAAGCAGTGGCTGAGGATGTTGCTCAGCGTTATATGACAGGGCAGCCAGTTCTTGTTGGAACGGTTGCTGTTGAGACATCTGAGCTCATTTCTAAACTGCTCAAAAATAAGGGTATTCCTCACCAAGTGTTAAACGCGAAAAATCATGAACGTGAAGCACAAATTATTGAGGAAGCTGGTCAAAAAGGTGCCGTCACGATTGCGACAAACATGGCGGGCCGTGGTACAGACATCAAGCTTGGCGAAGGTGTGAAAGAACTGGGCGGTCTTGCTGTTGTTGGGACAGAGCGTCATGAATCACGCCGTATTGATAACCAGCTTCGTGGACGTTCTGGTCGTCAAGGAGACCCAGGGATTACACAATTTTATTTATCCATGGAAGATGAATTGATGCGCCGATTCGGTGCAGAGCGGACGATGGCGATGCTTGATCGCTTTGGCATGGATGACTCGACACCAATACAAAGTAAAATGGTATCTAAAGCCGTTGAATCTTCTCAAAAACGTGTTGAGGGGAACAACTTTGATTCCCGTAAGCAGCTTCTACAATATGATGATGTGCTGCGTCAACAGCGTGAAGTGATCTACAAACAGCGCTTTGAAGTGATCGATTCTGATAACTTGAAATCGATTGTCATCAATATGATTCAATCCTCTATTGAGCGGGCTGTTGGATCTTATACACCGAAAGAAGAGCTTCCAGAAGAGTGGAAACTAGATGGTCTTGTTGAATTAATCAACACGAACTATTTAGATGAAGGAGCCATTACGGTCAAAGATATCTTCGGTAAAGAAGCAGATGAAATCACGTCCTTCATCATGAATCGTATTAAAGAGAAATACGATGCAAAAGAAGAAACATTTGGCGATGAACAAATGCGTGAATTTGAAAAAGTCATCGTCCTTCGTGCGGTAGATTCGAAGTGGATGGATCACATTGATGCAATGGATCAGCTGCGTCAAGGCATTCATTTACGTGCGTATGCACAAACGAATCCGCTTCGTGAATACCAAATGGAAGGATTTGCGATGTTTGAGCATATGGTGGCTTCAATTGAAGATGATGTAGCCAAATATGTCCTAAAATCAGAAATCCAAAACAACCTAGAACGTGAAGAAGTTGTTCAAGGGCAAACAACGGCTCATCAGCCTCAAGAGGGTGATGAGGAGAAAACAGTGAAGAAGAAGCCGGTACGTAAAGTTGTGGACATTGGGCGTAATTCACCATGTCACTGCGGAAGCGGCAAGAAATATAAAAATTGTCATGGGAAGACAGAATAAGTAATGGGAAGAGGTGAAAACCTCTTTCTATTCATGTCAGCCCCCATACATCTATGAGGTGAAGGATATGGAATTAGTAGAAATTAGACAAGAGCTTGAAAATATGGCTAGCAGGCTAGCTGATTTTAGGGGGTCTCTTTGACCTAGAAACAAAGGAAGCCAAAATCGCAGAACTTGAAGCGACGATGTCAGAGACTGATTTTTGGAATGATCAGCAAAAGGCGCAAGGTGTCATTAATGAAGCCAATGCACTGAAGGATTATGTCAATACATATCATGAGCTCAGTGAGTCACATGAAGAGCTGCAAATGACGCATGACTTATTAAAGGAAGATTATGACGAGGAGCTTCATGTAGAGCTTGAAAAAGAGCTGAAGAACTTAACGAAGCAGTTTAATGAATTTGAGCTGCAGCTTCTTTTAAGCGAACCATACGACAAAAACAATGCCATTCTTGAGCTTCACCCAGGTGCAGGCGGTACTGAATCACAGGACTGGGGTTCTATGCTCCTGAGAATGTACACTCGCTGGGCGGAGCGCAGAGGCTTTAAGGTTGAAACACTTGATTATCTTCCTGGCGATGAAGCTGGAATTAAGTCTGTGACATTGCTGGTCAAAGGGCATAATGCCTACGGTTACTTAAAAGCTGAAAAAGGTGTCCATCGTTTGGTGCGTATTTCTCCTTTTGATTCATCTGGCCGTAGACATACATCCTTCGTTTCCTGTGATGTCATGCCAGAATTCAATGAAGAAATAGATATTGATATTCGTACAGAGGACATTAAAGTTGATACGTATCGTGCAAGCGGTGCAGGTGGTCAGCACGTCAATACGACAGACTCTGCGGTTCGTATCACACACATTCCAACAAATGTCGTGGTGACATGCCAAACAGAAAGATCACAAATCAAAAACAGAGAACGTGCAATGAAAATGCTGAAATCGAAACTCTATCAAAAGCGAATCGAAGAACAGCAGGCAGAATTGGATGAAATCAGAGGAGAACAGAAAGAAATTGGCTGGGGAAGCCAAATTCGCTCTTATGTATTCCACCCATATTCTCTTGTGAAAGACCATCGAACCAATACGGAGATGGGAAATGTTCAAGCGGTCATGGATGGAGATTTAGATTCATTTATCGATGCTTATTTACGTTCGAAATTATCATAAAAACTCGGCTTCTTGCTGGGTTTTTTTAATTGTGAGAAAATATAATGAATATAAAGGAATACATACGCCATACTGACTCTATATCCTTTGTATGACGAAATTAGCAAATAAAGGGGGAAATACTTTGGGATTAAAACCATTACAAGAGACGTGGGATTTAGATGCCTTTTTTAAAGGAGGCAGTTCTTCACCAGAATTTATGACATACTTGCAGCACATTCAGCAGCTGCTAGATGAATTACGCCAAAAGGTGGATGCCTTTTCAAAAGAAGATACACACATTGAAAGCAGGTTAACGTCTGTCCTTGACACGTATGAAACCACATATAAAAAACTGTCTCAAGCAGGTTCATTTGTATCTTGTCTACAATCTCAAAATACAAAGGATATGAAGGCAGGCAGTCTTCGAGGGAAGATTGCCAAGCTGGAAGCCGAACTAGGAACCATTCTTGCGCTGCTTGATCAAGCGCTTGCTGCAATTCCTTCGAACAAGTGGGAAGAACTGATGAATGCAGAAGCCTTCTCAGATGTTCGCTACATATTAAATGAACGCAGAGAGCGTGTGAAGGATCAACTTCCTGTTGAACAAGAAACGTTGATTCAAAAATTAGCCGTAGATGGATATCACGCATGGGATGAGCTTTATTCTAGCTTAGTGAATAAGATTTCCATTCCATTTGAGCAAAATGGTGAAACGCAAATGATTTCTGTCGGCCAAGCGGAAAATGCGATGGATGATTCAGATCGTGAAGTCAGAAAGGCCGTTTATCATAACCTAGAGCATGCATGGACGCAGGATGAACATATATTTGCAAGCACGCTCAATCATCTCGCTGGCTTTCGTTTGCAAGTGTATGAAGCAAGAGGCTGGGATCATATTTTAAAAGAGCCGCTTGATATTTGCCGGATGAAACAAGAAACCCTTGATGCGATGTGGTCTGTGATTGATGAACATAAGCAGCCATTCATTGATTACCTACAGCGTAAAGCTGACTTGCTTGGGGTTGACAAGCTGAGCTGGTTCGATGTTGGGGCTCCTATTGGCAGTGAGACCAAAATTTATCCTTATCAAGAAGCAGCTGCTTTTATTGTGAAACATTTCGCTGGATTTGGAGAAGAGCTTGCTGTCTTTACGGAAAAAGCCTTTAATGAACGCTGGATAGAAGCTGAGGATCGTCCAAACAAACGTGTAGGCGGCTTTTGTACAAATTTCCCTGACAGCGGAGAATCGCGCATTTTTATGACCTTCTCAGGAAGTCCATCCAATGTTGCGACACTAGCGCATGAACTTGGTCATTCGTTCCATCAGGAAGTGATGCAGGATGTTCGCATTCTCAATCGTAAATATGCGATGAATGTAGCTGAAACGGCGTCGACATTCGCAGAAATGATTGTGGCTGATGCTTCATTAAAAGAGGCGGCAAATGAAGAGGAACGTCTCAGTTTGTTAGAGGATAAGCTGCAGCGGAGTGTGGCGTTCTTCATGAACATTCAATCTCGTTTCTTATTTGAACAGCGCTTTTATGAAGAGCGTAAACATGGAGAAGTGCCGGCTGACCGGCTAAATGAGCTGATGGTAGAAGCGCAGAAGGAAGCTTTCGGGGACTCTTTAGATGAATACCATCCGCATTTCTGGGCATCTAAACTGCATTTCCATATTACAGGTGTACCATTTTATAATTTCCCTTATACATTTGGTTACATGTTCTCGCTAGGTATTTATGCAAAAGCATTGCAGGCTGGTACATCGTTTGAAGAGAAATACATCGCCTTATTAAAGGATACAGCTTCAATGACAGTAGAAGATTTAGCATATAAGCATTTAGGCGTCGACCTCACCCAAAAAGCATTTTGGGAAGAAGCCATTTCTCTGGCAGTAGCAGATGCCGAAGAGTTTTTAGAAGCGACGAAAAAATAATAAATGAAAAGCTTTCCATTACGGGAGCTTCAGATTGTTGACAAAGGGCTAAAATGAACTTTATTTTAGCCCTTTGTCTTCTTTTCAGTGTGATAGAAAACCTTTGCCGTCTTGGAAGGACGAGCACCGGCACGCAGGACTGACACCGAATGCCAGGGTCTGTTTACACGCTGAGCCCCCATTACGGGAGCTTTTTTGCTGGCTTTAACCATTCAATCACCCTCTGAATGATCTCTTTTTGCTGCGCTAGGGCTGGAATATCAGCAGGCTGATCACCTTTTTGTTTGCCGTACATGCCAAATTGCGCATGATTCCCGCCTTGTATCTCATGGTACACCGTTTGAGAGGGCAGCTGTTTTTTCGACTGCTTGATTTTCTCTTGTGTCGCTAGCGCATCCTTTTCGCTTGATATAGATAGTACCTTGAAGGACGCTTGTTTCAGATCATCTGATGCTGGATAGGAAGCAAGGAAAAAGAGTCCGTCCAGCTTGCTTTGGTTTTTTTCTGCATACATAGCGGCAGCTGTCCCGCCAAGTGAATGACCGCCAATATACCAGTGTTTGATGGCTTGATGATCCTTGATGATGTCCTGTGCTTTCTTTGTATTGAAGATCGCAAAGGAAAACGGCATCTTGGGGATAAAGACAGAATAGCCTTTTTTCATTAGCGCATCCCCTATATAGGCGTAAGCAAGTGGTTCCACCTTTGCCCCGGGATAGAGAATGATGCCTGTATCGCTTTTTGAAGCCTCAAATGCATAAACCCCATTTTTATGTTCCACTTGCTCGATGTTCACTTGCTTTTTTAATCCTTCGGATGGTCCATACGTAAAGCGGCTCCATGTATAGAAGGCACCAAAAGCTAAGATCATCAGTACAAGTAATGTAATGCCAGTAATCTGCAGTATTTTCTTCATCGCATGTCCCTTCTTTCTCATGTACATATTAAATATACCATCACTTTCTCTCATGCCAACCGCCGAATACGCTGATCCGGCTGTGTGATAAAGTATTAATCCATTAGCACTGCATTTGGCTGTTATTTACATTCTGTATAGGAGGGCTTAAAATAGGGGTGCATTCAGAAGTAACGGAGGAAGAAAGACATGAAGCAGGGACATCATTCTCAATTTTTGATCGAAGTGAAAAATTATCTGTTCATTTTAATAGGATCAGCCATCGTGGCGATTGGATTTAATACGTTATTATTACCGAATCAGATAGCCGCTGGGGGTGTGAGCGGAATTAGTACCATTATGCAGTCATTCGGTTTTGAAGCGGCATATGTGCAGTGGGGACTTAATATTCCGCTGTTTATCGCTGGTTTTTATTTATTAGGCGGTACATTTGGTGTGAAAACACTCGTTGGCTCTATTTTTTTACCTTTGATGGTGTTCTTAACAAGACAAATTGCTCCTGTAACACATGAAGCACTGTTAGCAGCCATTTTTGGTGGAGTGGTGATTGGAATCGGGATAGGGCTCGTGTTCCTCGGGAATGGATCAACGGGTGGAACGGCACTCGCTGCCAAAATCATTAATAAATACACAGGACTGACGCTTGGCACATGTTTAGCGATGATGGATGGCCTGATTGTCCTCGCTGCCATGACTGTTTTTGGAATCGAAGAAGGACTTTACGCTGTCATTGGTGTATTTATCTCGAGTAAAACAATTGATGTGGTACAGGCCGGCTTCAGTCATTCGAAAATGGCAATGATCATTACAGGGCATGAGGATGAGGTCAGACAAGCGGTTTTTGATCAAATTGACCGTGGTGTGACGAAGATCTCGGCAGTCGGAGGATATACCGATCATGACCGTCCGATTCTCATGTGTGTCGTTGGGCAAACACAATTCACAAAGTTGAAACAAGTCGTGAAAGCAATCGATGCATCAGCATTTGTCATCGTGATGGACGCAAAAGAGGTGCTTGGTGAGGGTTTTAAAAGGGCGTAAACAAGGATATAATAGCGTTGACCAAATGATTGTAAGGGAGGGAAATAGATGAAAAAGAGCGGATTAACACTTCTATTTGTGGCCATGTTTTTTGTACTTGCGGCTTGTGGAGGAAATTCAAGCAGCAGTGATAAAGAAGGAAGTAAGAGTACTTCTACTGTGAGCAGTGGGGAGGAAGTTTATCAGCAAAACTGTATTGGCTGTCATGGGAAAGATTTATCTGGCGGCGGCGGACCAAGCCTGAAAGAAGTAGGGAAGAAATATAACGAAAGCCAAATCGCAGACATTGCACAGAACGGTAAAGGGTCTATGCCAAGCGGGATGGTAGATGAGAAGCAAGCGAAAGAAGTCGCAAAATGGCTTGCAGAGAAAAAATAAAACCTTTGTCTAATCGACAAGGTTTTATTTTTTTATATGTAGAAAAAGACTTTTGAATAGTATGAAAGCGTATTATATTAAGTTTTATTTAAAAAATAAGGGTAAAAAGGCATGTTTTTCGGTTTTGGTTGTTCTATTTACCTTTTATTTATAAGTTTTGAAATATAAATGTAATACCATTGCGTCGATTCATGACGTATAATTGGAGTTGTTGAAATTTAGATGATCATTTTTTTCATCTTTTTGGATGAAAAGGACATAAATTGCTTGTACGTATCGAAGGGTATGTGCGTGACCATACATAACGTTTTTTGACGATAAGTGTCAAAACATCATGATAAGCTGTTAGTCAGCGAATAAGAAAAGATTAGGTGATTACATGATTGAAATGAAGGAAGTCTACAAGATCTATCCTAATGGCGTAAAGGCGATCAATGGAATCAATGTCTCTATCCATCCAGGAGAATTTGTGTATGTTGTTGGTCCCAGTGGTGCTGGTAAATCCACTTTCATCAAAATGATGTATCGTGAAGAGAAGCCAACCAAAGGGAAAATCTTAATTAATAACAAAGATTTAGGCTCGATTAAGGAAAAAGAAATTCCTTATGTGAGAAGAGAAATCGGCGTGGTATTCCAAGATTTCAAACTGCTGCCGTCCCTCACAGTGTTTGAGAACGTGGCATTTGCTCTTGAAGTTATTGGTGAACAGCCAAGTATCATTAAGAAAAAAGTGCTTGATGTACTCGATTTGGTGCAGCTAAAGCACAAAGCGCGCCAATTTCCTGACCAGCTTTCTGGCGGTGAACAGCAGCGTGTATCTATCGCTAGATCGATCGTCAATAGTCCTGAGGTTGTCATTGCAGACGAGCCTACAGGAAACCTTGATCCAGATACATCATTGGAAATCATGAAGACACTGGAAGAGATTAATAACCGCGGTACAACAGTCGTCATGGCGACACACAACAAAGAGATTGTAAACAGCATCAAGAAACGCGTCATCGCAATCGAAGATGGTATGATTGTGCGTGACGAAGCAAGAGGGGAGTACGGAATTTATGATTAAAACTCTCTCGCGTCATTTACGTGAGAGCTTCCGTTCACTTGGAAGAAACACGTGGATGACATTTGCATCAATTAGTGCGGTTACTGTCACACTGATTTTAGTTGGGGTATTTCTTGTCATTATGCTCAACTTGAATAACATGGCATCGAACGCTGAAAAAGAAGTAGAAGTAAAAGTATTAATCGATTTAACGGCAAATCAAAAGCAGCAGGATGAATTAAAAGCAGAAATTGAAAAGATTCCTGAAATCAGTGATGTGAAATACTCATCTAAGGATGACGAACTAAAAGCACTGATTAAAAGCTTTGGTGAAAATGGACAATCTATGGGGCTTGTTGATCAAGAAAACCCATTAAACGATGCATTTATTGTGAAAACAACCGATCCTCACGATACACCAAAAGTAGCGAAAAAATTAGAAAACCTAAAGGGTACGTATAAAGTAACCTATGGAAAAGAAGAGGTCAGCCGACTCTTTAATGTGGTCGGAGTGGCTCGTAATGTCGGCATTGCGCTCATTATTGGGCTCTTATTTACAGCGATGTTCTTGATCTCCAATACGATCAAAATTACGATTTTTGCTAGACGGAAAGAAATTGAGATTATGAAGCTAGTAGGTGCAACGAACTGGTTTATCCGCTGGCCATTCTTCATTGAAGGATTACTGCTTGGTGTATTTGGTTCCATTATACCAATCGCTCTATTGCTTAGCACGTATCAATATGTTGTGGGCTGGGTGGCGCCGAGAGTACAAGGCTCATTTATTTCAATGCTTCCTTATAACCCGTTTGTCTTTCAAGTATCACTGATTCTTCTATTGATCGGTGCATTCATTGGTGTGTGGGGAAGCTTAACGTCCATCCGTAAATTCTTAAAAGTATAAATATATCTTATTTGATGGCAGCACTCGAGGTTTCTATAGAAGGTGCGACCGGTTGATCCGATTCATCCGGTCGACTCTTCATGTCGACAGTTGTCATGGGAGGGGAATATCGTTTTGAAAAGAAAGCTGATGATGGCTGGAATGGCAGCGTTTATTGGAACAACGTGGCTATACATTCCAGGAAACGAAAATCGTGCATTCGCATACGAAGACCTAGATCAAAAACGTCAACAAATCGAAGAGAAAACATCAAAGACTGAATCAACTTTGAAGAAAAAGAAATCAGAGCTGGCAAAGCTTGAAAAGAAAGAAACAAAGCTAAAACAAGAGATTGAAAAGATTGACCAAAAGGTAAGTGCTGCAACTGAAAAGGTCGCTGAAAAGGAAAAAGAAGTCAAACAAACGAAACAAGAGATCAAGAAACTGAAAAAAGACATTCAAGTCATCAACGAGCGAATTGAAAAAAGAAAAGCGATTTTCAAAGACCGAATTCGTTCTATGCAAAAAAGCGGCGGTACGATCAACTATTTAGATGTGCTGCTAGGTGCTCGCAGCTTTAGTGATTTTGTCAGTCGTGTTGGAGCTGTCACAACGATTGTCGAAGCAGATAAAGACATGATTACAGAACATGAAAATGATTTAAAGCTGGTGGAGCAAAAAGAAGCAGAGCTAAATAATCAGCTAAGTGGACTTGAAACATCACTGAAAGAGCTTGAAGCCCTGAAAAAGGACCTATCCAAACAGCAAAAAGAAAAAGGAAAAGTCCTTGGTCATGTATCGGAAGAAAAAGAACATGCACATGATGAACTGGGCAAGCTTGAAAATGAAAAAGAAATTCTAGCGAATCAAAAAGCGGCTGTGAAGTCTGAGGAAGCACGCCGTCAAAAGGAAGAAGCTAAAAAAGCACAGCAAGCCGCTGCTAAAAAAAATGCACCTGCATCAAGTGGCGGGTCTGATCAAGTGTCAGATACACCAGCAAGCAGCTCAGGCTTCATTAAGCCGGCTGCAGGCCGATTCTCATCAGGCTTTGGTGGACGTTCTGGCGGACATCATTACGGATTAGATATTGCGGCAAAAGGCACCGTTTCTGTCGTTGCAGCAGCATCTGGAACAGTCACGAACTCAAGCTACTCGTCAAGCTACGGGAATGTTGTATTTATTACACACAACATCAATGGACAGACGTATCAAACGGTATACGCCCATCTGTCAACAAGAAGTGTTTCAACAGGGCAGAGAGTCGAGCAAGGACAATTCCTTGGGTATATGGGAAACACTGGTCAATCGCATGGCCAGCATCTTCATTTTGAACTTCATAAAGGATTATGGAATGGCGCAAAATCAAATGCAGTCAATCCAGCGCAATATATCCGCTAACAAAAAGCCGATAACGTGATGTTATCGGCTTTTTTAATCTAGATAAAATTAAAATAACAGCAGTAACCCGGCAATAATAGGGGTTAACAGTACAGCGGATTTCAATAAGACCTTCGGTGCAAGTCGTGTGAATTTCGCGCCAATAAATGCCCCTAATACTGTTCCAATTAAGATTTGAATCAGCAAAATAAAATCAACATAGCCCTCTGAAATATAACCAATTCCACCGCCAATGGAGATCGGAATAATGACAAGCATGGTCGTGCCAACAGCCTGTCTAATAGACAGCTTCAGCAAAATTAAAAGTCCCACTTGAATAAATGGGGCAGACCCAATACCGAACATGCCTGACAGCATACCTGATACAAGTCCTAAAATGATGCCCCTTGTCAGCAGCTGACGTGAAGAAAGCGGCTGCTGCTCTGCTTCTTCATTGAGGACAAATAATTTGATCATCATAAAAACAGCAGATAAAAAGAGCATACCGGCTGTTAAATAGTGCAAGCTTTCCTCTGGAATAAAAGGAGCAACCTTTGCTCCCGCAAAAGATGCAATACAAGCTAAAGCACCGACAATCAAACCAGATTTGAGCTGAATATTTCCTTCCCGGTAGTGACTGTAAGCACCTGATAATGTCGTAAATGCCATAGCGGCTAAAGACGTACCTAGTGCTGTATGGATTGGTACATCAAATATTAACGTAAGCAATGCGATGACAAAACCAGCCCCGCCAGCTCCTACAAATCCTAATAAAATTCCTAAAAAAAGCATAGTTAATATAATATACATTGCAAAGACTCCTTCTCGATCATAACAAAATAAAAATTACACCTAATGAAATGATTAGTCAAGCTTTCGCGGGAGAATGTCCTTACATGAAATCCCTTCTTCTGGCATATAATAACTCAGGTCATCAGGAAGAGTTGAAGAAGGAGGCCAAATATGAAAAAACAAATCGCATCTATTATGGTAAGTGTCGTTCTATTAATGAGTGCAGGGGTTATCACGCATAAAGAGGGGACTCATGCGGAGTCACCGAAAGCAGCTTCTGCAATGGCTGGACAAGCTCAATCAAGTGATCGGGCGAAAGAAAATGGAATGGAGAAAATCGAGAAAGCCTATGACCTCATTTCAAATGAATATGTAGAGGAAGTGGATCGCCAAAAGCTGCTTGAAGGCGCCATTCAAGGGATGCTTTCAACTTTAAATGATCCGTATTCAGTATACATGGACAAGCAAACTGCAAAACAATTTTCTGATTCGCTTGATTCCTCCTTTGAGGGAATTGGGGCAGAAGTAGGGATGGATGAAGGAAAGATCATTATCGTCTCTGCCTTTAAAAAATCCCCTGCAGCCAAAGCAGGTCTTAAGCCGAAAGATGAAATCATCAGTATTGATGGTGAGCCGATGAAAGAAAAAAGCTTAAACGATGCTGTGCTGAAAATACGAGGAAAAAAAGGAACGTCTGTCGCCTTGAAAATCAGACGAAACGGGATTGAAAAAGATTTAACATTCCATATCAAACGAGAAGAAATCCCGCTTGAAACAGTGACTTCCTCTATGAAAGAGGTAAATGGTCATAAAACGGGCTATATTGCGATTTCTAGCTTTTCTGAAGACACTGCGAAGGATTTCACGTCAAGCCTGGATAAGCTCGAGAAAAAGGGCATGGAGGGTCTTGTATTGGATGTGAGAGGAAACCCTGGCGGCTATCTACAAAGTGTAGAAGATATTTTGAAGCATTTTATTACGAAGGATCAGCCATATATTCAAATCGCAGAACGGAACGGCGACCGAAAACGATATTTTTCAAAACGGAAAGAACAGAAACCTTACCCGGTCAACGTCTTAATTGATAAAGGCAGTGCATCTGCTTCTGAGATACTTGCTGGTGCAATGAAAGAAGCCGGAAAGTATGAAGTGGTTGGTGATGTCTCCTTTGGGAAAGGAACTGTGCAGCAGGCGGTTCCAATGGGAGATGGAAGTAATATTAAATTAACGCTGTATAAATGGCTGACACCAAAAGGGAATTGGATTCACAAAAAAGGTGTCGTGCCCACTATTGCGATTCATCAGCCAGATTACTTTACTGCCGGTCCGCTACAGCTAAAAGAACCGCTTCAGCTTGATATGAACAACGAAGAAGTTAGACAAGCACAGACGCTGTTAAAAGGGTTGTCATTTGATCCTGGCAGAGTAGATGGATACTTTGATGAAGAAACGAAAAAAGCCGTACTTGCCTTCCAAAGCACATATAATTTGGAAAAGTCAGGTGTTATTGATTTGAAGACAGCGAAAATGATGAACAAAATGGTGGATGAAGTAAAATCCTACGAAAAAAATGATCTCCAGCTGCAGACTGCACTAAAAGCACTATATCTTAAAAAATAAAGAGGCGAATAAAAGCCTCTTTTTTTTGGTTCATAAGTGTCACGAACATGTAATAATTTATTCTTAAAAATATATTATATCGAGAAATATGTTCATTTATTTTACAAAAAACATAACATTCCTTCGATTTTACCCGATAACATATTTATATAAGAGACTTTCTGTTGATTTAAACATGTCATGAAAATGAAACTTTTGAAAGTTGTATGTTACATAAATAATTCTTACAATAAAAAGTAGCACTCATTTTAAATATTTTATTTTTTGCGGATATTCAGCTTGAGCTTTAAGCTGTACCGAGGTTTGCGCTTTTCTTAAAAGAACTAGTAAATGGGGGTACACAATTGAAAAGGGCAAGTATTGTGAGAGAGAAAAAATATTACGAGTTGGTAGAGGAACTTAAGAGTCGTTCGAAAGATGTGACGTTTTCCGCTACAAAGGCATTAAGTCTGCTCATGCTGTTAAGCAGATACTTGGTCAATTACACAACGGTAGAATCAGTCGACGAAATCGATGAAGACTGTGCTGAGATATACTTCAATTATTTAATGGATAATCATAAGAGACTTGGTATAAACTTAACCGACATCAAGAGGTCGATGCAGCTTCTCGGCGGCATACTAGATGTAGATGTGAATCACTATTTAAAAGATTTTTCACTGTCGAATGTCACACTTTGGATGAATCAGGAGAAATAAACCTGATGTCAAGCATCGATTTATTTGATAGAATAAGAGAAAATGCTTGACTTGGGCGGTGAACGATAATGAGCTCGGAGTGGATGGGAGCCGGATTAAAAGCGGTCGGTCTGTTTTTAATTCATCCTCTTTTTTATTTCATGATATTAATCAGTCTATTGTATGGCTACATCCGCGTAAAGCGGGAGAGAAAAGCGTTTCAAACAAGAATAGAAGATGTTTACGATGAGCTTAAATTTACATATTCAAAGGGATGGGTTTTAGGAGTTTGTCTATCCGTCATTTCAGTAGGCTTAGGGATTGCCCTCCCGCCTGGATTCATCGTGCTGATTGCAGCAATGACCATCGTATTCTCTTTATTCTTTAAGGCGAGTGCGCTTTCGTCTGCATACACACTCGGTTTCAGTTTTATTGCGGCACTTGGACTGATGTATTTCCAAGTGAGCCATTCTTGGCTTCCGCAGCTCTCAATGATGAATGCATCAGCCGTTGTCATTCTGCTAGGGCTCCTATTAATGACCGAGGGGATTCTAGCATACCGAACGGCGCATTTACGTACATCGCCTGCAATGGTGATGAGTGCGAGAGGACTTTTGATTGGTCAGCAGCGGGCAAACCGTCTGTGGCTTTTACCGCTTGTTTTGCTGATGCCGGCAGGTGAATTGACTTCTTCCCTGCCATGGTGGCCGGTGCTTCAAGTGCATGATCAAAGCTTTTCATTTATTTTGATTCCCTATATCATCGGCTTCGGCCAGCGGATTCAAGGATCGCTGCCAATTGTCAGTATTCAAATTACGGCTCGTCGCATTCTTATGCTCGGACTCGCTGTTGCCTTACTAGGTGCTGCAAGTATTTGGTTTGAGCCTATAGCTTGGGGAGCTGTTGTGATAGCGATTGTCGGAAGAGCCTTTCTTTCATGGAAGCAGAGGGTCAATGACAATGCTGCGCCGTTCTACTTCTCTAAGCGGAATCAAGGGCTGATGGTGCTTGGAATCATTCCGAATACACCTGCGGCTGATTTAAAGCTTGAGATCGGAGAAGTCATTACAAAGGTAAATGGAATTGAAGTCAAAACGGTTTCAGAATTTTATGAAGCTCTACAAACCAACCGTGCTCTGGCAAAGCTTGAGATCATTGGCTTAAACGGTCAGACAAGGTTTGAGAAACGCGCTTCTTACGAAGGAGAGCATCATCAGCTTGGCATCCTGTTTGTGAAGGATGATCCACAGCAAGAACCAACAGCGATTTCATCTTAAAAAAAAGCTGCTAGAGATGGCAGCTTTTTTCTTTTGTGCGTGTTTCTTTTCCGTATGATTCGCCCCATTCACGCATGGCGAAGATGATGGGCTTTAATGTATCTCCAAGAGAAGTCAGTGAGTATTCGACACGAGGGGGAACCTCCTCATAGACTTCTCTGTGAACAACACCGTCCTGTTCAAGCTCACGTAATTGTAGCGTGAGAACACGCTGCGAAATTCTTGGCAGAAGCCGGCGTAATTCGTTGTATCGTTTTGGACCGCAAGTCAAATGATAAAGGATGACTCCTTTCCATTTCCCTCCAATGACACTCGTTGTGACCGAAACAGGACAGCCATGATTCACAATGCTGACTGGATTGGATGGTGCACTCATCTTTACACTCCTTTCTAAGACGAAAATGGTGATAAACGAACATGATTGTACCTAACGAACAAAAATGTGCGTACTTGAATCGATGGAAGCTTTTCTTTTACCATAGAGATATCACATCACACATTCGGGCTGTTTGTTTTCTTATCATAACAATTTCTATATGAGAATGGAAAGAAATTGGATTGATGAAACACACACCCTATCTGTCAATAGAAAGGATGAATAAAATGCGAGACAAAGAGCAATTAAAAAAAGAAATCATTGACGCGTATGAGTTCCGGCACGCGACAAAAGAGTTTGATCCAGCGAAAAAGATTTCAGAGGATGATTTTGCGTTTATTTTAGAAACAGGAAGACTTTCCCCAAGTTCTGTAGGATTTGAGCCTTGGAAGTTCCTCGTCGTTCAAAATGAAGCTTTTAGAGAAAAATTAAAAGAGTATACATGGGGGGCGCAAAAACAGCTTCCAACTGCCAGCCATTTTGTGATCATCTTGGCAAGAACCGATGCCCGCTATGATTCAGCATATGCAGAATACATCAACAAGCAAATCAAAGGAATGACAGACGAGACGTTTGATATGGTAAAGGGACGCTACAAAGAATTCCAAGAGAACGATCTCCATTTGTTAGAAAATGACCGTACGCTTTTTGATTGGGCTTCAAAACAAACGTATATTGCCCTTGGAAACATGATGACAGCTGCTGCACAAATCGGCATTGATTCATGCCCAGTTGAAGGATTTAGCTACGATGAGATTCATCGTATTCTAGATGAAGAAGGATTGCTTGAGGATGGTCAGTACGACGTTTCTGTGATGGCAGCCTTTGGTTATCGTGTCACTGAGCCAAAACGCGGCAAAACACGACGTCCGATGGATGAAGTAGCTGTTTGGATTCGTTAATAGAGGCTGTCTGAAAAAGGATGTTGACAATTGCGTGGTTAGTCAGTATATTTAAAAAATAAAATCTTTGATGAATATATAAATTGACTATAAACGTTTTGACTTGAGAATAGTAGATGAACATCCGTTTTTTAAGAGAGCTGCGGGTCGGTGCAACGCAGTAAAACGAATCATTGAACTCGCTCAAAGAGCGGTAAGACTGAATGAATTGTAAGTCTTTACGTGTGACCTCCGTTATCGGGTTTTAAGTTGGATTCAGCTATAGCTGGATCAATAAGAGTGGTAACGCGGTTGCAGGGTCAGTCGTCTCTTCAAGGAGATGGCTGGCCTTTTTATATGCTTTTATCCTATGTTTATCTGAAGATTCAAATTTAAAGGAGCTATAGAAAATGGAAAAGGAACATGTGCAGTTAAAACGAACAATGACGTCAAGGCATATTATGATGCTTGCGCTTGGCGGTGCAATCGGTGCCGGTCTGTTTAAAGGAAGCAGTTCTGCCATTGATATTGCAGGTCCTGCTGTCATTTTGGCATATATGATTGGTGGTCTTATTTTATTATTTATTATGCAAGGACTTGCCGAAATGACTGTTGCACGACCTGGTGCAAGAACATTCCGTGATTTAATTGAACCTGTGTTAGGAAAATATCCGGCCTATTTCTTAGACTGGATCTATTGGAAAATGTGGGTGCTGAACATTGCAGCAGAAGCCATTGTGTCTGCGATCTTTATTCAGTACTGGTTCCCGCAAATGCCGATTTGGACGCTTGTGTTAATCATTTCACTTGTAGTGACATTGATCAATGTTTGTTCAGTCAAAATGTTTGCTGAGACAGAGTACTGGTTAGCTTCCATTAAAATTGCAGTCATTATTTTATTTATTATCATTGGGTTAACGATGCTGTTTGTCTCATTCGGACAGCATGCAGCACCGGGATTATCCAACTTAACCGACCACGGTGGGTTTTTCCCTAATGGAACTGGCGGCTTAATTGCGGCAATGCTGGTTGTAGTGTATTCCTATGGCGGAACTGAGATGATTGGGGTTACATTAGCGGAAACAAAAAACCCTGAAAAAGTCATCCCAAAGGCCATTCAAAGTACATTTGTACGAATCATCGGTTTCTATGTACTGCCGTTCTTTATCATTGTCAGCTTAATCCCTTGGAATCAAGTGAACAATGAGCAAGTGAGTCCATTCGTCACAGTGTTTGCAACAATTGGCGTGCCGTATGCAAGTGACATCATGAACGGTATCATTTTACTAGCGATCTTGTCTTCTATGAACTCTGGACTGTATGCTTCATCAAGGGTCCTTTATACGCAGGCGATGGATGGGCGTATATGGAGAGGCTTCTCCAAGCTATCAAAACAGCAGGTGCCTGTCAGAGCAATCCTTGTGTGTACATCCACATTGTATGCAGCGGTATTGATTTCTCTTTTTGTGGGAAGTCAAACCTTTAATTATTTGATGGGATCTTTAAGTTATACAGTCTTATTCATCTGGTTTATCATTGCTGTTGGTCATTTGAAATCTCGAAGCGTAGCAGAACCAGGGGGATATCGCGTCAAGCTGTATCCTTTCACAACATGGTTTTCTGTGATTGCGATCATGGCCATTTTTATCGGCGTTGTGTCAGCAACTCCAATTGTACAAACGATGGTCACAATGGGCATTTATCTCATCATTACACTTTCTTTCTTCATCAACAGAAAGCGGTTTGAAACAGCCGCTTAATACAAAAAAGCGTGCTGGACCTTATCAAGAAGGTCTCGCACGCTTTTTTTAATGCTGTTTGTAGTGCTTGAAATGAACAGGGGATTGAACCGGGTGCGGCTTTGCTTGAAGCCCGTAGCTCTCCTTGACGATATAAAGCGGCCGGTCCTTCGCTTCATCGTAGATTCGGCCAATATACTCTCCGATCATTCCCAGCATGAAGAGGATGATGCCGCTAAAGAACAGCTGAATGACAATTAATGAACTCCAGCCAGTAATCGTGCTATTGGTAAAAAGCTTTAAGTACAAAACAAGAAACATAGAAATGAATCCAATAGCAGAAAGGGCAATGCCTGCCACACTGGCTAGTTTTAAAGGTTTATAGGAGAAAGACGTAATTCCGTCCATCGAGAGCTTGAGCATCTTTTTGAGAGGATACTTCGTTTCTCCTGCTAGCCGCTCATCTCGAACGTATTCTACCGCAATTTGTTTGAAGCCGACCCAGCTGACTAAGCCGCGGACAAATGGGTTTTTCTCGCGTATTTTTCTCATTTCATGACACACCTTACGATCCATCAACCTGAAGTCACCTGTGTCGATGGGAATGTCTACTTCGGTGATTTGACGTAGAACCCGATAGAAAAGGGAGGCGGTGTACTTTTTGAAAACCGATTCGCCTTTTCGTTTGGTGCGGACGGCGTAGACCACTTCATAGCCTTCCTTCCATTTTGCGATCATTTCTAATATCAATTCAGGCGGATCTTGTAAATCTGCATCGATCACCACGATGGACTGACCCTTTGCGTAATCCATGCCAGCTGTGATCGCAATTTGATGTCCAAAATTACGAGAAAAATCAATGAGTCTCACATTCGGATCTGTTTGGCAATATCCTTTAATCAGCTCAGCTGTTCGATCCATACTGCCGTCATTGACGAAGAGAAGCTCATATGCTTCTCCCGTCGAATCCATGACGGTTTTGAGCCGCTGATACGATTCATGGATGACAAGTTCTTCATTATAAACTGGGACAACAATCGAATATTGTATGCTTTTTTCCATCAGCCATTTTCCTCCTTTTGATAGATGAATGAATCAACGGATAGTTCGTAAAGGGTGCCACTCTCCATTCCGCCCATTCGTCCATTTGACTGATCAGGTTGTTCAGATTGCTTGCTGTCAGTGCTGCCTGTTTGTTGTTTCGTTTTGGATGTAGAAGTGTTCTGCCATTTAGAAGCAGCCACTTCTTTGCCGTTTTTCTGAATCCAGTTCAGAATGTCTGAGCTTCCGCCTCTCATACCAGAGAGATAGAAGTATTTGATTTTTCCGTCTTTGACGAGCTGTTTAAATTCGCTAAGCGTTAAAATGTTATCGGAGCCACTAAATCCACCTAATGCCATAACCGCTTTCCCTGTCTTAATAATGTAAGGGGAAGCTGTGGTTGCATCTGTTGTACCAAACAGGAAGGCTTCCCCTGTATTGTTTTTCTCAAGGTAGCTGATCAGCTTCTCATTCACCTGGGAACCCATAATGCCACTTGAAGTTGCAAGCTGAGGACCAGCCTCTGGCAGCATGTTGTTTCCTCCATAAAGAAGAGGTGTGCTTGCCCAGAACAGTGGTGCGATCAGCATGCCAAGGATGGCGATGAGAGACGCCAGTTGTTTTAGCTTTTCTTTTCCTTTTATAAAGAGCAGGGCAAGGAAGGATCCAACGCCAATGAGACCGACCGCAATGCTTAATCCAAAACCAATCGTGCTTGTAAAGGTGGATAAGATAAAGACTTCAAATGATGTTGTTACCAAAATAGCAATCGGAAGCAGCCATTTTTTAAAGCCGGTTCCTGTTTGGAATAATTGAGTCATAGAGGCCCAGCCTGCTCCAGCTAATACGGCAATTGGCGGTGCCAGCATGATTAAATAATAGTGGTGGAAAAATCCAGCTACACTGAAAAATCCAGCAACGGGTATAAGCCAAGCTAACCAAAATAGTGTTTCTTTTTGTTTTGTATTGAGACGTCTTCTTTCAAATGCTGTTGAGAGGAAGATACCAATAGCGCCAAAGAGTGCAAATGGAAGCAGCCAGCTGATTTGATCGGACAGTTCAGATTGGAACAGACGTAATGGACCTTTTGTTCCTGTACCAAACATGCCAGAACCATTTCCCATTTTTCCGCCACCACCATTAGGCGGGCCGGCACCATTTCCTCCATCGCCACCAGAAGGCATATCAGGTGGTGTCGTGCCATTTGTACTGCTTGGCGGTCCTTGCATAGACGGCTGTCCCTGACCGGAAGATTGATTTGAGCTGTCTGAGCTGCTTTGATTTCCATTAGATGGCGGCTGAGGCATGGTTGATGAATCATTATCGTTTTGCTGATCACCCTGCTGTGAAGTTGGTTGACTTCCACTCTCACTTGAGCCGCCGCCCATTCCGCCAGACTGTTGACCAGTCAGCCGCTGGAGACCGTTGTAGCCAAAGGCTAGTTCTAATGCAGAATTGGATTGACTTGATCCCATATAAGGGCGATTGTCTTTTGAGGTGAGATCAACGGCTATCGACCACGAAGCAGATACACCTAAAAGAACAATCATTGAAATCATCAGTGAAAGCAATTTTTTCTTCCATGTCGTGCGATAAGCTATGATGTAAAAAAGGATGAGTGCTGGTACAATCATATAGGCTTGCAGCATCTTTGTATTAAATCCGACGCCGATCATTGCAAATGAAGCGATCGCCCAAAGCACCTTTTGCTGTTTCACAGCCTTGAACATCATTCCTGTTGCTAGTAAAAGGATAAAAACAAGTAAGCTGTCAATGTTATTTGTACGAGATACAGCGACTGCGATTGGTGTACAAGCCATAATGAGTGCAGCCAGTCTTGCAGCGGCCTGACCAAATGTAGGTTTGACAAGACGGTAGATTAAATAAACAGATCCAATGCCAGCCAAAGCTTGAGGCAAAATCACACTCCATCCATGTAAACCAAAAATTTTGGCACTGATCGTTTGCAGCCAGAAGGTGAGCGGTGGTTTATCCACCGTGACATACCCTGCTGGATCAAATGAAGCAAAGAAGAAATTATGCCAACTTTGCATCATACTTGTGACAGCGGCAGTATAATACGCATTCACCGTATCATCTTTCCAAATGTGATAAATGTTTAAGATGGCAGATAAGATCAATATGAAAAATAAATAAATATCAAATTTCTGAAAACGTCTGATCAAAAGCATGTCACTCCTTTTTCTTAACTTGAAAAAAGTGTAACAAGCAAATATGAATAAATTGTTAATAAAAAAAGACCAATTCTTTATGTTTTAGTGGAATAAAAACAGCTCTTGTTGAAAAGAACTGTTCAAGTTGTATACATATGCTATTGATACTGATCTATAAGAGAAAGGAGAGGTTCCAAATGAGAGTATGACAAGATCTGTGATTTGTTATTGAGTAGGCAAGCTCTCATTGAATGAAGCATTAGGCAGCTGAATGATGGCTGTTGTTCCGAGTCCGGGCTTAGATTGAATAATGAATATGCCATGATGTTTTTTGATAATTTGATAGACAATAGCTAGTCCAAGCCCAGAGCCGCCATCCTTTCTCGTACGTGCTTTATTTACTCGATAAAATCGCTCGGAAACATGCGGGAGATCTTCTTTTGGAATGCCATTGCCTTCGTCCGTCACTCTCAATTCAGCCGTGTTTTGCTGAACATGTAATTCAATCGAAATTGACTTCCCAGATGGAGTGTAATGAATGGCATTGTCCAGTAAATTACGGACCACTTGTTGTAGGCGATCGCTATCACCATAAACAATACAATCCTCTTCAAGTGTCCGTTTGAGAGAAATGCCTTTTTGATTAGCGATGAATGCCATTTGATCAAGAACATCATGGATAAGCTGTGCAAAGACGATTGGCTCCGTCGTTAGTGGATAAGAATCCCCCTCTAACTGCGCAAGGTCTAAAAGATCGTGAACAAGCCGGCTTAAACGTGTGGCTTCATCTTGGATGATTTGCATTCCTTTTTTTTGATCAATGACGCCTTCTTCAATTCCTTCTGCATATCCTTTCATGTAACTTAAAGGAGTCCTAAGTTCGTGAGACACATTGGCAAGAAATTCTCTGCGGTGCTGTTCAACCTTTTCGAGGGTAGAAGACAGTTTATTAAAGGAACGGCTAAGCTGATTTAACTCATCCCCTTTTTTAGTCACAGCCATGCGTTTTGAAAAATCACCAGATTCCATTTCCATTGCAATTTCTTTCATTTTATTAATCGTCCGCACGACTTTATTGGAACTCTTATATCCGATAAAGAAAATCAGCAGAAGGATAAATAAAATGGATACGCCAAGTGTCAATCTGATTTGGACAAATGGCTCATAAACATCGGATAAGGGCATCGAGAGAAAAATTGTCCCCGATAGATCATCTTTGTTTGAGAAAACAGGGATGGCGATACCGAGAATATCTTGATGAAACTGTGGATGTTCTCTAATTAACACGACGGTTTCCCCTTGAAGAAGCTTTTGGCGTTCCTTGAACGTGATGAGGTTATCATTGGTGTTCGTATCAAAAGGGATACCACTTGAAAGCTCCATTGGGTCATCTGTGAAAATAATGTTCGCCTCACTTGAGCCATTTGCCCATTCGATTATATTGGTAAAATACGTGTCTTTACCGTGTTTGTGATAGATTTCTGCCAGCTTCTTTCCTTGTAAACTTAAGGAGTCAATTTGTTTATCAATATATAAGTGCTGGTATAAATAATAGGTAAGTGCGAGGGCTGAGGCTGCAACAATTCCGGTAACTGCAAGGATTAAGAAGAGTACTTTCTTTTTAATGGATAATGGCTTCATTCGTCCTCCTCAAATTTATAGCCGACACCCCAAACGGTTTTAATGTGCCGTTCCGCTCCCTTTAATTTCAGTCGTAGCGTTTTAATATGTGTATCGACTGTTCTTAAAGAACCACTGGTTGAGTGTGATTCCCACAATTTTTGATAGAGTTGTTCACGGGAAAACACGTGGCTTTGATTAAGCAGAAGAAACATGAGTAAATCAAATTCTCTTCTTGTTAAATTAATGGGCTCTTGATGGAGGTAGACTTGTCTGCCATCTTGATCTATCTCCAAGTCGCCGATCTGCATTCGGCTGCGCTTTAGCGAAAGACCCCTAATTCGTCTTAAGGTCGTTTCAATTCTTGCTGCAAGCTCACGCAGACTGAAGGGCTTCATGATGTAGTCATCTGCTCCAATTTCAAGCCCTCTAATTCGATCCTCCTCATAACTTCTAGCTGTTAAAAATAATATGGGGATTTGGGATGTTTGCCTGATACGCTGGCAGACTTCGAATCCATCCATATCAGGCATCATGATATCCAATACAACAAGGTCAACGGGTTCCTTTTCAAGCTGACGTAAGGCATCCATTCCATTATTTGAAGTGATAATATGAAAGCCTTGTTTTTGCAAAAAGGAGCCGATTAACTCAAGCATATCTAACTCATCATCTACTATTAAAATATGCATCTGTTCTTTCATTTTTTTTCCTCCAACACGATAGCATAAGGCCCTGATGGGACATTCAGTCGATTTTTCATCATAAATGTATGTTTATCGATGACTGATACTGAATTGTCATCTAAGTTACTTACATATATTGATGCGGTATCGGCGGTGATATAATTCGGATTTTGACCGGTTTCAACAGAAGCAAGCTGCTTATTCGTCTCTGTATCTACTTTGTATAGCGTATGGTCTCCATGACATAGTACATATAAAGTAGAGGAATCTTTCTCTGAGAAAAATGCAACTGGCATGACGCCTAGTTTGATTTCGCGCTGCTTTTTACCTGTTTTAGGGTCGTAAGCAAAAATGCTTTTATTTAAGGTGCCAGGTTTACCGTGTCCGCCAATCCAAATGGAATGTCCATCAAAATGAATGCCAGAAGGCCTTTCTAGTACAGAAATCGTACGTGTATTTTTTTCTTTTTCAATATCTATGACTGAAACTGTATGACTTTCTGCATTTAAAACAAACAAAGTTCCTGAAGAAGAAAGCGCCATAGAAGAGGGTGATTTTCCGGTCTTCACAGTGGCTTTTATTTTTTTGCTCTGTGTATCAATAAAATAAACGACATTCTTCTTTGAATCCGCTACAAGTAAGGTGTGAGAAGCTGCATCATATGTAAGTGAAGTCAGCCCTTTATTCACGTCCATATAATCTGTTGCTGTTCCTTTTTTTAAATTGATTTCTATAAGGGATTGTTCTTCTTTACTTGTCGCAATGATGACGTCTTTGTTGATTTGAATGAGATCAGTGAGTGGATGTTTTAAATCAACGGAAGAGACAATTTTATTCTTTTGTAAATCAACAATTGAAAAGGAGGCTTTTTTTAATTGAGAAATCACAGCGACCGATTGCGCGCTGCCAGGTGGCGTAAATTGCTGGTCTTTTCCGCAGCCTGACAGGAAAATCAGTAGAGCTGACAAACAGATCAAATAATATTTCAAACGTTCCATCCTTCCGCTCCTTTGCGTCCTCTATTTTCAAAAAGCATACCACAAAAATTGTGAAAAAAAATCGAAGTTATTATTGCTGGAAGATATGAAAAAAAGCTTTTAGATGGGGAAGTGGGACAATTTTCAGCTGAAATCCCTTTTTCGTCTAATCATATGACATTTTTCTATCTATAAAAGATGATTTTCACGGTTTGATTATCATGATCTTTATAGCTTACAGTGATACAAATATCAAAACTCCCCCGCCCTAAATGAACATAGAGCGAAGGGAGTCATTAGGCAGAATGTCCCGATGATGGAGAGGTGGATTTTGTTTTTACGCGTTGAGATAAAAGGAAACCAAGGATACCCGCGCCCATTAATACAATAAATAGAGCTTGAAAACCACTTATGATACCAATCAATGTAGACGATATGATACTCCCAAAATATCGAAAGGTAGAGAATATACCAGATGCCGAACCAGATAAGTTTTGATCAACGGATGTTAAAGAAGCCATCTGCATACTGGTCATACCAATTCCTGATGAAATTCCACCTGCGACTAATGTGATAATGAGAAGTGGTAAACTTGGGTAACTGCTTAGTGTGATAAGCATGATGCCTGATAAAGTAAGGCAGAGAAATGAAAATCGAATCATTTTTTTTGCGCCTTTTATCGGATGGAGCTTTGCTCCGAGCAAGCCGCTAATAGACATACAAAGTGAAAAGACAGAAAGAATAATACCGCTATGTGTGTGAGAAAGTGCAAGTTGTTGTTCCATAAACAGCGGCATAATGAGAAGAATGGCGTACATGACAAAATTGCTTAGCATGATAGAAAGATTAGCATTTGTAAAAGAACTGTTTTTAAATAGAGACAAATCGATGATCGGATTCTTTACTTTCCGTACATGTTTAAAAAATAAAGGAATCACGCTCAATGCTAGAATCCCATAGACCAAGTATTCAGTTAATAATTGGCTTTTTGTGCACAGAATGAGTGTGGTAATCCCAATGGTTAAGTACAATGAACCGATGATGTCTACACTTGCTTGTAAGCGAATATGCTTCATTTTCGGAATGAGTAAAACACCGGTAACAAGTGTAAGGAACAAAAATGGGATATTTACTAAGAATATAGAATGCCAATCAAAACTCTGAATGAGAATCGAGCCAATAAAAGGCCCAAGTGCGGCACCAATTCCTGCTCCAAAACCAAAGAACCCCATTGTTTTAGACAGTTTTTCAGGTGATACCGTTGAACGAATTAACGCAATGCTGTTCGGTGTTAAAATAGCTCCACCTGCTGCTTGGATTGATCGAAAGGTGATGAGAAAAGCAAGATTAGGTGCGAAAGCACATCCAATGGAGCCAATTAAAAAGAGTGTCACACCGACTAAATACATGTTGCGGTGGCCGTATATATCTCCTAGCTTACCAGCGATAGGTTGAGTAACCGCCATGACAATAAGATAAATTGTGACAACCCAAGTAATGTTTGAAATGGATTGATCGTAATAAGTTGATATGGATGATAGAGCGACTGCGATCATGGTTGAGTTGACCGGAACTAAAATAGCACCAAGTAACAAAGAATAGATGATCAAGTTCTCTTTTTTTAACTTCATTGTGTATACCACCTTTTGTAAAAAAGAAGAATTTCACCCTTTAAGCGGGAGAAATTCCTCTCATGAAAATGTGTGTGCATGTCTCGATAAAGTCTTCTTTCTGTGTTAAAACGAGCTGTAAGTCTTGTTCTAGCTGTTGAATGAAAAAACCGAAATACGTACTAATGAAAATGTCTGCATAGATTTCTTCATTTCCTTTTAATACATGATGCTGAGCACCCATCGTTTTGAAATATTGTGTCAGCATTTCCCTCAGTTCTTGAGGATAAAGTTTTTCATGATCTGTTATATCCTTAAACATAGTGGGTTCTCTCATGCTGATATAGATAAATTCTTTTTTTGAAGTCAAATCTTCAAGGAAATAGTTGCCTAGAAATTTTAAATCAGTGTATAGATCTCCTTTGAATTCTGCTTCTAGCGTTTTAGTTGGTGTTGATTTCATTTTCATAATGGCAGCAATGACGCCGCGTTTGTTTTTAAAGTTACGAAAAATGGTCGCTTCACTCACATTCGCTTTTGTCGCAATTTCTTTTGTTGTTGTTTTTTGATAGCCCTTTTCAGACAATAAGTCCATCGTTGCGCGAATGATTCGTTGATTTGTTGATTTTAACAAGCATACTCACCTCAGGTTATGAATGTGTTTGCAACAAAGTAAGTATACCGATAAAATCCATGACCGCCAATATGATCCGAAATGATAGGGTTATGCCCGTGAATGCTGCTTTAATAACTGAATACGTCCATTCGCACCATCTACTGTCACAAGGTCACCTGTTTGGAGTTTTTCAGTGGCTATTCTTGTACCTAGAACAGCAGGCATCATATACTCTCTAGCGATAATAGCGGAATGTGACAAAATGCCTCCAGAATCGGTGATCACTGCTTTTGCGTCTCTAAATAAGCTGGTCCATAAAGGTGTGGTTGTTTTGCAAACTAAAATGTCATCCTTTTGAAATTGTGAAAATTCATCAGCGCATGTAATGATTCTTACTCTTCCGGAAACAATGCCGCTAGACGCTCCAATTCCATGGATCACATCGTCTGTGTTGTTTTCATTTTCTCTTAATGAACCGAGCATTCTTTCCACTTGCTCCAATTCAGCCTCAGATGGAGTGCCTGTATAAGCTGGTGGTTGAACGGCTTCATTTTCTTTCATTTCAATTTTTCTTTGCTGTATGACCGAATCGTATGTGATAGAAGTTGTGAGCGCTTTGTGTACTTCTTCATCGTAGAGATACCATAGATCTTCTTGATGAGGAATGGCTCCTTTTTGTGCAAGGAGTTCACCAATTTTTAATAGATATAGTCTAGCTTTTGCATCTAACATGGCATCAATGTAGAAGTGATGATCATCTCGAATATTGGCTGCCTGAAGGGCAAAGTGATAAAGTGTTTCAAATTTAGTCTTAAAAGACTCATCCTTCACTTCACTCATAAATTGCTCATAAGTCTCACGTCTTTTGATCATTGCTTGTGCAAATTCTTCATCAAAATCACATTGGTACTGAATGTTATTTCTGATGATGTCTAAGACAAATTCAGGGTTCTCTACCCATGTCTCTTCTGTAAGGTCATGACTTTTAACAGATCGCCAGCCATAGATTTGGAGAAATTCCTCCATCTTCGAAATGAAGTGTTTTCCTTTATCCGTGTGATTAAGTGCATATAATAGTTCTGGATTCGCTTCATGATTTGTAAATGCTTGAAGAAGTTCTTTATCTTGAAGGACATCCTTTGCTAGATCAGATAGCTTCTGGTCTGTTTCAAGAGATTTGTTCATCACGCCTATCATCATCTCATGTAACAAGACGACTTGTTTTTGATCACCGGTATACGTTACAAGCATGTCTTCAATCATAGCAGATAGAATGACTTGTGGTATGACGATATCAAAATGATCCTCGTACGCTTGTATATAAAATAACTTTAATTCTTCGAAGCCAATGATTGCTTCTTCAATGGTCATAGGCTCGTTCATTTGACGATCGAGTTTTTCGTAAAATGGAAAGAAGTTTTGCTCTAGAATTTCATACATACGTTCACTCAAATGGGGAAATAACTCAAATATGCTCTCGTCAAAAACTGGTGCAGTTCCTGTTCCCGCTTCAGGCATAGACGGTGCAGAATACAGGTGACCTCTATAGAGCTTGATATCTTTGATGTTGAGATCAGGTACTTGATACTTTTCTCCATTTTTCTTCATCCCGCTTTTTAAAGCAGGTATGATCAAGCTTGAGAAAAGAGGACTTGTTGGGCCGGGCATATGATCGTCCATTGAAATCCAGAAATCCTGCAGCTCTTCTGGTTGAATTTGAAAAGAAGCACCTGCTGCTTCATTTGCTGTTTTTGGTAGAGAAGCGGTAATCGGTCTTGCTTGAAGCAAATAAAAAGTACCATTTGATATTCCGAATTCGATATCTACTCCATGTCCGTAAAGTGCTTCTACTTGTTTGGTGATTTGCGTAATTTCTTCCAATTGATCATCATGCAGGCAAAACTGGCCAGCCATTTCCTTACATACTGGCTGTTCAATGACGCCCTCTTGATAAGGAACAATTAGTAGTTCTTTAGTCCCTAGTGATTTTTCAATAGAAAACGTCTCTTTGTCTACAATAAACGTGTCTGGTGTCACAAGACCAGACACGATGGCTTCTCCTAGTCCGTAGCTTGCTGTCATCATGATTTCATTTGTTTTTCCCGATACCGGATTCTCACTAAAGATGACACCGGAAACGTCAGAATGGATCAATCCTTGAACGACGACAGCCATGAGCGGCATCTCTTCCTCGTTTTCATCCATCTCTTTCTTATATTCTGTGACTCTTGCTGCAAAATAAGAAGCCCAGCATTCTTTGACAGCCTGCAAAAATTCTTCATTTGTCTTGATATTTAAATAGGTTTCGTACTGTCCTGCAAATGAGGCACCTTCGAGATCTTCAGCAACAGAAGAGGATCGAACAGCAACTGAGGGATATGCCTTCAGCAATGATTGAAAGGACGAAAGTAACTCTGCTTCCATTTGTGAAGGAAACGAAGCTTTTTTGATTTTTTGTGCAAGGTTTTGCTCAGTTGAATGCAGGTTGTGATATGAAAGAAAGCTTGCAAAGCTGTTGGTTTTAATAATAAATCCATCTGGGACTGGCAGGCCGTGATTGTTTAATTTGATCAAATTCACGCCTTTTGCCCCTGCGAGTGATGCGGATTCTTCAGCCGCATGAAATAACACTGAATACATGGGAATGCCCCCTTATCCAAATAGCCAATGGTTTGTTTGTCTCTCTATTTTTCAAAATGATAGTGCGCACTATCATTTTAATCATAGGTTTTATTGGATGTTACTGTCAAAGACGTAAAGACCTATCTTTACAAAGGGGACGTTCTCACTAATTTTCTTCTATATCTATAACAAAAGTCTCCAAACGTGAAGAAAAAAAGGTGAAATCGAAAACTGTGAATTGTTCAATATGCCAATCTTTACTATAATCAAGGGAGTAGACCATGAAGAGGGAGGGTTTTTTTGATTACAAAAGCCATATTTGCACTTGTTTTTCCTTTCCTGCTCGTTATTTTATTTTCAAAGGTTACTTATAATCATTATGTGGGCATTGCATTAACAGCAGCGCTTTTATTTGCCTCGTACATGAAAGGCTATACAGAAACCTACTTTATCGTAGGATTAGATATTATTTCTTTAGTAGCTGGGGCATTGTTTATGGCTAAGAAAGAAATTGAAAAAAGAGAGAAGGCTGAAAAACATCATTGATGTGATCGTGATAGGCCGAAGGGTGACGTTTTTTATACATGAGCTGTGCTTACGATTTCTAGTGAGTGCAGCTTTCTTTTTTGTGATGTTTTTCTGCTCATCGAATATCCCGCTCCAAAATGTTCCATACTGAAAGGAAGGTTTCTTTAGAGGGTTATTTGCTATGGGAGAGAGGGTATGACTGTATTGGAAATAAAAATCAAGTGATACACGAACTTTAGTTCGTATTTTTGTGTTCTTTTATGATAATATATTCATTAGATAGATTTCGTAACGAAACGGAGGCTTTGATGTGAGTGACCGCTTTGAATTAGTTTCTAACTATCAGCCCCAAGGAGATCAGCCAAAGGCGATTGAAAAGCTCGTGGAGGGGATCCATCAGGGGAAACAGCATCAAACGCTGTTAGGTGCTACAGGTACGGGAAAGACCTTTACTGTATCAAACCTGATCAAAGAAGTGAACAAACCGACACTTGTCATTGCGCATAATAAGACACTTGCCGGTCAGCTATACAGCGAGTTCAAGGAATTCTTTCCGAATAATGCTGTCGAATATTTTGTGAGTTACTATGATTATTACCAGCCAGAGGCGTATGTGCCTCAGACTGATACATTTATTGAAAAGGATGCCAGCATCAATGATGAGATAGATAAATTGAGACACTCCGCCACATCCTCGTTATTTGAGCGGAGAGATGTCATCATCATTGCTAGTGTATCCTGTATTTATGGCTTAGGTTCGCCTGAGGAATACCGAGAGCTTGTACTGTCTTTGCGCACTGAAATGGAGATTGAACGCAATCAGCTTCTTCGTAAGCTGGTGGATATTCAGTATTCTCGTAATGATATAGATTTTCAGCGCGGAACCTTCCGAGTACGGGGCGACGTCGTTGAAATTTTTCCTGCTTCACGAGATGAGCATTGTATCAGAGTGGAGTTTTTCGGTGATGAAATTGAACGTATTCGTGAAGTGGATGCACTGACTGGAGAAATTCTCGGTGATCGTGAGCATGTCGCTATTTTCCCAGCATCCCACTTCGTCACAAGAGAAGAAAAAATGGAAAAAGCGATTATCAATATTGAACAAGAGCTTGAGGAACAGCTGGAAAAGCTTCGTGAAAACGGCAAATTGCTTGAAGCGCAGCGTCTTGAGCAACGGACAAGATATGACCTTGAGATGATGAGGGAGATGGGCTTTTGTTCAGGAATCGAGAACTATTCAAGACATTTGACCTTGCGTCCTCCTGGTTCAACACCTTACACACTGCTTGATTATTTCCTGGATGATTTTATGATTGTTGTTGATGAGTCACACGTGACCATCCCGCAAATCCGAGCAATGTACAACGGGGACCAAGCAAGAAAACAAGTGTTGGTTGATCACGGATTCCGTCTGCCATCAGCACTTGATAATAGACCGCTCACCTTTGATGAGTTTGAAAAGCATATCAATCATATTGTACATGTATCCGCAACGCCAGGGCCGTACGAACTTGAGAAAACGCCAGAGGTCGTGGAACAAATTATCCGCCCAACTGGTTTACTGGATCCGATCATTGAAGTCCGTCCGATTGAAGGACAAATCGATGATTTAATTGGAGAAATTCATACAAGAATGGAGAAAAATGAGCGTGTGCTTGTGACCACTTTGACGAAAAAAATGTCTGAGGATCTCACAGATTATCTAAAAGAAATTGGGATCAAGGTCAATTATCTGCATTCAGAAATTAAGACTCTTGAGCGGATTGAGATTATTCGTGATTTACGCCTCGGTAAATATGATGTACTCGTTGGAATCAACCTTCTTCGTGAAGGGCTCGATATTCCAGAGGTGTCGCTCGTGGCTATTTTAGATGCGGATAAAGAAGGCTTTTTACGTTCTGAAAGATCCCTCATCCAGACGATAGGCCGTGCAGCAAGAAATTCAGAAGGCCGGGTCATTATGTATGCAGACAAAATGACGAAATCAATGGACATTGCGATTCAAGAAACGAAGCGAAGACGAGAACAGCAAGAAGCATATAACGAGAAATTTGAGATTACCCCGCAAACGATTCATAAGAAAATCCGAGATGTCATTAAGGCAACAAAGATACATGAGGAATCGGAAGAATATGAAACAAAAGCAGCACCAAAGCTGTCGAAAATGAGCAAAAAAGAACGAGAAAAAGTGATCGAAAAAGTCGAGATGGAAATGAAAGAAGCAGCAAAAGCGCTTGATTTTGAAAAAGCAGCAGAATTAAGAGATCTATTGCTAGAGCTAAAAGCGGAAGGATGATTGCCAGATGGCTATGGAACGAATAGAGGTGAAAGGTGCTAGAGCCCACAACCTTAAAAATATTGATGTGAATATCCCGCGTGACCAGCTAGTGGTCATTACGGGTTTATCTGGTTCAGGAAAATCGTCGCTTGCCTTTGATACCATTTATGCAGAAGGTCAGCGCCGGTACGTTGAATCTCTTTCAGCATATGCACGCCAGTTTCTCGGTCAAATGGATAAACCAGATGTAGATGCCATTGAAGGTCTTTCTCCGGCGATTAGTATTGACCAAAAAACAACAAGCCGGAACCCTAGATCAACGGTTGGAACTGTCACTGAAATCTATGATTACTTACGTCTATTATATGCTAGAGTCGGAAAACCTATTTGTCCTATACATGGGATTGAAATTACGTCACAAACGATTGAGCAAATGACAGATCGCATTTTAGAATATCCAGAAAGAACGAAGCTGCAAGTGCTTGCACCGGTCGTATCTGGTCGCAAAGGAACACATGTCAAAGTACTTGATCAAATTCGGAAGCAGGGCTATGTTCGAGTGAGAGTCGATGGAGAGATGGAAGACCTTTCAGAAGATATCGAGCTCGAAAAGAATAAAAAGCATTCCATTGAAGTCGTCATTGACCGGATTGTGGTGAAGGAAGGCGTTGCCGCTAGGCTGTCTGATTCCCTTGAAACGGCACTTCGTCTAGGAGAAGGCCGGGTCATGATTGATGTGATTGGACAAGAAGAGCTGTTATTTAGTGAACATCATGCTTGTCCGCACTGCGGGTTCTCTATTGGTGAACTTGAGCCGAGAATGTTCTCGTTTAACAGTCCTTTCGGTGCCTGTCCGAGCTGTGATGGACTCGGTTCTAAACTAGAAGTCGACCCTGAGCTTGTGATTCCTAATAAGGATTTGACTTTACGTCAGCATGCCATTGCACCATGGGAGCCGCAGAGCTCACAATACTATCCGCAGCTTCTTGAGGCTGTATGTACACACTATGGAATCGACATGGACATTCCAGTCAAAGATATACCGCCGCATTTATTCGATAAAATTTTATATGGCAGCGGCTCTGAGCTGATTTATTTTAAATATGAAAATGATTTTGGTCAGGTTCGTGAAAATGAAATTGAGTTCGAAGGTGTCCTTCGTAACATTGAACGACGTTACAAGGAAACAAGCTCTGATTATATCCGTGAGCAAATGGAAAAATATATGGCCAATCAGCCTTGTCCGACATGTAAAGGGTATCGCTTGAAAAAAGAAACGCTTGCGGTTCTCATCAATGGCCAGCACATCGGAGAAATTACCGATTTATCTGTCTCTGATGCACTTGATCTCTATGAAAAAATCGAGTTATCTGAGAAAGATTTGCAGATTGCCCAGCTCATTTTACGAGAAATCAAAGAACGTTTGTCCTTCTTAAATAATGTAGGTTTAGATTATTTGACATTAAGCCGATCAGCTGGCACACTATCAGGCGGTGAGGCGCAGCGGATTCGTCTTGCGACTCAAATCGGGTCAAGACTGACAGGTGTTCTTTATATATTAGATGAACCATCTATTGGTCTGCATCAACGGGATAATGACCGTTTGATTGGAACCTTGAAAAACATGCGTGACATCGGGAATACGCTGATTGTCGTGGAGCATGATGAAGATACAATGCTTGCCGCTGATTATTTGATTGATATTGGACCGGGAGCAGGCGTTCATGGAGGAGAAGTGATTTCGGCTGGAACGCCAGAAGAAGTCATGAAGGACCCGAAATCTTTGACAGGCCAATATTTATCTGGTGAGAAATTTATCCCGCTTCCAATTGAAAGAAGAAAGCCTGACGGCCGCTACATCGAAATAAAAGGTGCAAAAGAAAACAACCTGAAAAACGTTAATGCGAAGTTTCCTTTAGGCGTCTTTACAGCGGTGACAGGTGTGTCTGGCTCAGGGAAAAGTACGCTTGTGAATGAAATTCTATTGAAATCACTTGCGCAAAAACTGCATAGAGCGAAGGCGAAGCCAGGACAGCACAAAGAAATCAAAGGAATGGATTATTTAGATAAGGTCATTGATATTGATCAATCTCCAATTGGCCGTACACCAAGATCCAACCCTGCCACTTATACAGGTGTATTTGATGACGTGCGGGATGTCTTTGCACAAACCAATGAAGCAAAGGTACGAGGCTATAAGAAAGGCAGATTCAGCTTTAACGTCAAAGGCGGCCGCTGTGAGGCGTGTCGTGGAGATGGAATCATTAAAATTGAAATGCACTTTTTACCTGATGTGTATGTACCTTGTGAGGTGTGTCACGGGAAACGTTATAACCGAGAGACACTAGAGGTTACGTATAAAGGAAAAAACATTGCTGATGTTCTTGAAATGACTGTGGAGGACGCACTGCAATTTTTCGAGAACATCCCGAAAATTAAGCGAAAGCTACAAACGATTTATGATGTTGGGCTAGGATACATTACACTTGGACAGCCTGCGACGACGTTGTCTGGGGGAGAGGCGCAGCGTGTGAAATTGGCATCTGAGCTTCACCGCCGTTCAAACGGAAGGTCTCTTTATATTTTAGACGAGCCGACAACTGGTCTGCATGTCGATGATATTGCCCGTTTATTAAAAGTGCTTCAGCGTTTGGTCGAAAACGGGGATACGGTTTTGGTCATTGAGCACAACCTTGATATTATCAAGGCCGCTGATTACCTCGTTGATTTAGGACCAGAAGGCGGTGCAGGCGGCGGAACGATCATTGCCACTGGAACACCTGAGCACATTGCAAAAGAAGAAGCTTCTTACACAGGCCAATACTTGAAGCCTATTTTAGAACGTGACCGCGAACGAATGAAACAGTTGGTCAAAGAAACGGAAAGTGTGACATCATCATAAGAAAAACCCCCTCTTTATCGGGGTTTCAGCGTGTAGGCAAACCCTCGCACTCTTTGTCAGGTCTGCGCTCCGGTATTCGCCAAAGGTTTTCTATCACACTGAAAAGAAGAGAAAGGGCTAAAATAAAGATCATTTTAGCCCTTTCTCCCCGGTCTAAACCCCTCTTTATCCGAGGGGTTTTCCTTTTATTGCGCATCTTCCTTCGGCATTAAATTACTGAGGTGCGTTAAATCCTTTAAGATATGGGTGCTGCTGCTGTCGAGCAGTACTTTTAAATAGCGGATATCACCATATTTCGGATGAGACGGATGAATCGTCTCCAGCTCCTTGATCATTTCGCTGTTCATGCTTTTCTGTTTCTGTATAAGGTCTAAAAGCGTTTGGACTGTGTGGTTAGAATTATGATGATCTGTCAAAATAATTACCCCCTATAATGATAATCACCATCTTTTCAACATATTTTAAAGGGTAATCCGTGAAGAATCTACACTTAGGGGGAAAAAGAAATAATTTGTGTCTAAGGTCATATGTAATTCGGATGATTTTGAAACTTTTTATACGCAATAAACGTATGATTTAGAAAGGAATTTTCGTCATGAAGGAGCGAATATATATGAATAGAGATCAGTCGATCATTGCATCTATTTGTTATTTTAGTGTATTTTTTATGCCGTTTATCTTACCGATTGTGGCGTATTTTGTAGTAGACCAAAAGGAAACGAAACGGCATGCGATGCGGGCATTTTGGTCACATCTGCTGCCAATTGCAGCGGGCATTATTTTGGTTTTTGGGTCTATCCCATTTTTACTTGCGACGCAGGCGAGTGACTCTCTCATTCCAGGCATGACGATGCTTATTTTGTGTTTTTTAGTAGCTATTGGCTTTTTGATCTCTGTCATTTGGAATATCATTCAAGGTATTAAAGTACTTCAATCCATCAAATCGTAGGAGGGCTTTGTATGAATGAAAAAGAACGAATTTTAAAATTAGTAGAAGACGGGACATTATCAGCAAAAGAAGCGATTACGCTTTTAGAAAAGCTAGAAGAAAGTCAGTCTGTATCATTAGAGAAGTCTACAGCCGATCATACCTTTCATGAAGAAAAAGCTGGAGCAGAAAGTAACGGAAACGCCACCGAGAATCTTGGGGCAAAGCTGTTTGGCTGGTTAGATTCTGCGGTGAAAAAGGTAAAAGATGTGGATCTTGATTTGAACTTTGGACAGTCAGTCGATGTTGATCACATTTTTCAGTTCAAAGATGCCTCACTCTCTCATTTAGATATTCAATTGGCTAACGGCAGTCTCAATGTGATGCCTTGGGACGATAGAGATATTCGAGCAGAGTGCCATGCGAAAATCTACCGCGCAGAGGATGGAGAGCAGGCAAGACAGCAATTTCTCAATCAATTGGACTGCGGGCTTGAAGGGGATAAATTTTTTATTCGAACCGAAAAGAAGACGATGAAAGTCAATGTCACCTTATATGTACCGCGTATCCAATACGATAAGATCAAGGTCAAGCTGTTTAATGGACCGATTCGCGGGGAAAAGCTAATGACAAAAGAACTTGCTGCGAAAACCACAAATGGTGTTGTCTCTTTTGCCTCTTTACAGGCAGATAAAGTCGGAATTGAAACAGCAAACGGACAAATTAAACTGGCTGATCACGAGTGTGGTATGATTGAAGTAGAAACCATCAATGGGCTCATTGACCTGCGTGGGAAAAGTGAATCAATTGATGCCCAGAGCTTTAACGGGAACATTGCTGTCCAGCTGTCGGATGAGTGCCGTTCGATCTATGCGAAAACCACAACAGGCAGTGTGGACGTTCAGATCCCGCGTGCATGTGCAGTGACCGCTGAGCTGAAAAGCAATCTCGGGTCTATCTCTCACGATTTGCTTGATGCAGATATGGTGAAAGAGAAAAATGAAACGTTGCAAAAAGAGAAAATGATCAAAGCCAATCAACAGGCAGTGCACAGTATATCCATTTTTGCAGAAACAAAAACAGGTTCAATACAAGTAAAGCACCAATCAGACAAGGAGTGATTCTACATGAAGAAGCTTTATCGTTCAGCAACAAATAAAAAAATAGCGGGTGTTGTTGGTGGACTTGCCGAATACTTAAGTGTTGATGCATCCCTGCTTCGCATTTTAACAGTGATTATCGGATTTATGACAGCATTTATGCCGATCTTCCTTGTTTACTTCATCTGGTATTTTGTTGTTCCGGAAGAAGGCACTAACTAAATGCTTAGATGGATCGTCAGTATTTTAGTAAATGCATTACTTTTAATTGTCATTGCTGGATATTTTGATTCGGGCATTCTGCCGGGGCTCGGAAGTGTGTATATTGAAGGATTTGGTGCAGCCATTGTGGCAAGTATCATTTTGTCCTTGCTCAATATTTTAGTGAAGCCGTTTTTGATCATTTTAACGCTGCCAGTGACCGTACTCTCACTAGGATTGTTCTTATTTGTCATTAATGCCATCACACTGATGATGACATCGAGCTTTATGGGCGATAGTTTTAACATTGATGGGTTTGGAACGGCCATTTGGATGGCTGTCATTTTATCCATTTTCCATCTGCTGATACAAAAAGGAATCGTGGAGCCGTTAGCGAAAAAAAGCTAACGGTTTTTTGTGTAAAATTGTCTCATTTTCCCGTTCCATCTGTCATAAAAACCACCTTCAGGAGACACAATAATCCGAAGGGAGGTGGTGCAGATGGTGAATGTGAGCAGACAAATCATGCTTTTATGTTTTTTTATCATTCTTTTTTGTTTTAGTCAGCCTGCTTCAGCAGGGCCCTTTATCCAAACACAAGTGAATATACCGGACAAGCCGTTTTCACCTTTTATTTTTGACCAATTTCATGTGGACGTTCGTCCAGTTCAAGGAAAAAGCCGTGATCTTCAGTTTCGGGCGTCTATTAGTCAGTCAGAACAAATTTTGTCTGCAAACTTGTACTATAAACAAAGTGATGAACTGGGGTACCGATTGATTCCAATGGAACGGTTACCTGGAATGAAGCCAGAATTTACAGCGAAAATCCCGCCAGATCAATTATGGAATTCAACGGTTCATTACTATACAGAGTTTCTTACGCAGAAATCTGTGATCAAAACGGCGGAACAATCTGTTCACTTAAACGGATTTGAAGAGGATCTCTCACATATTCCGGACTTACTCATCACGGAGATTGTCGTTAATTCAAAAAATCGAAAAGGCAAAGATGCATTTGAATTTATAGAAGTTTATAACACGACGCATGCTCCTATCTCTCTTCAGCATTATCAGCTGCGCTACCGCAATCCTGCACAAGGCACCGAGATGGATGATGTTTATTCATTTCACACAAATCCAGTCACCCTTTCACCTGGAAAGCCTTATGTTTTCTGGTTAAGAAAAAAAGGGCAGGAGCATTTAACAGTAGCGGACTTTAATGCTATGTACAAAAGCCAATTAAAAGAAGGAGAGCATATCTCAGTGATCGAGAGCAAAGGGCTGTCCAATTCCAAATCTCGTCTTGTCTCGATCACAACAAATATAGGTGAGGAGATTTCTTCAGCAGCATTTCGTTTAAAGCCATCATTGTTTAGCGAGCATAAATCCTTGCTGTTCAAGTATCCGATGGATGGTACGCCGCAAATGAAGCTGATCTCGAAAATTGAGGAAGAGCCAACACCTGGAAAAGTGTTAAAAGCACAAATTCCATCTGAAAAAAAGGAAATTTCTCAAGATATTCATAAACCTGTCATTGAAGATATGACGGACAAGAAACCGGTGAAACCAACTGAAAGTATAGAGATTAAAGCAGATGTACAGGATGATCAGTTCGTCAAAACCGTCAAGCTGCGTTATCGAACGAATCGGAAAGATGATTTTAAAGAGATTCTGCTTCAAAAAGATCATAATGACCGGCTATTTCATCATATTATTTATTCGCCTGAGCTGATTGGTAAAGAACAGTTGGAATATCAGCTTGAAGCGTCAGACGGCGAAAATCAAGCAATGACGATGAAGAAAACGATTGATGTGGAGCAGGTCAGCAAAACCCACGGTCTGCGATTCAATGTAGAAGAGGGAGATACAGTTTCAGGTATATTCTCATTAAAGGCAACATCTGATCAGAAAAAAAACATCCAATTGATGATAGATGGAAAGCGAAGTCGACAAGCATTTTCGGCCCTTGAAGCAGATCCATATATTGCATTTGATGTCAAAGGGACAAATTTATATTTTAGAAATGGAGTGTCCATAGGTAAGCACTTACTTTCTATTTTTGATGATTCGACAAAAGTGTATCGTACCTATACAATGCCAATACCAGAAGCAGAGATGAATCAGTCAGGTTCACAAACGATTTCTATTCATGCTGGAACGAAGTCTTCCCCGGTTGACCGGCTGCCTGGGGAGAATCACGATGATTTTGAATTGAAAAATGTCAGGATGATTTTATCGAATGGAACACAAATTGCTCCAGTGAATTCCAAGCCGCAAAAAGAATGGAAGATGGGAGACGGTGGTAACGCCAAAAAGGTAAGAACGTTTCAATTTGAAATCCCAAAAGAGGCTTATGTTTCAACCTATATTCAGTGGGATACAAGAAGGCTGAAAGAAGGAACGCATCTTATTGAGGCCAAAACCGCAGGCGAGCATGCATCTGTACGTGTAAAAGTCGATAACACAGGTCCGAAAATCAAGACCAACATACAAGCAAATGAACAATATAAAGGAGCCTTTACGTTAAAGGCAAAGGTAACTGATCGTTGGAGTGACATAGAGGACATGAAGGCATTTTTAGATGGTAAACCGGTTTCCTTGCCTTATCAGACATCTTCTAGTGAATTAGACCCTGGAGAGCACACGTTTACAATCAAAGCAAAAGATGCCGCAGGGAACATGTCTACTTTGAAAAAAGAATTCAAGACGGTACATGAACACCCCGAGATACCAGAACGAGTGTCAGATAAGACAAAAGTGGAATCGTCTAAGCAAACCGTGTTAACCAAGGACCCAACAAATGATAAGTTAGATTACTCATTTTATCGTGCCTACCAATATACATCGCTGCATCCATCAATGAAGATTTTTAAATATGCAGCTGAGACTGAACCGCCAAAGAGTTTTAACCAAACGGGGGAAATGATCTTTTCTGATCAAGAAAGGAATCGCATTGCATTTGCTGATGGTAAGGCAGTCGAGACGAAGGATTTACAGCGTTTTCCCTACCATCGTTTTCAAATCAAGGTGCATCATCATGTACGTGAAAAGGATGTCGTCGAGGCTGTTTGGAAAGGAGGATCATTGTCAGGGAGAAAGGTGACAATGTACGCATGGAATCATCAGCATGAAAAATGGGATAAAATCACTCATCACTTTGCAAAGGATCAAAAGGAATTTTACCTTAAAGGCCTGCTGTCAGTGAGACAGTACATGAAGAATCAAACGTTTGATTTGCTTGTACAGGATGAAATCAGCAAAGTGCAAAAGCCATATAGGATGGTATGGATGTCTGACACACAATACTATGCAAAGAGCTATCCTCATATCTTTAAACAAATGGTCGAATGGATCAGAGATCAAAGAGATAAGTTAAACATTCAATATGTGTTCCATACAGGCGATATTGTGGATGATTCAAAGGATAAGCAATGGAATCGTGCCGATACATTTATGCGTGTGTTAGATGATCATCATATTCCTTATGGTGTTTTAGCAGGAAATCATGATGTCAGACACAAGGATGGTTTTTATGCGGAATATGGGAGATACTTTGGAGCGAAACGCTTTGCAGAAAAACCTTATTATGGTGAATCCTATCAAAATAATCGAGGTCATTATGATCTCATCTCTGCCGGTGGCAATGATTATATGATGGTGTACATGGGCTGGGGGATTAAGCAAAATGAAATCGATTGGTTAAACCGTGTCATTTCTGAGCATCCAGATCGTATCGTCATTTTAAACTTTCACGAGTATTTGTTAGTGAGTGGCAACCGAAGTCCGATAGGCGACCTCATCTTCCACCAAGTGGTAAAACGTCACCCTAATATTGTGGCAGTATTTAGCGGGCACTACCACGGAGCGAGCAGGAAAGTAGATGAGCTTGATGATGACCATGATGGAAAAGTGGACCGGAAAGTATATCAAATCCTTGCTGATTATCAGTCAGGTCCTGAGGGCGGTCAAGGATTTATGAGGTTGATTACAGCGGATCAAGAAAAAAATCAACTTCATTTTACAACATACTCACCTTACATGAATCAAGAGCATTTCTATGATCCTAAAACGTATGGAGATCAGGATGAGTTTTCAATTGATGTGGATTTGACGCCGAAAATGAAATCCGTCAAAACCAATTATTTTGAACTCAATGTATATACAAACGTCCTTCTAGGAGAAGCACGAGGCGTAAAAAGCGGCAAAAAAGCAAGCTTTAAGTGGAAAGGCTTAAAGCCAAATCAAGACTATTATTGGTATACTGTTGCAAAAGATCGTTTTCAAGGGAAAGCTGTTTCACCTATATGGAAAATTCATACAAAAAATGATGACGAAACAACATATCTTCGGAAATAAGAAACTGTGCTTCGATGTAGGAGCACAGTTTATCTTTCCATTGTATGAATGAGTTTGTAACGATCCCCTCTATAAACGGAAAGAACATACTCGAATGGAAGGTCGTTTTGAAAATACGTTGTTCTTGCAATTGATAGCACAGGCGAGCCAGTTGAAATAGACAGCACGTGTGCTTCCTGCTCTGAGGCAACATTGGCTTCAAGCTCCTGTTTTGCATGGGCAATTGCAAGGCCAGTGTGATTTTCTATATATTCATATAAAGAGCCAGTTAAATGTTTCTTGGTTAATTCTCCAGCGAATGTTTCGGGTATATAGCTCGTTTCAATCGCCATTGGTTCATCATTTGCAAGACGTATTCGTTTTAGTTCATATACAGCATCGCTATTAGAAAGTTGTAAGACTGGCAGCAAGTGCTCTGGACATACGGTTTTTTTGAAATCAACCAGCTGGCTTGAGGCTTTGAGCCCTCGCTGGCGCATATCTTCTGTAAAGCTTGTTAAGCCTTGAAGCGGTTGTTCAAACTTTTTTCGGCTAACAAAGGTGCCTTTTCCTTTTTGGCGATACAAATATCCTTCGTTCACAAGGTTCGATAAGGCTTGTCTGACAGTCATTCGACTAATATCAAAGCGTTCGGCATACTCTCTTTCAGAAGGAATGAGTGTATCAGGTGCTAATGTTCCATCCTCAATCTGCTTTTTCAAGTTCTCCATAATCTGATGGTACATCGGAATAGGTGACTGTTTATCAATAAACATGTGAAAATCCTCTCGTGTTTAGCGTAGTGAACCAGCTTCTCGATCAATGAAAATCGTCACATCTTGATGATGTTTAAGGGCAGATGCAGGGAAGTCTGGGTGAATCTCTGTCTGTTCTAAATATTGTATCACTTTCGCTTTTGATTTTCCTGATGCAAGAAGGAGAATTTTTTTGCTTGAAAGAATGCTCGCAATTCCCATTGTGATGGCATGTGTAGGTACCTCATCAATAGAAGAAAAGTATCTTGCATTTGCTTGACGGGTGTTTTCATCTAATTGAACAACATGAGTCTTTGAGTCGAAAGAGGTACCTGGTTCGTTAAAACCAATATGTCCATTTTGTCCGATTCCAAGAAGCTGAAGGTCGATGCCCCCTACATCTTGAATGAGCTGATCATATCTTAAGCATTCTTCTTCCAAATTAGGTGCAGCGCCATTTGGCAGGAAATACTGATCCTGAGGGAGATCAATATGATCAAATAAATGACGTTTCATATAGGTCATATAACTATTTTCATCATCGGGATGAAGTCCTGCATACTCATCCAAATTGACTGTTCTTGTTTGTTTGAAAGACAGTTGCTTCGCTTGATGAAGTTGAATTAATTCTTTGTAGGTATCGATAGGTGTACCGCCAGTTGCTAGGCCGAGCACTGCATCTGGTTTAGATGCGATTGTACGTGCAATGAGGGCAGCTGCTTCTTTTCCTAATTGATCTTTATCTTCAAATTCGATGATGTTCATCAGTGGTTGGCCTCCTTTTTTTCAAAGACGATTTGCCCGCGGCAGATCGTCATCATTAGTTCGCCAGATTGATCCCAAATGACCAAGTCCGCCAGTTTTCCAACTTCGATAGAACCGAGCTGATGATCAAGCCCTAGCTGAGTGGCTGCATTGGTTGAGGTCATCTTTGCAATCTCGGTCCACTCACAATGAGTGATCTGTCTCATTCGTTTGACGCCATCTTTCATTCGTAAAATCGACCCTGCAAGTGTCCCATCTGACAGCAATGCCTTTTCACCGCTGACTGTGACAGTCTGACCGCCAAACTCGTATGTTCCATCCCCTAGACCTTTTGCACGCATTGAGTCTGTGATCATTATCAAACGATCACTTCCTTTTGCGAGATACGCAAGCTTTATAGAAAGAGGGTGTGAATGAATACCATCTGTGATCAGCTCAATATGAAGGTTCTCGTTTGTAAGAGCAGCACCTACAGCATTTGGCTCACGATGCTGAAACGAACTCATTGCATTATAAAGGTGCGTCACATGGCGTGCACCATGCTTTGCTGCTAATTCAATCATGTCATGATGAGCATTCGTATGTCCAATAGAAGGGATGATGTTCTTTTCTTGCAACAGGGAAAGAAAAGCAAATTCAAGGTCTTCCTCAGGTGCAAACGTGACAACTTGAATGAGCTGTTCAGATGCATCTAACCATTTCTCGAAAAGCGGGAGATCCGTCTGTTTAATCCATTGAGCAGGTTGTGCACCTGCTTTATCCTTAGAAATAAATGGACCTTCGAGGTGGATACCTAAACATTGTGCCTGACTTCCTGCTTGTTCTTCATTATACTGTTTCCAATGAGCGACATTTTTAAGTGCTTGCTCAATCTCTTGATGGTTTTGGGTAATGGTTGTCGCTAAAAAGCTTGTCGTTCCTTCTGACGGTAAATTGTCAGCAAGTGTATTCATGGCTTCTGGTGTCGCATCCATCATGTCTGCACCATATCCGCCATGGATGTGAATATCAATCATTCCGGGAAGTAAATAAAAGTTTTCCCGGGAAATATATACTTTTTCATAATTTCCTGTCGGTGGTGATGTTGAAATATAGTCGATCTTGCCATCGCATAAACCGACAAAACCGTGTTCAATGATCTGTGCCTTTGTCACAATATGAATATTGGAGAGCAATAAAGAGCTGCTCATGGTTGTGCCCCCTTATTCGTTATCTTTATCTTTAGTTTACCCTTTTTATGTATAGTTGTCTATACCAGTGGAGGGGGTGAGACAGGATCAGGATAAAATACTATTTTGGGTTCATCATTGAAAGTGATAAAATAGAGCTGTATTTCTGAAACGCCTGTGATAAAAGGAGGAAGAAGCGTGCCGAAAGTTCGTACGAAGGACATAATGGAACAATTTCATCTTGAACTGGTAAGTGGGGAAGAAGGGATTAATCGTCCCATTACAATCAGTGATCTTTCCAGACCAGGTATTGAAATGGCTGGATATTTTACATATTACCCAAAAGAAAGAGTTCAACTTTTAGGGAAAACAGAGCTTTCCTTTTTTGAACAACTTCCAGAACGCGAACGAAAGCAGAGAATGATGTCTCTTTGTACAGATATTACCCCTGCTATTATTTTGTCACGAGATCGTGAAGTGCCGAAGGAATTAATTGAAGCATCAAATGAAAATGGGGTGCCGGTTTTACGATCAAGCTTAAAAACGACAAGACTTTCGAGTCGATTAACCAACTTTTTAGAAAGTAAGCTTGCACCAACGACTGCCATTCATGGCGTGCTCGTAGATGTATATGGTGTAGGTGTTTTGTTAATTGGGAAAAGCGGAGTAGGAAAAAGTGAAACAGCCTTAGAACTAGTAAAGAGGGGACACAGGCTGGTCGCAGACGATTGCGTGGAAATCCGTCAAGAGGATCAGGATACGTTAGTTGGAAGCGCACCAGAGCTGATTGAACACCTTCTGGAAATTCGTGGATTAGGTATTATTAATGTGATGACCTTATTTGGAGCAGGCGCCGTCAGAAGCTATAAGAGAATTACGATTGTGATGAACCTTGAGCTTTGGGAACAAGGCAAACAGTATGATCGTTTAGGGCTTGAAGAAGAAAAAATGCGGATCATTGATACAGATGTACCGAAGCTGACCATCCCTGTACGTCCAGGACGAAATTTAGCGGTCATTATTGAGGTGGCTGCGATGAACTTCAGATTGAAACGAATGGGGCATAATGCAGCGGAACAATTTACAAGTAAACTTGCCGATGTCATTGAAGACAATGGCCAGGATGAATAGGAGTTGTCTATATGAACGAAGCAATTCAACCAATTGATCCGATTGCTTTTCAGCTCGGACCTATATCGGTTCATTGGTATGGTGTGATTATAGGGGTCGGAGCCTTGCTTGGACTCTGGCTCGCACTGAGAGAATGTGAAAAAAGAGGAATCAATAAAGATACGTTTATTGACTTAATCTTATTTGCGATTCCAATCGCCATTATTTGTGCACGAATTTATTATGTGTCCTTTGAATGGGACTACTATCAGCAGCATCCAAATGAAATCATTAAGATTTGGAATGGCGGAATTGCAATACACGGCGGGCTGATAGGTGCAGTGCTGACAGCCATTGTATTTACAAAAGTGAAAAAGGTATCCTTTTGGAAAATCGCCGATGTGGCAGCACCTAGTATTTTACTAGGGCAGGCTATCGGGCGCTGGGGCAACTTTATTAATCAGGAAGCGCATGGTGAGGCTGTCTCAAGAGCCTTTTTAGAAAATTTGCATCTGCCTGAGTTTATCATTAATCAAATGTATATTGATGGGACCTATTATCACCCAACGTTTTTATACGAATCATTATGGAATCTTGCCGGCGTTGTGATTTTGATTTTATTACGCAGAACATCACTGCGTAGAGGCGAAATTTTCTTGTCTTATTTAATTTGGTATTCAATTGGCCGTTTCTTCATTGAAGGAATGAGAACGGACAGCTTAATGCTGACAGACCATCTTCGAATCGCACAGATGATTTCAATTGCGATATTGGTAGCAGCTGTTTTGCTGATTGTCTTTAGAAGAATCAAAGGCTACGCATCCATTCCGTATAAAGAGAACAACTCATCGAATTAAGCAGGGGGGATCAGAAGAGATGGGGGAGACATGGAAAAACGGCTTTAAAGCAGGGCTGTCGACGACTTGGACACTTGGAAAAGTCATTTTTCCGGTTACTATTCTCGTCAGTATCTTGCAGCATACGCCTGTTATGGATTGGATTATACAATTCATACGGCCATTTATGGGGTTGTTTGGTCTTTCGGGGGAAGCGGCGATTCCGCTTGTATTAGGAAATATGCTGAACTTGTATGCGGGTATTGCCGCTATCTTGACATTAGAGCTTCCTGTGAAGGAAGTGTTCATTTTAGCGGTGATGCTATCCTTTTGTCATAACCTGATTATCGAATCGACAGTGGCGGCAAAGGTTGGACTGAGGGTGTCTGTAATTTTGTTAGTCAGAATCAGTCTTGCCGTTGTTTCAGCTATTGTCATTCATCTCGTTTGGCAGGGCGGCCAAGAAACTGCGCAATATGGATTGCTTACAGCAGCTCAGACGGCTGATGTGCCTTCAAGCTGGTATATGATCGTTCTTCTTGCTGTACAGAAAGCCTTTCTTGGTGTACTCCAGCTGGCTTGTATCGTCATCCCTCTCATGATCATCATTCAATTCATGAGAGATTTAGGGTGGCTGCATACTTTGTCTAAGTGGCTGTCTCCTTTTACTAGAATGCTTGGAATGAAAGAAAATACGTCTATGACGATGGTGGCTGGATTAACCATTGGTCTAGCTTATGGAGCGGGAGTGATGATGAAGGCAGTGGAAGAGGACGGTGTGAGCAAAAAGGATTTAACCCTTGCCTTCATTTTCCTTGTTGCTTGTCATGCGGTGGTTGAAGATACCCTGATTTTTATTCCACTTGGCATTCCAGTATGGCCGCTTCTTGTCATCCGCCTGATTTCTGCCATTTTATTGACAGCTGCCATTAGCTATATTTGGCGGAAGCGGGAACATGCAGCTGTTAGAAAGGAAGCTATATGAACGAATCAACTATCAACACAGTGCTATTTGATTTAGATGGCACGTTAATCAATACAAATGAATTAATTATTGCTTCATTTCAGCATACGCTGGATCATTATTATCCTGGTCAGTACAGTCGTGAGGATATCCTTCATTTTATTGGTCCATCACTGTTTGATACATTTTCTGCGATGGACCCGAACCTGACGGATGACATGATTCAGATGTATCGGACGTTTAATCATGAACAGCATGATCTGCTTGTGACTGAGTATGAGACGGTTATAGATACGTTGAAAATCCTTCAGGATCGAGGATTTAAGCTCGGAATTGTTACAACGAAGATACGTGATACGGTCTTAATGGGATTGAAGCTGACAGGTTTAGAGCCATTCTTTGAGGTGATTGTGACACTGGATGATGTACAAAATGAGAAGCCGCATCCGGAACCAGTCCAGCTGGCTTTATCCAAACTTGGCAGTGATCCACATGAAGCGGTGATGGTCGGTGATAATTATCACGACATTTTGTCTGGTCAAGCGGCAGGGACAAAAACGGCAGGTGTCGCTTGGTCCATTAAGGGAGAAGAGGCTCTTTTAAAGCATCGCCCTGATTTCATGCTGAAGAAAATGAATGATCTCTTGGCGATTGTTGGAGCTGATTAAGTTGAGAAAAACAGATCGTTATCCTGTAAAAGGGGTCAATTCGCTTAGACAAGTCTATCGGACGGTCCCCTTTTTCAAAGTTGTGAAAAACTTTATCTTTATTCAATTGGCAAGGTACACGCCCTTTATGGGAATGAAAAACTGGATTTATCGGACTTTCCTTCGTATGAAAGTCGGCGAGGATACGGCGTTTGCCTTAATGGTTATGGTTGATCTGATGTTTCCTGAGAAAATTACTGTCGGTCGAAATAGTGTGATCGGCTATAACACGACCATCTTGTCCCATGAGTATTTGATTAAAGAGTACAGACTTGGGGAAGTCTATATTGGTGATGAAGTCTTAATTGGAGCAAATTCAACCATTCTGCCTGGAGTGACGATCGGTGATGGTGCGATCGTATCGGCGGGTACACTTGTTCATAAGGATGTCCCAGCAGGCTCCTTTGTTGGAGGAAATCCAATGCGCATGATTTATTCGAAAGAACAAATGGAAGCACGTCAATCTACGTCTGCTGAGTAGCTCGGCAGACTTTTTTGTTGACATTCTGACACGGTGTAACTATAATGATTACAACAGAGGTGAGAAAACATGAAAATCAGCAGCAGATTTACTGTCGCTGTCCATATTCTGGCCTTGCTATCACTTGAAAAAGGATCATTACAGACATCGGAGGATATCGCAGGAAGTGTGAATACAAACCCAGTGGTCATCCGCCGCATTATGAGTAAATTAAAAAAAGCAGGCCTAATCTCAACGAGTCTTGGCAAAGGTGGTTCTCAGTTGAACCGCAGTGAAGACGACATCACACTGCTCGATTTGTATAAAGCGGTTGAAGTCGTGGATGAGGGGGAATTGTTTCAAATCCATGAAAGCCCAAATCCTGACTGTCCGATCGGGGCAAATATTCAAGCGGTACTCGAATTAATTTTGTGCCGCGCCCAAAGTGCGATGGAGCAAGTGCTTGCTGAGATCAAATTAAGTGAACTAACGCAGGTGTTAATCAAAAAAATTGGATGATCTATTCAATTTTTTTTACCTCTGTTGTAACTTAATTAGTTACACCTCTCGTTATAAAAATAAAACCATATTGTAGGAGGAGTTAACATGAAAATTGGAATCATTGGCGCAACAGGTAAAGCAGGACAAGAAATTTTAAAAGAGGCTCAATCAAGAGGACATGAAGTGACGGCAATCGTCCGAGATGCACAAAAGGTGACAGATACATCAGTAGCCGTTTTAGAGAAGGATGTGTTTCACTTGGAGGCAGAAGACATCAAAGGTTTTGATGTCATCGTGAATGCATTTGGCGCACCTGCTGGACAAGAGCATCTTCACGTAGAGGCTGGGAAAAAGCTCATTGATATCTTGAAAGAGGCACCAGACACTCGTTTAATCGTTGTGGGCGGAGCAGGCAGTCTATTTGTAGATGACGCCAAAACAATGAGGCTTGTTGACACACCAGAGTTTCCAAAAGAATATTTCGCCACTGCTTCACAGCAAGGAGAAAACCTAAAGGATCTTCAAAAGACCGAAGGATTAAAATGGACATTCCTCAGTCCAGCTGCATTCTTTGACCCAGCAGGCAAACGCACAGGTTCTTATGTGAAAGGAAAAGACCATCTAATTGTCAATTCAAAGGGTGACAGCTATGTGAGCTATGCTGACTATGCCATTGCGCTAGTTGATGAAATTGAGCAGGCTGCCCATGTTGGAGAACGATTTACTGTTGTATCTGAAGCTGAATAAAGAGAAAAAACAAGCGTTTCGCTGTCGAATGAGGAACGCTGAGTTAGGAGCCTTTCATATGAATGATCAAGAAGTGTCTTTTATATATGTATGGGATGCATATTGTGGCTGGTGTTATGGATTTTCTAACAGTATCCGTACTTTACACGAAATTCACCCGGAAATACCACTGACACTTGTGTCGGGCGGTTTATTTGTAGGAGATAGAAGTCTACCGATAAAGGATTATCCACACATTTCAGAAGCAAATCAGCGTATCAGTCAGTTGACTGGTGTTGAATTTGGTGAACGTTACGAGGAACTGCTAGCAAACGGCACATTTCTTTTAGACTCTGAGGCTGCGGCCATTGGGTTTTCAGCATTAAGATCGATCGCGCCAGAGCGGGTATTGTATTTGGCTTCATCCATGCAAAAGTCTTTTTATCAAGATGGAAAAAGCCTGAGTGATGAAGAAACTTATCGAGAGATTGCTATGGCTCATCATCTTGATCCTGATGCAGTGATTGAACGGTTGAAGGAAAAAGAAACAATCAATGATGCGTATGCCGACTTTGCGAAGGTTCAGCAACTAAACGTGAATGGCTATCCTACACTTTTGTTAAAAAAAGGTGATGAATACTTCAGCTTAGGCGGAGGTGCGATGACGGCTGAAAAGCTTGAAGGCCGCCTGAAGGAAATTCTAGAGAAAATAGATCAATAAAAAAACAGCCTCTAACCCATGGGACTGACCCCATAATGTGAGACAAATAATAAACACCTTCAAGTTTGAAAACGGATCGTTGTTATCCGAAATAAGACGTGGAGGTGTTTTTTCTATGGGGACAAGAGTGAGTTATCCGGTTGAAGTCAAACGGAAGGCTGTAGAAATGAGATTGGCAGGCATACCTATGAAAGAGATCATGCGGGAATTGAATATCAGGAATAAGACGCAGGTTCAGACATGGATGAGGTGGTATAAGGCTGGGGATATACACCAATTCGAACAGCCTGTTGGAAAACAATATACCTATGGAAAGGGTCCCGAGTACTCTTCCGAATTAGAGAGACTACAGGCAGAAAATCGCTATCTGAGACAACAGAATGAAGTTTTAAAAAAGTACAACGAATTGGAAAGGAAGTTGATAAGGAAACGTCAATCGAACTGGTAGAAGAATTGCGCAAAACGATGACGGTACAGGACATCTGTGTCCCTTTAGGCATCTAATCGAAAAATCACAGCCATACTAAAAATGAAAATGCGTATTAACCATAAAACTGTTCAACGTATCATGAAGAAAAACCAGCGGCAGTGCCGGGTTAAAATGAAAAAGCGTAAGAAGAATGGGCAACCCTATGCCGTGGCCGGTAATATACTGGATCGGAACTTGCAGTCTGATCGCCCTCTTGAAAAACTAGTAACGGACATCACGTATTTACCTTATGGACAGAAACAATTGTACCTTTCCAGTATACTGGATTTATATAATGGAGAAGTGATTGCTTTTCCGATAGGTGATAAGCAGGACACAGACTTTGTCTTAAACACACTTCATCAGCTCCCAGCACTGCCTGAGAACTGCGTGTTACATAGCGACCAAGGTTCTGTGTATACATCTTACGAGTATCAGAAAGCTGTTCATATAAAAGGCATTATCATGAGCATGTCCCGCAAAGGGACGCCCGCTGATAATGCCTCCATCGAATCGTTTCATTCCTCACTAAAGTCTGAAACGTTCTATCTTAACAGCATTGATCGAACGACGACAACCATCGTAGAACGCACTGTCAAAGAATACATTCATTATTATAACAACATTCGTATTCAAACGAAACGAAACGAAACTAAAAAACAACCAATCAACGATAAACTATCGGCAATTGGCTGTATAAAGGTGCTTTGATCCCTGTCTCAAAAACGGGGGTCAGTCCCCCATATAGAGGCTGTTTTTTTATAGCGTTTCCCTCTCATCAATCAATGAGAAATGTATTCTATGCTTTAATGATCATCGCTTGACTGCCCATCTGTTTCCAAGAATCCTCAAACTGGTCACGATCGACTCGTTGATTCTTTTCTCCGTATGGGTTATTCAAGTAGACGTACTCCTCGTCGTAGCCTGTGATGACGACGCTATGCACATTAAAGCTCACATCTATTTTGCCATTTGGTGTATTCCATGTTTCGATGTTATCTGTTTTGTCAAAGGTGGATGTCGTAATCACCCATACAGGGTAGCCCTTTTCAAGTGATTGGTAGATGGCCTTTTTGACAGGCTTTCCAGTTAAGTCGACGACTTGATCACCCGCATATTTTTTCGCAAGTTGATAAATAGGTTCATGGTATACGCCAAGACCTGGCCCATTCTCCATATCGCCTACAAACCCATCATTCGGGTCTCCTTTTAAACCATTCTCATAATTTAGTGGAACGCGCTTGATTTCATTTGCCAATGTGTTTTTTGTCACTCGCTCATAGCCGCTGTAATGAAGCAGCATCGCTAAGCTTGTGACTTCGCAGCCGTTATATAGCTTTGGTGCATCCATTTGATTATAGAGGATGACATCCATGGCTTTTTTGCTTCCTTTTAAAGACTGGTGTGTGGCATCCGTTTTTTTCGTTGAACGTGTCTCTTCTGCCGCAAGTGCGGTTTCGTTTTCTTTTGCTGCTTCGTGTAGCGAAGCTGTTTTTTTGACTTGGTCGATTTGTGAAATATAAATAAAGCCGAAATAAACAAGACATGCGCACAATAAAGTTAAGGTTAATGTCTGGATGAACTTCACTGTAATCTCCTGTGTTATTCAATATTTTTATGTATTATAGCACGTTCCTTCATTGAATATGTAGAAAAGGTTCAGGTGTCACTTGAATGTAATAATTCCACAAAATTTTAATGAAAATAGAGAGAAAATAAAAATGATTGATTTAATCACTTTATTTTGTTAGCATATTATCATATTAGCGAACTAAAGGATTCGGAATTTTTCGTTTTAATGTGTTGGAGGTGCGGAAGAACATGTTTATGTTTGAGAAACCATATGGTATGCGGGATTCATTGCCAGGATTGTATGAGACGAAGAAAAAAGTGAGACATTCATTAACAGAGGTCATGAATGGCTGGGGTTACCGTTTGATGGAGACACCAACGCTTGAATTTTACGATACAGTCGGTGTTCAATCGGCGATTACAGATACACAGCTATTTAAGCTCCTTGATCAAAACGGTCAAACCCTTGTGCTGAGACCTGATATGACGGGGCCGATTGCAAGAGTGGCGGCTTCAAAGCTTCATGAGCAGGCGTATCCACTTCGGGTTGGTTATGCAGCCAATGTGTTCCGGGCTCAGGAAAGAGAAGGCGGAAGACCATCTGAATTTGAGCAGGTCGGAATTGAATTGATTGGTGATGGTTCAATTAGCGCAGACGCTGAAGTCATTGCGCTTGTCGTATTTGCATTAAAAAATGCCGGGCTTCAATCCTTCAAAATAGCGATCGGGCATGTTGCTTTAGCCGAGACGTTATTTGTAGATGTACTGGGAAATACAGAGCGTGCAAACGTCCTTCGGCGATTTTTATATGAAAAGAATTATGTGGGATACCGGCAGCATGTAAAGCAATTACCCCTCTCATCGATCGATAAAATGAGGCTGTTACAGCTTTTAGATTTACGCGGCGGCGAGGAAGTCACGCAGCAGGCAGAGGAAATCGTGGTTTCACAAGAGGGAAAAGAGGTGCTCGCTGAGTTAAAGGCACTTTGGGAGACACTTGAAGATTACGGCTGTACAGAATATATCCGTTTAGATTTAAGCATGGTCAGTCATATGAGCTACTACACAGGCATTTTGTTTGAAGTATTTGCAGATCATGTTGGGTCTGTCATCGGGAGTGGAGGAAGGTATGATCAATTACTTGCTCATTTTGATGCACCTGCATCAGCTACAGGGTTCGGTCTTCGATTAGACCGCCTTCTTGAAGCGCTAGATGCAAAAGAAACCAATGAACCGCAGGAGGCTGTGATTTTTAGTAAAGAACAAAGACTGGAAGCTTTTGCTTTTGCAGAAAAGGAGCGGTCAAAGGGGAAAAAGATCGTCCTGCAAGACTTAGCCGGTATTGAAAATATTGACGCGATGACCAAGGCATTTGAGCAAGTGACTTATTTTATCGGCGCTAGAAAGGAAGAGCAAAATGGGTAAAGTGTTGACGATGGCGATGCCAAAGGGCCGGATATTTGAAGAAGCAGCAGGGCTGTTAAGGCAGGCGGGGTATCAGCTGCCAGAGGAATTCGAGGATTCAAGAAAGTTAATCATTGATGTACCGGAAGAAAACCTCCGCTTTATTTTAGCCAAGCCAATGGATGTGACGACTTACGTAGAGCACGGTGTGGCGGATGTTGGTATTGCAGGGAAGGATGTCATGCTCGAAGAAGCTCGTGATGTATACGAAGTGCTCGATTTAAACATCAGCAAATGTCATTTAGCCGTTGCCGGATTACCAGGAGCCAGCTGGGGCGGTGTCGCGCCGCGTGTGGCAACGAAGTACCCAAACGTAGCCTCGTCCTATTTTAGAGAGCAAGGTGAGCAGGTAGAAATCATTAAGCTGAATGGTTCCATTGAATTAGCACCGCTCATCGGCCTTGCCGATCGAATTGTTGACATTGTCTCCACAGGTCAAACGCTGAAGGAAAATGGACTTGTCGAAACTGAACATATTTGTGATATTACGTCACGCTTTATTGTCAATCCTGTGAGCTACCGGATGAAGGATGCGGTGATCGATGAAATGGCGCAGCGTCTGGCAAGAATCATTGAAGGGGAAGGGGAGGAGTCATCATGAACATCACCTATATACAAGAAGGTGAGACAGACACTCTCTCACTTAAGCGGTCTTTAGATACAGGAACGGGAGAGCAGCGTCAGGCTGTTCAGCGCATTATTCAAGAAGTGAGAACAAATGGTGATGAAGCTGTACGGTCATTTACGAAACAATTTGACGGTGTATCCATTGAAGAGCCGCTTGTGACAGAGGATGAAATGGCAAGGTCCTACGAACGTTTGGAGCAGGAGATGATTCAGATTATCCAAACGGCTATCCGTCATATTCGAACATACCACGAGCGTCAGCTGACATCCTCTTGGTTTTATCACCAGCAGGACGGCTCGATGCTCGGACAAAAGGTGACGCCGCTCGATGCGGTCGGTGTGTATGTCCCCGGCGGAACAGCCGCCTATCCTTCATCGGTTTTAATGAATGTGATCCCGGCACTTGTCGCTGGCGTTGAACGAATTGTCCTTGTGACACCACCAGGGAAAGACGGCCGTCTGTCTGACGCTGTACTAGTTGCCGCAAAGGAATTGGGTATTTCAGAAATGTACAAAATGGGCGGTGCGCAGGCGATTGCGGCTCTTGCCTATGGAACTGACAACATCCAGCCTGTTGATAAAATCACAGGTCCAGGAAACATTTATGTAGCACTTGCAAAGCGAGAGGTATTTGGTCAGGTTGATATCGATATGATTGCGGGTCCAAGTGAAATTGCTGTCCTGGCAGACGAAACGGCACTTGCGCATGAGGTGGCGGCTGATTTGCTTTCGCAGGCAGAGCACGATGCGTTAGCATCCAGTATTTTGGTGACACCGTCTAAGACACTTGCTGAAAAAGTGCAGGCTGAGGTGCAGGCACAGCTGGACACTTTGCCAAGAAAATCAATCGCAGCACAATCCATACAAGATCATGGCCGTATTTACGTGACAGAATCAATTGATCGTGCAGTAGATGTCGTGAACCAATTAGCGCCAGAGCACTTAGAAGTGCTGACCGCTTATCCAGAATCGTTTCTTGGTCAAATCAAGCATGCAGGGGCGATTTTCTTAGGGCGTTATAGTCCAGAGCCAGTGGGAGATTATTTCGCAGGACCGAATCACGTGCTGCCAACAAATGGAACAGCTAGATTCTCAAGCCCGCTAGGCGTGACCGATTTTCAAAAGAAAACGAGCATTATTTCATATAGTAAAGAAGCCTTTGAGACACATAGGGAAAGCATTGCGGCTTTTGCAAGATTAGAAGGGCTTGAAGCGCATGCAAGGTCGATTGAAGCGAGAAAGGGGAGGAATCAAAATGAGACAGGCGGAAACTGCGAGACAAACAAATGAAACGAACATTTCGTTAGCGTTAGAGATTGATGGAGAAGGAAAAGCGGATATTCAGACAGATGTCCCTTTTATGACGCACATGCTTGATTTATTTACGAAGCATGGACATTTTAATTTGACTGTAGATGCGAAAGGAGATACAGATGTCGATGATCACCACACAACAGAAGATATCGGCATCGTGCTTGGGCAAATGTTTAAGGAAGCATTAGGTGATAAAAAAGGAATCAAGCGGTACGGATCTAGCTTTGTTCCAATGGATGAAACCCTTGCCCAGGTCGTAGTCGACCTAAGCAATCGTCCTCATTTGGAAATGAGAGCGGTCTTCCCGAGTCAAAAGGTCGGCACCTTTGATACGGAGCTCGTTCATGAGTTTCTATGGAAATTTGCCCTTGAAGCCCGTATGAACCTCCATGTGATCGTTCACTACGGAACCAATACGCACCATATGATTGAAGCGATTTTTAAAGCGATGGCACGTGCCCTAGATGAAGCAACAACCATTGATCCGCGTGTGAAAGGGATTCCTTCGACAAAGGGGATGCTCTAATGATCGGAGTCATTGATTATGGGATGGGAAATTTGTTTAGTGTATCAAAAGCGCTGGAACGAGCTGGCGCCCCTTATATTGTTTCCTCTGAAGTGGAGGAGCTCAACAAGGCAGATGCTTATATTTTGCCAGGGGTGGGGTCGTTTCGTGATGCGATGCGGCTGCTAAGACAGACAGGGCTAGAGGCGTTTATCCACCAAGTCGTGCAGGAAGGAAAGCTGTTATTTGGCATTTGTCTCGGCATGCAGCTGTTGTTTGAAGAAAGTGAAGAGGCAGGAATGACAAAAGGATTGGGGCTGTTAAAAGGACGTGTCGTTCTTTTAAAGGATGGCGATCAGGACGGACAAAGGCTGAAGGTACCTCATATGGGGTGGAACGAGCTCGCATTTCATCAGCCGTCTCCATTATTTGACGGTGTGCCGGAAGGATTTGCGTACTTTGTTCACTCTTATTATGTGAGTGACATGAATGTAGAAGAGCAATTGGCAAGTGCGGATTATGGCGTACAAGTACCAGCAGTTGTTGGAAAGGGGAATGTGCTTGGGGCACAGTTTCACCCTGAAAAAAGCAGTACAACGGGAATGGCACTGCTCAAACAGTTTATTCAATTAGCAAAAGAACAGAGGGTGAACAAATGAGTGAATTTACACTGTATCCAGCGATTGATATGAGAAATGGCAAATGTGTACGACTTGTGCAAGGAGACTATGATCAAGAAACCATTTATGGAGATTCACCGCTAGATATGGCCGCGCGGTTTGCAAATGAAGGAGCGAAATGGATTCATCTCGTTGATCTAGATGGTGCAAAAGCTGGAAAGCGCGTCAATCATGAGCATGTGCTGGCGATTGCTTCCTCCTTAGATGTGAATGTACAAATAGGCGGCGGCATTCGGACAGAAGAGGACGTTGAATTTTATTTGAGCAATGGCGTATCTAGAGTCATTCTTGGCAGTTCTGCTGTTTCTAACCAAGCCTTTGTGAAAAAAATGCTTGCACAATATGGTGAGAAAATAGCGATTGGAATTGATGCACGAAATAGCTTTGTATCGACTGAAGGCTGGCTTGAAACGTCGAAAGTGAAGGCAGAGGAACTTGGCAAGGAACTGGCTAAGGAAGGTGCAGAGGTCTTTATTTTCACCGATATTCAAATGGATGGCATGCTCTCTGGTCCCAATGTGGAAAGTACGGTCCGATTAGCAGAAGCGACCAGAAAACAAGTCATCGCCTCAGGTGGAGTCAGTGCTGTCGCTGATATTCAAAAGCTGTCAGTGCAAAAGCATGCCGGTGTTTCTGGTGCGATCATTGGTAAGGCGCTTTACACGAAGCAGTTTACTTTAGCAGAAGCGTTTGAAGGGATTGACAGCATATGATGACAAAACGTATCATCCCATGTCTCGATGTGAAGGAAGGGCGTGTTGTCAAAGGTGTACAATTTCTAGGCTTAAAGGATGCAGGTGATCCTGTAGAATTAGCGCAGATCTATGATGAGGAAGGCGCGGATGAACTCGTCTTTCTTGATATTTCAGCCTCTCATGAAGGACGAAAAACGATGGTGGATGTGGTCAAGCAAGTAGCGTCCACTCTTGCTATACCGTTTACGGTGGGCGGCGGGATTAACCATCTTGATGACATGAAGCGTATATTAAGAGCGGGTGCAGACAAAGTATCGGTGAACACAGCGGCTGTTTTAAGGCCAGAGCTGATTTCAAAAGGAGCCGATTTTTTTGGTTCTCAATGCATCGTCGTCGCGATCGATGCGAAGTACGATGAAGAGAAAAAAGCATACATGGTCTATACCCACGGAGGGCGCCGTAAAACGGAAATAGAAGTCAGCGACTGGGCGAAAGAAGCAGTGCTGAGAGGAGCAGGGGAGATCTTGCTGACAAGCATGGATGCCGATGGTGAGAAAACAGGCTTTGATCATCGTCTGACGAAGCTTGTGTCAGAAGCAGTCACAGTGCCAGTCATTGCCTCTGGAGGCGCGGGCAATGCGCAGCATATGCTGGAGGCTTTTACAAAAGGAGAAGCTGATGCAGCATTAGCAGCCTCCATATTCCATTATAAAGAGACCTCGATTCAAGAGGTGAAGACATACTTGAGAGAACACGGGGTGAAGGTCAGATGAAACAGGCAAACGAATTAACTTTTAATGAGGCAGGCCTGATTCCTGCGATTGTACAGGATGAACAGAGCAAGGAAGTGCTGACGCTTGCGTATATGAATCAAGAATCCTATGAAAAAACGTTGGAAACAGGCGAAACATGGTTTTTTAGCCGTTCGCGAAATGAGCTTTGGCACAAAGGCGCCACATCTGGACATACTCAGCAAGTCACATCCATTCGCTATGACTGTGATAAGGACGCTCTGCTTGTACTCGTGGCACCAAGTGGCCCAGCGTGCCATACTGGCAGCTATAGCTGTTTTTCGGAAGAAGGCGTGAAGCCCCAAAGCGAAAAGCAGGACCGCTTTGCCATTTTAAATGAGCTTGAACAGGTCATTGCAAAGCGTCAGGCAGAAATGCCGGAAGGAGCTTATACAACCTATCTATTTGAAAAAGGGGTCGATAAAATCCTGAAAAAGGTAGGGGAAGAAGCTTCCGAGGTCATCATCGCAGCGAAAAACCGTGATCAAGAAGAGTTGAAATGGGAAACAGCCGACCTCCTATATCACCTTCTTGTGTTATTACGTGAGCAGCAATTGCCGCTAGATGATGTATTAAAGGTATTAAAAAAGCGTCACCAAGGTGAATGAAAAGCCGGGGACACTCCTGGCTTTTTGCTTTTGAGTGAAAAACAAATCCTTCCTTTTCTTTTGTTCTATGTGACGACTCGTGAAGTATGTTATACTACACACGGTACACTGTTCGAAATGGAGGGTATCGGTGAGTAAATACACTTCTCAAAATCATCACACACAAGTCGTCCAGCTATTCCAAGATGGGCATTACTTTTTTCATAAAGGTCTAAAAGCATATAGAGAAAGAAATCTGCCAAAGGCAGTTAAGCTGATACAGCGGGCTATTGTACTTGAGCCTGAAAATGTAGAAATGCTGTCACAGCTTGCCATTATTTATACTGAAATGGGTCATTACCAACAATCAAATGAACTGCTTGATTTCATCCTCGAACACGTAGATGAAAACATGTCAGAGTGTCACTATTTTAAAGCGAATAATTATGCCAATCTCGGACTTTTTCAAGAGGCCTATAAGTCAGCCACTGCTTATGCCGCTTTGGAAGAGGATGGGGAATTTACGGATGAAAATGATGATCTTCTCGACCTGCTCGATATGAGTGACGAAGAGGACGAAGATTTTCCTTATGATCAGGATGACCTGATTGTGAAGCAGGATCAAGCGAATCATTTGTTAGAAAGCGGCAGGCTTGACGAAGCTATTGAGATGCTAGAACAGATGATTGTTGAGTATCCAGAATTTTGGTCAGCTTATAATAATCTCGCTTTGGCCTATTTTTATTCTGGTCAGATTCATCAAGCGAAAGAGACGTTGAACCGGGTCCTTCATGAAAATCCCGGTAATCTGCATGCCCTTTGCAACCAGCTCGTGTTCTATCATTATGAAAAAGAAGAAGAGAAGGTCAACGTGTTAGCGAAGCAATTAACGCACGTGTATCCAATATTAAGTGAACAGCGTTATAAGCTTGGTGCGACATTTGCCCTCGTTGGAGAATTTGAATGGGCCTTTAAATGGCTTTATTCTTTGTATAAAACAGGCTTTCAGGGAGATAGTACATTTTTATACTGGCTTGCCAGTGCAGCCTATCAAACGGGCCACAAAACGCTGGCACAAACCGTTTGGAATAAGATGGTAGAAGAAGATATAGATGCAGATGAAATCAAGCCGTGGCAGGATAAACCAGAGGAGACTGAACCAATGGTCTCAATTGAGGAACGACTAACTGCGTACTATGTCAGTAAACAAAAAGGTGAACGAGACGTTCTGCAGTCTGTCCTTGATGCCCGCGCAGCGAAAACAGCCTTTGAACAGCAATTCATCGAGCTGCTTTTATATGAAGATCAAATGGAAGAACGGTCTTTTTCAGGAGATGCGCTCTTCGCAAAACAGGCGGCATCCGCTTTGGAAAAAGCCGTGCAGCCTGATAACCACATGCCATATTTTTGGTTATTCCATATTATTCAGCAGGCACGTGCTTCTGGTGTAGATAAGAAAAATGCGCCTGCATGGGCAGCAGCTTCTTATTACCTATGGATGAATGAACAAGAAGAATCACCCGTCAGTAAAAAAGAGGTAGCGTCCTCTTTTCAGATCAGCGTTCAGACACTGTCTAAATATGAAAATGTCATTTATACGTTCATCGACTAATAGGTAAATAGATTCATAGAATAGCAGCATGACCCAAAAGGTCATGTCAGCGTGTAGACAAACCCTCGCATTCTTTGTCAGTCCTGCGTGCCGGTGCTCACGAATGTCAAATTCGCTCCGCTCCGGTACTCGTCTTTCCTAGACTGCAAAGGTTTTCTATCACGCTGAAAAGAAGACAAAGGGCTAAAATGAAGATCATTTTAGCCCTTTGTCAACAATCTGGCATGACCTAAAGGTCATGCTTTTTTCTTGGATAAAAAGGTGGGATTTGCAAGGATTTGGCGAAGTATGACAATCACGACATGTTTTTGAAACATAAATGTAATAAAAATATTAGCTCATTTTGTCGATGTCTCATGTATAATGAAAATCGTGGATTAAAACAAAGACATATATTTAGATATTTTACTATACATAATGAAACACCTAGTGATAGAAACAATCTGGTCAACATCTGACTGATCAATCAGGAAGAAAGACATAGAGAGCACAGATTGGTCGCAGAGAATTTGCTGCTTTCTAATGTCGCTTGGGAAATTGTCAAAGGAGGAACTATTCGTGAAAAAGTTTATCACTTTCGGTTTAGCTTCGGTGATCGGAGCGAGCGGTTTATTTATCCCATTTACTCATGAAGCAAATGCACAGGACTTTGAACAAAAGAAACAAGAACTAGACAGCAAGCAATCTGAGGTAAACAAGAATCTTCAAAAGAAAAAAGAAGAGCTTTCAAAACTTGAAGCAAAACAAGAGGCACTTGCACTAAAGCTGAAAGAAATTGACGAGAAAGCTTTAAAAACAAGTGATCAAATCGAAGAAAAACAAGCAGAAAATGAAAAAACAAAAAAAGAAATCAAAGCACTGAAAAAAGAAATTGCTGATACAGAAAAACGTATCGAAGAAAGAAACGAATTTTTGAAAAAGCGTGTACGTGCGCTTCAAGAAAACGGCGGTTCTACGAAATACATAGATGTATTACTAGGAGCAAAAAGCTTTAGCGATTTCATCAGCCGTGCAGGTGCTGTATCTACACTAATCAACGCAGACAGCGAAATCATTAAAGAGCAAGAAAGAGACAAAGCTGAACTCCAAAAGTCTGAAAACGAATTAAACACAAAGCTTGAAGATGTTCAAAAGACACTTGCAAAGCTTGAAACACTTCAAACGGACTTGAATAAACAGCTTGATGAAAAAGACAAGCTATTCAAGCAAGTGAAAAAGCAAAAAGGAAGTGCTTCTTCTGAAATCAGTGAATTAAACAGCCAGGCTAACAGCATTGCATCTGAAAAAGACGCAACAGTTACTGCACAAAAGCAAGCTGAAAAAGACGCAAGAGAAGCAGCTCAAAAAGCAAAAGAAGAAAAAGCACAAAGACAGCAGCGTCAAGCTAGTGTTCAAACAGAAGACAACAGCTCAAATAACGATAGCAGCCCGTCTTCAAATAACAGTGGATCATCTAATAACAACAGCAGTTCACCAAGCAAGAAGCCATCTTCTGGTGGTGGATCACCTGTCAGCAATAACGTAGGCGGAATCGAAGGTGCCATCAGCACAGGTTCTACCATTGTTGGACAATCTCCATATAAATGGGGCGGCGGCAGATCACAAGCCGATATTAACGCACGTCGTTTTGACTGTTCTTCATTCGTCCGCTGGGCATTCGCATCAGCAGGCATCAACCTTGGACCAGTTGGCGGAACAACAACAGATACGCTTGTAGGTAAAGGAAGAGCTGTAAGTGCATCTGACATGAAACGCGGAGACCTTGTGTTCTTCGATACGTATAAAGTAAATGGACACGTTGGTATTTACTTAGGAAACGGTACATTCTTGAACGATAACAGCTCTAGCGGTGTTTCAGTTGACTCAATGAGTAACGTATACTGGAAAAAAGCATTCAAAGGCGTTGTAAGAAGAGTCGTTGAATAAATCACTACTTTGTATATAACCGTAAACAGGCTTCCTTAAACAGCAGTTTAAGGAAGCTTTTTCTTTTTTTGAAGATATGAGCAAATGATTCGCTTATTCCCCGCAGATTTAATAGGATATGGGTAAGGAATAAAAGCTAAGAATGGAAATGATGCTTTCTGTCATGAATGGAAGCATCACCCAAGGGCATTCTAATAGGAAATGCTAGCAGCAATTGAAGAGGGAGTGACAGTTGTGTCAGAAGAAAAAATCTACGATACGATCATCATTGGAGCGGGTCCTGCCGGAATGACAGCCGCTGTTTATACATCACGGGGAAATCTTTCAACATTAATGATTGAAAGAGGAATTCCAGGCGGACAAATGGCGAATACCGAAGATGTTGAGAACTATCCTGGCTTTGAAAGCATTTTAGGGCCGGAACTTTCAAATAAAATGTTTGAGCATGCGAAGAAATTCGGTGCGGAGTATGCGTATGGCGATATTAAAGAAATTGTTGACGGTGAAGAGTACAAAATCGTCAAAGCCGGTTCAAAAGAATACAAAGGACGCTCTGTCATTATTGCAGCAGGTGCTGAATACAAAAAAATCGGTGCACCAGGTGAAAAAGAGCTTGGCGGCCGCGGCGTATCATACTGTGCAGTATGTGACGGTGCCTTCTTTAAAAACAAAGAACTTGTTGTGATTGGCGGCGGAGACTCTGCGGTAGAAGAGGGTGTTTACCTCACACGCTTTGCATCAAAAGTAACGATTGTCCATAGACGCGACAAACTTCGTGCCCAAAGCATCTTACAAGCACGTGCCTTTGATAACGAAAAAATCGACTTCATGTGGAATAAAACCGTAAAACAGATTAATGAAGAAAACGGAAAAGTCGGCAGTGTGACATTAATTGATACCGTGACAGGTGAAGAAGAAGACTTCAAAACAGACGGCGTCTTTATCTACATCGGTATGCTGCCACTTTCTAAACCATTTGAAAACCTAGGGATTACAAATAAAGAAGGCTATATTGAGACAAACGAAAGAATGGAAACAAGAGTAGAAGGCATTTTCGCAGCTGGTGACATTCGTGAAAAAACACTTCGTCAAATTGTCACAGCAACAGGTGACGGAAGTATTGCAGCACAGAGCGCACAGCATTATGTAGAAGAGCTTGCTGAAAAGCTAAAAGCAGCGAAATAAACGGCTGTCGTAAATCCTTAATATAGCGTCACGGGCTTTTAACTGGAATGTAACACGGGTGAAACAATTATCCGTTATGATAAAACTAGTAATTGACCCCCTTTTATAAGGAATATATGTTTGGCACGGATGTGAATCCGTGTCCTTTTTTTTGCATAAAATCAGAAATTCACGAGATGTTCACAAATGACGCATGGAGAACCGTTAGATGTTGTAAAATAAAGAGTAGAGAAATTGGACGTGACATCATTCAGACGAAAACCTGTCTATTTTCGGTGAAGAACGGGCATGTTCATTGTGGGAGTCAGGATGAACCTGTATAATAAGAAAAAGACATATAAGAGTAGGTGACAGCTGATGCAACGAGTAACCAATTGTGTGCTGCATCACGAAGATCAAGTTCTCTTGCTGCAAAAGCCAAGACGCGGCTGGTGGGTAGCACCCGGCGGCAAAATGGAAAGCGGAGAATCGGTCAAGGATTCAGTCGTTCGAGAGTATAGAGAAGAAACAGGCATTTATATTTTAAATCCGCAGCTAAAAGGTGTTTTTACCTTTATCATAAAAGAAGGCGATCAAATCGTTCAAGAGTGGATGATGTTCACCTTTATGGCAGATTCATTTACCGGGAAAAACGTGACAGAATCAGAGGAAGGTATTTTAAAATGGCATGACGTACAGGATGTGCCTAGTTTGCCGATGGCTCCTGGAGATTCCCATATTCTTGACTTCATGCTAAAGGGAAAAGGACTTCTCCACGGCACTTTTACGTATACACCCGATTTTGAACTAATTGCTTATCGGTTAGATCCTCAAGGAGACTAATAAATGAACCGTTTTCATAAAGAAGGAGAGGGAGCAGGCATGAATACGCACAAACAAGATGATATTCAGCTTGTGATTATTACAGGAATGTCAGGTGCAGGGAAAACCGTTGCCATTCAAAGCTTTGAAGACTTAGGTTACTTCTGTGTGGATAACTTACCACCATCACTTTTACCTAAGTTTCTAGAGCTTATGAAGGAATCGAATTCAAAGATGAGCAAGGTGGCTCTTGTGATGGATTTGCGCGGCCGCGAATTCTTTGATAGCTTAGTTGCTGCCTTAGATGAAATGAATGATATCGGCTGGATCACACCAAGGATTCTATTTTTAGATGCAAACGATAAGGTGCTTGTCTCAAGATACAAAGAAACGAGACGTTCGCATCCCCTTGCAACAACAGGACTGCCGCTCGAAGGTATTGCAATGGAGCGCGAGCTGTTAGAGGAGTTAAAAGGCCGATCTCAAATGATTTTTGACACATCGGATCTGAAACCAAAACAGCTTCGAGAAAAAATTGTCACACACTTTGCCACCAATCAAGGGCAGGTGTTTACAGTGAATGTGATGTCATTTGGCTTTAAATATGGTCTGCCGATTGATGCTGATCTTGTATTTGATGTGAGATTCCTACCGAACCCTTACTATATTGAGAGCATGCGTCCACAGACTGGAAACGATGAAGAAGTGCGCTCCTATGTGATGAAATGGAGTGAAACGCAAAGGTTTACAGAGAAATTAATTGATCTTCTCAGCTTTATGCTTCCTTCCTATAAACGAGAAGGAAAAAGCCAGCTTGTGATCGCCATTGGCTGTACGGGCGGCCAGCATCGATCTGTTACGCTCGCTAACTATTTAGCGGAGTATTTTAAAAACGATTACTATACACATGTCACTCACCGGGACATTGAAAAGAGAAGCAGAAAATAGATGACGACACTACCAAAGGTTGTCATTCTCGGCGGCGGTACTGGCTTATCTGTATTGCTCAGAGGGCTAAAAACAAAACCAGTGGATATTACCGCCATTGTAACGGTTGCTGATGATGGGGGCAGCTCAGGCAGACTGCGCCATGATTTGAATATTCCGCCTCCAGGCGATATTCGAAATGTACTTGCGGCACTCTCTGATGTTGAACCGCTTGTAGAAGATTTATTTCAGCACCGTTTTAACAAAGGGAATGACTTAACAGGCCACTCTCTCGGCAACCTCATTCTTGCGGCTATGACAAATATAACCGGTGATTTTTTTCATGCCGTCACAGAAATGAGCAAGGTCTTAAATGTGAGAGGAAAAGTATTGCCAGCAGCGAATTCAAGTGTTGTTCTTCACGCGGAATTAGAAAATGGGCAAGTGGTGACTGGAGAATCTAAAATCCCAACCTATGGGGAAAGGATTAAACGAGTGTTCCTCACACCAAATACGATTGAGCCGCTCCAAGAATCCATTCAAGTCATCCGTGAAGCTGATTTGATCGTCATTGGACCTGGCAGCTTATATACGAGTATTTTGCCGAACTTGCTTGTACCGCATATTGGAGAAGAAGTGATTCGCTCTAAGGCGAAAAAAGTGTATATTTGTAATGTCATGACGCAGCCGGGGGAAACGCTTTCCTACAGTGCAGCTGATCATGTGCAGGCATTAAACGATCATATGGATCGACCGTTCATTGATATCATTTTTGTGAACAATAAAGAAATTCCAGAAGAAATCAAAGCAAAATATGCAGAAGAACAGGCGCAGCCTGTACAGTTCGACACCGATGTACTCAAAGCAATGGGTCTGGAAGTCATCCCTGGAGAAATCATTACATATGACCAACATGTGATTCGTCACGACACGCTCAAGGTGGCCTCACTGCTCGTCGACCTGCTGCATCAGAAAAAATAGGAATGGGGGTGGCAAGGATGTCATTTGCATCCGAAACAAAAAAAGAGCTGACTAATCTGGACGTGAAGGACTGCTGCTCAAAAGCAGAGCTTTCTGCCCTCATCCATATGAACGGTTCATTATCTTTCTCTAATCGAAAATTGATTATAGATATACAGACAGAGAACGCAGCCATTGCAAGACGCATTTATACGCTGCTTAAAAAGAAATATGACGTGACAGTCGAGCTGCTCGTCCGTAAGAAAATGAGATTAAAAAAGAATAATGTGTATATTGTCAGACTGGTAGAACGAGCGAAAACCATTTTAGAGGATTTGAAAATATTAGGTGAACAATTTGTATTTGAGCGCAATATTTCAGAAGAACTTGTGAAGAAAAGATGCTGCAAGCGCTCCTATATGAGAGGTGCTTTTTTAGCAGGCGGTTCTGTGAATAATCCAGAAACGTCTTCCTATCACCTTGAGATTTTTTCGCTATACAAAGAACATAATGATGCCCTTTGTGAGCTGATGAATCAATTTCATCTCAACAGTAAAACACTTGAGCGCAAAAAAGGGTATATTACGTACATGAAAGAAGCTGAAAAAATTACGGAATTTCTAAGTGTTGTGGGCGCCCATAACTCATTGCTTCGCTTTGAAGACGTGCGAATCGTCCGTGATATGAGGAATTCCGTGAACCGGCTCGTCAATTGTGAAACAGCAAACTTGAATAAAACGATCGGTGCCTCACTGCGTCAGGTCGAAAACATTCAATTCATTGATGAAAAAATTGGACTGGATGCTCTGCCGGATAAACTGCGTGAAATTGCGAAACTGCGAGTCGACTATCAAGAAGTCACGCTGAAGGAACTTGGCGAAATGGTGGAAAGCGGCAAGATCAGCAAATCAGGCATTAACCATCGCTTAAGAAAGCTAGATCAAATTGCAGAACAATTACGAAACGGACAAGCTGTTACACTTAAATAGGGAAATAAAAAAGGGAGGCAGATCATATGGTGGAAAAAACGGTCACAATCCAGCTGAAAACAGGTTTACAGGCACGTCCAGCTGCTTTATTCGTACAAGAAGCCAATCGCTTTGGTGCGGATATTTTTCTAGAGAAAGATGGGAAAAAGGTCAATGCGAAGAGCATTATGGGTCTCATGAGTCTTGCGATCAGCTCTGGGATCACTGTCAAACTGATTGCAGATGGTGCGGATGAACAGGAAGCCATTGATGCGTTAACGGATTTTATCAATCAAGAAAACTGAGTCTCTTCACAGGCTCAGTTTTTTTAGGAGGGAATGTGGATGATTCAATCAGCCTTTTTACAGAAGATCGGATACGAAGGTCAGTCCATCACCTTTGATCACTTGCCTGCTTTATTAAAAAAGATGGCGTATACTTTTCCATTCGAAAACAGATCTGTGCTGAATAAACAATCCTATGACTTGAATCAAGAAGGGTTGAAGCAGCATCTTCTTGAAGGAAAGAGAGGGGGTCTTTGTTATGACCTCAATCCTCTCTTATATTATGTGTTAAAACAGGCAGGACTCGCTGTACAGCTCGTTCAAGGGACAGTGTATAACAAGGAAGCGGGCGCATGGGCAATTGATGGCACGCACGTAGCCATAGTCCTGAAACATCACAACAAACGCTTTCTCATTGATGCAGGCTTCGGAGTCAATTTACCTCTTCAGCCTGTACCCTTTACAGGTGAATGGGTAGAAGCACCGTCTATTCGTTTTCGCGTCAAAGCAGAGGAAACCGAAAAAGGGACACACCTGCTCCAATTAGACAGAGGAGAAGGTGCTGAAACAGGCTATGCTTATACATTAAAAGAAGTCAACGAGCACACTCTGGTCCAAATGAGGCAGGAGATTTATGAAAATGAAGCATCCCCTTTTAACAAAAGACCGCTTGCTTCAAAGCTGACGCTGACAGGGCGTGTTGTCGTCACTGGGGAACATGTGACCATATATGAATATGAAGAGGTATCAAAAAAGCCGCTTCCGCAACCTTTTGAGACATACGTACAAGCCCATATTGCGCCTACATCATAGAAAAGACAGCCCATTAGATCGGCTGTCTCCATGTGTAGACAAACCCTCGTATTGGCTGTCAGTCCTGTGCTCCGGTACTCACGAATGTTAAATTTGCTCCCCATGAGTAGACCTTCCTTTCTAAGCTTCAAGGGTTTTAAAACAATCAAAATACCCTAGTAGCATTGATCAGGGTATTTTGTGATAGCATAACCTTATTTATTTTTTTGATCAGGAGCAATTTGGGCTACTACGAATCAAATAATGGGGGAAATATAATAGCTTGCCTGGCTGAATCGCCATACCAAATCCCTTTTAATGCGTATGACTCACTACTCATCATTGCTACAAAAATATTTGTATTTACATAAAAAGCTATCTATCGCCCCTTGCTTTATCATTGAATTGAGAACTTCATATGAAAATACTTTGTGCTTTTAATCATTCTATTCCCTTAATATAATGAACCAATAGAAGAACATGGAGGTATATCAAATGGATTTATCGCAAAAGTCCTTGAAAACAATGATAAGTAACTCTAAACTAACCAAAAAGGAAGAAGAAATAGCAGAATACATTTTAAATAATTTAAGAGAAGCATGTCTTGTAACTTCAATAGAACTAGCTCATAGATTAAAAGTGAGTAATGCTACGATTATTCGATTTCCGAAAAAGTTAGGCTTTTCTGGATATAGTGAATTTCAAAAATATCTTAGAGAACAGTACTATGAAGGAAGCCTAGCAATATCTGATGATGTCACCGTCCCTTCTGAAAGATTAAAATTAAGTTATGATAAAGTGATACAATCTGATTTACTGGATGACAACTTAAAAATCCTTGAAAAAAATATATATTCTATATCAGAGAAAAATTCATCTGCAGAGTTTAACAAGGCAATCAAATATATCATTGATGCTAGAAGAGTTTATATTTTAGGGAGTAGAGCTAGAACTGGTTTAACAGAGATAATGGGAGTTTTCCTAAATCAGATTATTGATAATGTCGTTATTAATAGTCATCACTCGTTTACCCCGTTTGATACGTTAGCTTCATGTAGTAAGGATGATTGTGTCCTTATTTTTTCATTCCCAAGATACTCTGATGTAGACTTTGCAGCAGCCAAAATGGCAAAAGAAATCAATGCAAAAGTTGTCATTATTACTGATAAAGCCACAGCACCTATAGCACATTTTGCTGACGTCTTACTTTTAGTCTCAGTGGATAGTAATGCATTCTTCAATTCTTACACTCCTGTCTTATTCTTAGCTGAGTTAATTTGTACACATGTAAGTCGAGCGACAGTTACTCGTAGTGAGGAAAAATTAGAAAGAATTAATAAACATATTAGCCAGTTTGGTATGTATTAATAAAAAAGGACATCAGAAAGCCGAAATAACAATGACCTTCTGATGTCCTACTATATATAACTACTAGTTAGTATATAAATTATAAAAATTTAATTTTGATAATAATCCTTGAGAATTTCAATAAATAAATGAGCATAATTTGTAATATAAGTGTTTTTTTTATAAACAACCGCTAATGGCCAGATGAGATCTGGATCATTTAATGAAAAGAGAGTAATGTTTTCTGGGGGTTGTGCCTTTTTTATACCCGCTTCAGGAATAAATGTGAATCCCATTCCAGCAGATACTAAATTAATAGCTGTAGTTAAATTTTCAGTTTCTAATATCTTTTTTGGATCTAAATGACGTTTACTAAAGTAGTGTAAAATGGCAGAGGTTAAATTTTGGCCTGCTTTTGTCATAATAAAGAGTTCATTTTCCAATTCGGTAATGTCAATTGAAGGGTATTCGTTAGAATGATCCTGAGTACGACTTGATTGTTTTACCAATGGGTGGTTTTTATTTCCTGCAAACAATATCTGTTCCTGCATAATAGTATCATAGGTTAGTTTTGAAAAATCCATATTAGTTGGCAGATTCATAACAGCAAAATCCAGTTTCTCTGTGAGCAATTCAGACACAAGGAAATTAGACTTACCTTCTGTAATACATACCTCAATATTGGGATACTTGTCTATAAAGGATGGTAGGATATCTGGTAAAAGGCAGGATCCTCTCCATAATGCCAGTCCAATTCGAATTTTTCCTCGTTCATTATTTTGTATCTCTGAAAACTCTTTTTGCAGCTGTTTATCCAAAGTAATAATTTGCATGATATATGTATAGTAACGTTCCCCTGTATAAGTCAGCTTTAGTGGGGAACTATTATGATCAAACAATTCCACCCCCAGATTCATTTCTAATCTTTTTAGATATTTACTGAGAGATGGTTGTGAGATGTAAAGTCGTTTTGCAGCCTTAGATAATCCTCCCTCTTCTACAATAGCCAAAAAATATTCATAGTTTTTAAAAAACATCATGATCCCACCCGTATAATATAGCCAAAAGTCTATATCAACTATAGAACTATTCTCATCACAATTCAAGCAGTTGCTGGTATAAAATAAAAACAAGTCAGTAAATTAAATCAACTCAAAATGTAAGCGTATTCTATTTTGTGAGGAAATTTGAATGTTGTTTTTAATTTTCTGTACGGATTTAAATCTGCAGTAGAACTAAGAGGAGGGAATTATGAATATTGAAGCTATCATTACACTAGTAATCCTAGTCATAATGGTTTTCTTCTTTGTAACAGAGAAGATACCGTTGGCAGTAGTATCAGTAACTGGAGCTTTAGCTCTTGCTTCACTAGGGATTATTGATAAGTCAGATGTCTTTAATTCCATGGGAGGGTCAACGATAGTTTTGTTGGCAGCCATGATGATTTTAGGGTCTGCTCTATTCCATACTGGAATAGCTGAAAAATTAAGTATTGGAATTACTAAATTAACAGGAAAATCAGAAAATGGAATTATGGTAGCCACCATTTTGGTTGCATTGTTACTTTCATCCATCGCAAGTGGTCTTGGAGTAGTGGCAATGATGCTCCCTATTGTAATGGCAATGAGCATGAATGCAAAAATATCTGTTTCAAGACAGTTAATCCCTCTTGCATTTGCTTCTAGTATCGGTTCCAATCTGACTCTAGCCGGTGCTGCAAGTAATGTAAGTACAGCCGGGCTAATTCAAAATATGGGAATTCCGTTTTTAACTTTCTTTGAGATTGGTAAAGTAGGTTTACCTTTATGTATTCTTTTCTTGATTTATTTTCTTACGATTGGAAAGAAGATGCTGACTAAAGGTGACTCTTCTGACCCAGAATATATAAAAAAATTCACTCGGAAAAGGAATGAGAATAGCAAGTTTAGTCCTGTCAAGGCAACAATAGCTTGTGTCATCCTAGTCGCAGTGTTAGTCGCCATGGCCATTGATAGTGACAGTTTTCCAATGTATTTCGTGGCAGCGGTCGGTGCAGCATTACTTATCTTGACTGGTTGCATGACTGAGAAAGAATCAATAAAAGCAATCGATTGGCCAACTTTGTTTATTGTGGGTGGAATGAGTGCTGTATCGAAGGCAATGACAGATAGTGGTGCAGGTGCCATGATTGCCGATGGTGTAGTCAGTATTTTAGGGGATCACCCAAATAAACTTGTTTTCTTATTCCTTGTTCTACTATTAACAATTCTTCTAACTAACATGATGATGAATACATCGACAGTACTTCTAGTTACACCTCTATTTATCCCGATAGCTATAACACTGGGTGTAAATCCAGTCGCAGTGGGAGTAGCCATTTGTGTAGCTGCTTCTGCACCTTTTCTAACACCTGTAGGATCAGGTACTAATACATTAATTATTAAACCCGGAAATCTTACATTTAGAGATTTCTTCGTGCCAGGCATTGGACTTACTGCTGTTGTGTTAATAGGTTCTATGGTGATTATTCCGATTTTCTGGCCATTGTAATGCCAAAATAATTTGGAGGTTTCAATTAATATGAAAAAAGCTATTGTCATTGATAAAGACTATGGAAGTGTGACTGCCGAAGATTTAGTTGTACTACAAAAAAGATTTGCAAATGCTGGTATTGAACTAGAATTAGCACATTTTCATTCCGAGGATGAGATTATTGCAGGATGTCAAGATGCTGAGGCAATTTTAGGGACGGGTAATCCTCCGATGACAAAAAAAGTTTTATCAGCACTGCCCAACCTGAAAATTATTCAAAGGTTTGGTATAGGTGTTAATTCTATTAATCTATCAGCTGCAACAAAAGCTGATACAGTTGCATTATATATGCCTGGGTTCTGTGTAGAAGAGCTGGCAGCGCATGCTGCATCACTAATTCTTGGTCTGATTCGGAATACAGCCTATTATGACCGTCAAATTAGAAATGGAAATTGGCCAAAGGCCAAGTATTATGCCCCCAAGTCTATATCAGAGATTACTCTTGGGCTTTATGGGTTTGGCGGCTCCGCAAAACCTTTGTATGAAATTTTTAGAAAAGGCTTTCATTCAAGAGTCATAACTTGCGATCCATTTGTACCCGAATCAGTTAGAGAACAGTTTGATGTTGAATTCGTTGACTTTGATACGATGTTAAATGAGTCTGATGTCATTTCTATCCATGCCCCGCTTAATAATGAGACAAGACACATATTCAACCGCGAAGCATTCAAGAAAATGAAGAATGATGCAATGATTGTAAACATTGCACGCGGCCCTTTAATTGATGAAGAGGCTTTAATAATAGCTTTGCAAGAAGGCGAAATTCGTTTTGCAGGATTAGATGTATTTGAAAGTGAGCCATTGGATGGAGAATCTCCTCTTCGAAAAATGGATAATGTCATCCTTACTTGTCACAGTGCATTTTACGGAGAAGGTTCTAAAAAAACACAACTAAACTTGGCCTTTGAACTTGTTAATCAAGCATTAAATGAAAAAAAGATACAGAAGAAGTTTATTGCAAACAAAGATATTTGTAATGTAAATACTGAATTTATTTTTGGATAGGAGACTGAAACAATGAAAAATGCAGGATGTGTAATAGTAAGTGAAATTAATAGGCCAGATATCGAATTAGTGAACTTATTTAAAGGGTTGCCAGTAGCAAATATTGATGATTGTATGAATCGAATTGGGGCTATTGATCCGCAAATTTTTCCTATGAATAAAAAAACGTTATTAGGTATTGCTTTTACAGTAAAGGTCCCAGAAGGCGATAATCTAATGTTTCATAAAGCTATGGATATGGCCCAACCTGGCGACGTTATTATGATTGATGCCGGTGGGGATACAAATAGAGCTATATTTGGTGAATTAATGATTTCATATTGTCAATCAAGAGGTATCGCTGGTGTTGTTATTGATGGAAGTGTAAGAGATGCAGAGGCACTTGGAGAAATGAATATACCTGTTTATGCAAAAGGTATTACTCCAAATGGCCCTTATAAAAATGGTCCCGGTGAAATCAATACACCAATTTCCATAGGTGGAAAGGTTGTTTGTCCTGGAGATATCATTGTTGGTGATCAAGATGGTGTTGTTGTTATTCAACCTGAATATGCTAGAGAATTAGCAGAACAGACAAGTAATGTAAGTGAGAAAGAAACCTCCATCATGGAAAAAATACTAGAAGAAGGAATCTATGATCGCCCTTGGGTTGATGAAAAATTAAAGGAAATTGGGTGTGAATATAAATAAATTTTAGATTTTAAATAACTAGAAAAATTTATATGAAACTGAATGTACCCTATGTTGTCAGATGTCTATTTTAAACTACTTGAATCTTAGGGGCTGTTTCATTAGACATCTACTGACCGGCTAGAACTACAAGCCGGTCTTTTTAATTCAGCATTCTAAGTAGTAAAGGAAGATTTAATATTTAGCAATATCCTAATTGTGGGTAAATTCCTCTGATAAACTGTTCATGTGTTACGGCGTACTATAGTGAAAAAGGCAATCTCAATCAAAGCTCTATTTGTTATGTCCTTTCATTTATCATTTTCTAAGCTCAGCTCTTAATTTTCATAATATTTTTAAAAAATATTATGAAAATTAAAAGGCGTATGATAAAATCATAATGAAATAAATTCTTCATATTTTTTAAAAAAAGAAGAAATGAAAACGCTTACTATTATGGAGGGATATGTAATTATGATTGATGTCAAATTTACAAACTGATATAAGAGAAGATCGATTTGTTATTAAACCAAATACAAAAAGAAAGAATCTGTCATTCGATATTAGTTAATTTTTTATGATTGTAAAGATCAAACATGACTTAAAAGGTAAATCAATTGCTGTGGATGAGATGTTTACTCTAAAGAAGCGTGTCATGTTTTTTTACAAAATAACTGACAGACGAATTACCTTTGATAATATTAACGACGAAGAAATTAATTCAATATAAAATATTTATGAACACAAAGAAAACATTTTGGTGTTTGTAGAGGAGGAAAAATTTTGAATGATAATAAAAATGGGAAATTAATGGATCGGCATCTATTAAAGGAATTACGTGAAAAATTTTCGTTTCTTTCCTTCGATCCAGACTATGGAGAAAGACTATTTTTTGAAAATTCAGGTGGCTCTTTAAGGTTAAAGGAAGCTATTAAAGTGAAAGAAAAAATTGATTTGTTACCTGATTGTCCGGAAAGATATCATCAAAGAGCAACAGATTTGAATGACATTATGGACAAATGTAAGAATGATGTATTGAATGTAATGTTCGGATCAAAATCCGGTTCTTTAATAACGGATCTAACAGCATCTCAAACAATGTTTAAAATGGTTTCAACTATTATTGAAAATGTTGAGGGAACTAATGCAGTCACTACTAATATTGAACATCCTTCTGCTTACGATTCATTAGAATTTTACTGTAAAAAGAACAATAAAGAATTTAGAGTTGCTAAGGCAAATGTAAATACAGGGTTTGTTGATCCAGCATCTATTGCTGATAAAATTGACGAGAATACGATTTTGTTAAGCGTTATTGCTTCTAGTAATATTTCAGGAAATATAATGGATCTTGAGGGAATTATAAAAGCCGCCAGAGAGATAAAACCAGATTTATATATCATTGTGGATGCTGTCCAGCATATGCCTCATGGAACCCTTGATGTGGAAAAACTCGGTATAGATGGAGCAAATTTTGCACCATATAAGTTTATGGCATCAAGAGGTATTGGATTTGCTTATGTTTCAGAAAGATTATCGAAACTTCCGCATCAAAAACTAATAGCAAAGGATGACAGTGTATGGGAACTTGGTTCACCAACACCTTCCCTTTTTGCATCCGTGTCAGCTGTTATCGATTATGTATGCTGGCTGGGTTCATACGACAGTATTGGAGAATTGTCTAGAAGAGATATGTATCTAAAGGGTATGAAAAAAATAGTTCTACATGAAAGAGCACTACTGCATAGACTGCTTGAAGGCAGTGATAAGATCGAAGGATTGAGATACATGGATAACGTAAAAGTTTTTGCAGATTATCCAGATTTAACGAAAAGAGATCTCATTGTTGCGATTGGAATTCAGGGAAGAGATGATGAACAACTTAGAAAGGATTATCAAGATCGAGGAGTTACTGTATATGAAAGAGTGAATACTAGTGTTTATTCAAAACGTATACTTGAAGCCATTGGCTTAACAGGTGCTATAAGAGTTTCGCCTTTCCATTGTCATACAGAAAATGATATCGATCATTTTTTATGTGTCACAAAAGAATTATCTGCCACTACTACCACTAAGAGATTAGCAAATTCATAAAATAGGGGGATAACGATTAATGAAGAAATTAGGTCTCGGTACAAAAGTATTTATTGGGTTTGTCATCGGTATAGTACTAGGTTTAATTTTTAAAGAAAAAATATTAATCATTAAACCTATTGGGGATATATTCTTAACACTTATTAAAATGATTGTTGTTCCGCTTATTTTTTTCTCCATAACTTCTGGAATCTTTAGTATTGGTGATGTTCAAAAATTAAAGAGAATCGGAACAAAAACTTTAATCTATTATATTGGAACGACTTTAATAGCAGGTGGAATAGGTCTTTTGATTGCACATTTATTTAAACCAGGAAATGGAATAGAGATTGATAGTATAAAGACATCGTCTGAATATAAAGCTGCAAATATTCCTACGTTTGGAGAGACAATATTAGGGCTATTTCCATCAAATCCTGTTCAGGCTCTAGCAGAAGGAAATCTCATACAAATTATCATCTTTTCCTTGTTCTTGGGGATATCCATCGTTTTAATAGGAAACAAATCTGTAACCCTTAGAAAATTTTTTGAAGAGGGTACAGAGGTAATGTATAAATTGACAGGAATCATCATGGCATTTTCACCTATAGGTGTAGCTGCATTAATGGCTTGTACCATTGGGGAATACGGCTTGAAAATATTTGGACCTTTGGGCAAATTTATTTTAGTTGATTATATAGGTTTGATTTCTGTAATCATTTTGATGTACTTGTTTATGTTAAAATTCATAGCTAAAATTCCATTATCAAAGTTCTTTAAGTCAATCGGTAAGATTTGGGTAGTGACTGCGAGTACGACAAGTAGTTCGGGAACTTTACCTGTTACTATCTCTGTGACGAAAGAAGACTTTAAGGTAAAAGAGGAACTAGCGCAATTCACACTTCCTATTGGAGCAACTATGAACATGAATGGTGCCGTTGTTTATTACTCTGCTGCCATCATATTTGTATCCCAAATATATGGGATTGACATGCCAATTAGTCAGCAATTATTAGTGATATTAATGACAACTTTAATATCAGTTGGATCGCCCGGTATTCCTGGAGGTGGTATCGTTATGACAATTATGCTGTTAACTACATTAGGACTTCCTATGGAAATAGTTGGGGTGATTGCTGGGATATATAGAATAATCGATATGGGACACACCTCACTTAACGTTACAGGTGACGTAGTAAGTACACTATGTATTGCACGTAGTGAAAATATGATTGAAGATGAACAAATAAACATGAATAAAATAAACGATATAAAATATTAAAATCTAACACAAAGGATATAATGGCTATCTAATTGATCAAGATCAATGATTGTTGAAAGATATGAAACGGTTTAAATAGCATTCCTGAAGTTTACATGACAACTGACATTCCCATATATCTATATTTCGTATTTAAAAATTCGCTTCCATCGCCTTTTGAAACAAACCCTCATTTTGCCAACATCATAGAAAAGACAGCCTATAAAAGCGGGCTGTCTCAGATTAACGAATACGTGTAAATGTCGCATAGTGGTCCGTTGTTTTGTAGATGAGCCAGTCACTTGAATACACGAGGCGGTCAGCATTACGGAAGCCGGAGACGTAGTTGATATCTGCCTCACGCCATGTTCGGCCGCTGGCTGAAGGAAGACGTCCCTCCCGGTTAGAGAAAACATCTCCACCGATGCTTTTGCCTGGCGCAACCTCCGCTAGATTTCCCTTCGATGCAACCCATCCAAGAGCACTTGCTTGTGATTTTGTGATGTAATTATCAGGTAGTCGTTTGTAGCGAATTAAATAATCTGCTACCCCATCAAATGTATTAATGACGGCAAGGGTACGCAAATCTGATGCAAGTTGAATGGAAGCAGGTTCATTCGTGGCTGTTGGTGTAAGAGGTGTTGCTGCTTGAGCTTGCTGCGGGATAAATCCAGAAAACAGAATAGCAGCGATCAGAGCGAACATAGTAAAAATCGAACTTATTTTTTTCATCTTCATCCTCCTATAAAGGAAATCGGATGCTGTCCTCTTGTTGCTTGTCTATCCATATTATAGCACCCGAATATGAAGGAAATGTAAAGAATCAGAACCTTTGCTAAAATGAGTCTTTTCTCCCGAGTCCATTCTTAGGTAATAAATAAAAAGACGCAGCTCCCTGCGCCTTTCAGCGTGTAGACAAACCCTCGCATTCTGTGTCAGTCCTGCGTGCCGGTGCTCACGAATGTCAAATTCGCTCTGCTCCGGTACTCGTCCTTCCTAGACTGCAAAGGTTTTCTATCACGCTGAAAAGAAGACAAAGGGCTAAAATAAAGATCATTTTAGCCCTTTGTCAACAGTCTAAAAGACGCAGTTCCCTGCGCCTTTTTCCATTAAGTTGTGGCAAGCTCCTTCACAACATCAACAGGGGCCTTGCCATCAATTCCGTGAATCACATTATGAATGGCTCGTTTTAGCATGAGATCTCTTGTTGTTTCAGTAGCGGAACCGATGTGAGGGGCAAGAGTAACCTGGTTCATCTCTTTGAATGGATGATCTTCCTGGAGCGGTTCTTGCTCATACACATCAAGACCTGCCCCTTTGATCCATCCCTCCTGAAGCGCTTGAATCAGACTTTGCTCATCCACTGTTTTTCCGCGGGAGATGTTCACGAATAAAGCTGTCTGCTTCATTAACTTAAATTCTCGTTCCCCCATCATATGATACGTTTCTTCGGTTAGCGGTGTGATCAAGACAATGATATCGGCTTGCTTCAGCAGGTCATCAAGTGCGCAATACACAGCGCCATACGCCAATTCAGCCTTTTCATTCCGGCTCCGGTTATGATAGAGGACGTTCATATCAAAACCAAGTGCTGCCCGTTTGGCTACTTGCTCCCCGATACGGCCCATGCCAATAATGCCGAGCGTTTGATGATGAACATCAATGCCAAATATATCTTCTTCCTGTACAAATTTCGTCCATTTCCCCTCGCGGATAAAACGATCAAGCTCGGTGATTCTTCTCGCCGAGGAGAGAATGAGCGAAAAGGCGAGATCAGCGACGGTATGATCAAGTGTATGAGGAGTGTGCGTGCCGATCACCCCTCTTTGTTTCATGGCTTCTATATCAAAGTTGTCATAGCCGACCGAGTTATTGCTCACCACCTTGAGTTTTGGTGAGTGATCTAATAGCTCCTGATCGATTTTCGTTCCAGACGTCAAAAGGCCATCAGCATGTTGCAGCTTCTCAAACAAAATATCTCTTGGAATGGGGTCCTTTGATTGCCACACCTCGTATGTACAATGTTCCTTTAGTATTTTCTCAAAAGAGGCAGGTAAGGGTTTGGCGACAAAAATATGTGGTGTCACAGTCAACTCGCTCCTTTCACATCGTCATCTTGCTCCTTTTATTATAAAGCAACCATTTCGGTATCACACGTTTGAATATGAGTTGTTCAATATTTAATATACTGAAATAACGGTGAAGGAGAGACATTTTCTTAGTGAACAAGTATATTCATAAGCCATCTGATGCATTTTTAAAACATAAAAAATAAGCTATTGGTAGATGTGTCATGGGAAACTATCAGATTTTTTGAGAGATTATCTGACAAACTGGAAAATAGATCGAGACTTTTTGATAGAAAATTTATTATATTTGAAATGTATTAAACGGGACGTCCATTTTCTACTAAACCATTTCATCGTCTTTTGATGAACTGAGAACAATAGATTGAAAGAGCAGGCCGCATATCCCTTACGCTGAAGCGGTACAAAGATCAAAATAGAGAAAATGCTTACATTTTTTCTCATCGTTTTCTCATTTTTTTCTTTTTTTTCTATCATTTTTCTTCTCTATGCTTGAGAGCACACGAGAGAAAAGGGGGACAGGCAAGGCGTTACGATACTTAAAAAAAGATGGGAGATGGCAACATGGGATCAAAATTAGAAGAGATTCTTCAGCACAATTCAGAGTTTGTAAATGAGAGACATTATGAGCCTTACAAAGCGGGGAAATTTCCTGAAAAGAAACTGGTCATTTTAACTTGTATGGATACACGTCTTTTGGAACTGTTACCGCAATCCATGGGGCTGCGTAACGGTGATGCCAAAATCATTAAAAACGCCGGAGCCATCGTTACACATCCGTTCGGCAGTGTGATGCGGAGTATTTTACTAGCCATCTATGAGCTGAAAGCAGAGGAAGTGTGCATTGTGGGACATCATGAATGCGGAATGGCAGGTCTTGCGGCAGAGCCTTTACTTGAAAAGGCCAAAGCACGCGGAATTGAAGAGAAATGTTTGAGCATTGTGAAAAACTCAGGGGTTGATTTAAAGGGCTGGCTGACAGGCTTTGATTCGGTTGAAGAGAGCGTGTCCCAAAGCGTGAAATTAGTCAAAGAGCATCCGCTGATGCCAAGTGATGTGGCTGTTCATGGACTAGTGATTCATCCAGCAACAGGAAAGCTGGATGTCGTTGTAAAAGACAAACAGATCGATCCACAGTATACCTAAATCATCTACACATACTTGAAGGAGGCCAACACATACCATGCGTTTTTATGGAAGATTTGAAGGTTATGATTCATCAAAATTTAGACGCGATTTAATCGCTGGGCTTGTCGTGGGCGTTGTGGCAATTCCTTTAGGCATGGCATTTGCCATTGCATCTGGTGTCGGACCAGAATATGGATTATACACAGTCATCGTTGCCGGCATTTTGATTTCATTGTTTGGTGGTTCAAAGTATCAGATCGGCGGGCCGACCGGGGCGTTTGTTCCGATTTTATTCGGGATTGTCAGCCAGTACGGTATTGAAAACTTACTCATTGCCGGTTTTATGGCAGGCTGTTTGCTTGTATTGTTCGGAATATTCAAACTAGGGAAGCTCATGAAATTTATTCCTCGTCCGGTTATCATCGGTTTTACTGCTGGTATTGCTGTCATTATTTTTTCAGGGCAGATTGCCAACTTCCTCGGATTAAAGGGTGTTGAAAAGCATGAAAGCTTTTTCCTCAATATGAGAGAAATCGTGGTCCATCTCGGCACCACAAATAGTCTCGCCATCATCACAGCCGTCATCGGGCTCATCGTGATTTTGGTGGCACAAAAATACATTCCCAAAATACCTGGTGCTCTATTAGGTTTATTGGCTTCAACATTTGTAGCCGTTCTCTTTTTCCAAGGACAAGTTGAAACAATTGGCTCTGCATATGGTGAAATCCCTCGCCAGCTGCCAAGCTTCGCTTTTCCTGAATTAACGATCGAAAAAATGATTTATCTGCTGCCTCCAGCCATTGTCATTGCGCTTTTAGGCGGTGTGGAGTCAATCTTGTCAGCAATGGTTGCTGATAATATGAAAGGCTCTAAGCATGACAGCAACAAGGAGCTTGTCGGGCAAGGAATCGCCAATATGGCGGCACCGCTTTTCGGAGGGATTCCAGCGACTGGAGCCATTGCCCGTACAGCAACGAACATCAAAAATGGCGGAGCAAGTCCGATTTCAGGTGTTGTGCATGGCGTCGTTGTATTGCTCATCTTAATGCTCTTTGCACCATATGCATCCATGATTCCACTTGCTGCCATGGCACCAATTTTAATGTTTGTTGCTTGGAATATGAGTGAGAAAAAAGAGTTTATCAATATTGTGAAAGTGAGAAATGCGGATTCACTTGTACTTGTCGTGACCTTCCTCTTAACGGTCATCGGTGATTTGATTATTGGCGTCACCGCAGGTCTCATTTTAGCGTTTATCGCCTTTATCAAAAAAATGAGCCAGACGACCAACATTCATACAAATGTCGCTGTTCCTCAAATAGAAACGGCAGCCACTTTAGAAAAACAGACAGACCAGAAAGATATCAGTATGTATTCAATTGAAGGACCACTGTTCTTCGGTACAACAGATTCATTGGAAAATTCGATTTTGGATCATGTTCAGACAAAGCCGAAAACGCTCATCCTGCTCATGAATAAAGTCAACTATATGGACACCTCAGCAGAAGCGGTCCTGATGAACATCTCCAATCGTTTAAAGCATCATAATGGAAAACTGATGATTGTCGGACTACAATCACAGCCAAAAGAGCTTTTGCATCGTACGGGTCTTTTTCATCAAATTGGAAAGCAGCATTTCTTTGAACGAACGGATGATATTTCACCACAGCAGCTATAAGGGTGTAAAAAAAGCACGTGACAGTTTGGTTACGTGCTTTTTGCCTGTTCTATTTCAGTAGAAAAACGTTTTGTGAGTTTCTGTTGATGAGAGGCGAAAACCTCTTCTAATGTCACATCATAAAGATCAGCTAAAACGAGTAGATTCGCTAATACATCACCCATTTCTTCGATAAGGTCTTTCTTTAACTCTAGTGTCTCTTGTATTTTTTCATCAGGCCGATCACGCCCAATTTCTACGGCTCTAACGGCACGAGCGAGTTCTCCCGTTTCTTCCATAAGGAAGCCTAACCGAATAAACGGCCCGTATTTTGTCCAATTTCTCATTTCGTAAAACTCTTTAATCCACTTCTCTATCTCAGTTGTTTGCATTTTCTTTATACAGCTCCTTATATGGTGTTCGTTTTTTCATTTTACACTATATATAGACGATGCGGCTGTTTCTTTACAATTAATTATAGTAGAATGAGTGGGTGAAGAAATCATAGAGAGAGATGGAGCTGTTTTGATGAAAACGATTTGTGTGTTTGCTGGTTCGAATCCAGGTGTGAATGACATCTACAAACAAAAGGCTGTCGAGCTGGGTGCTTATATGGCAGAGAAGGGCATTTGTCTTGTATACGGCGGTTCACGAATTGGACTAATGGGAGCCATTGCAGATGAGGTATTGAAAAATGGCGGGCAAGTCATTGGGGTCATGCCAAAAGGGCTTTTTAGAGGAGAGGTTGTGCATCAAGAGCTAACAGAATTAATAGAAGTAAAAGGGATGCATGAACGAAAAGCGAAAATGAGCGAGCTGGCCGATGGATTTATTGCCATGCCAGGCGGCTTTGGTACATATGAAGAATTATTTGAGGTGTTATGCTGGGCACAAATCGGGATTCACCAAAAGCCAATTGGATTGTATCAAGTGAATGACTATTTCAAGCCGCTCATTGACATGGTGAAGTTCAGTGTACAGGAAGGTTTTTCAAATGAATCACACCTTCAATTGTTACATGCCTCCAGTGAGCCGGAAGAATTGATTTCACAGATGGCTTCTTATCAAACACCATCTCTTCAGCAGAAATGGACGGAGCTGTCTTAAAGCATGTGAACAACAAAAAACCGTCTGTTCGAAGGAGCAGACGGTTTGTTTTGTCATTATTTTTGTTCTTCTGAATTACGGGTCAAGACTTTGTCAATGAGTCCGTATTGAAGAGCTTCTTCCGCTGTTTTGAAGTTGTCACGATCTGTATCGCGCTCAATCACTTCAATTGGCTGACCAGTACGTTCAGCAAGTACTTGGTTCAGTTTATCGCGTAAAGAAAGGATTCGTTTAGCCGCAATTTCAATTTCTGTCGCTTGACCTTGGGCTCCGCCTAATGGTTGATGAATCATCACTTCACTGTTTGGAAGGGCATAACGCTTACCTTTTTCACCAGCAGCAAGCAGGAACGCACCCATTGATGCAGCCATACCAATACAAATAGTTGATACCTTTGGTTTAATAAATTGCATCGTATCGTAAATGGCCATACCAGCTGTGATAGAACCGCCAGGGCTGTTAATGTAGATAGAGATATCTTTCTCTGGATCTTCGGCTTCCAAGAAAAGAAGCTGTGACACGATGGAGTTGGCAACATTGTCATCGATCGCAGAACCAAGCATGATAATACGGTCTTTTAAAAGACGAGAATAAATGTCGTAAGCTCTTTCCCCACGATTTGTTTGTTCAATGACTGTAGGTATTAAATTCATAATGTTCCTCCTTCACCTTTTAGGTAAGTATGTAATTCAATGATACATTTTTGGTCAATAAAGGTCAAACAAAATGCTGACCTAAAATCAAATACCTCTATCCATTTTCCCCAAAACCCTTCCACTTCAAACCATCATATGAATATATGTATTTGAAAGAAGAAAATACATGGGCAGGTCTGATGATTAATCATTGCTTTCTTGCAGCATTTCCCTTATAATTTGATATGCTGACGTTCAAAAAACATATCGTGCGCTCGTAGCTCAGTTGGATAGAGCGGTGGTTTCCGGTACCACGTCTGCCGGGGGTTCGAATCCCTCCGAGCGCGTCTATAGTATCCAATAGGATTCGATTTATCATTTGTGAAAAAGCTGAAAACCCTTTGAAATAAAGGGTTTTCTTTGTTTTTTATGGAATTACGTGAGTAAACGTTAGAAAACGATATTATTTCATTTTGCACAAATTTTTCACTTGTGGCTCTTTCGAGTGATAACATTTTTTGAAACAAATCCAAAGTGTTTTTAGTATCTTCTTCTCTAAGCTCCTTCACCACATGAGAATAATATCTAAGGGTTGTGTCAATGCTAGCATGTCCTAGCTTTTCTGAAACATAATAAATAGATATTTTCTTGTAATGAAGTATACTGCATGGGTGTGTCTAAAACCATGAATTGTTCCAGGTTCAATTTTTAAGTCGTTCAAATGTTAATACTTTTTTAGGGTTTGTAGGACTAATAAAATAAGCTCATAAGGGTTTGGTGTTATTTCTTTGAAAAAATCTTTAAACAATTTCATTGTTTCAATATACATTTTAATGACTCTGTTAGAAGGGTCATTTTTTGTGGACTAAAAACCTTTTCCTGTCTTGTAGTCCCATGTTCGTGAAATGTTGTTTTCTTCATATCTAATTTCTTCAATAACTCCGCTGGATTTTAAAAAATATTTAATTAAACACCCAGATGATGCTAAAAGATATTGAGATTTAAAAATAAAATTAGCAAAACAGTTTCCTGAAAATCATTATAAGTATCAAACTGAAAAACAGAAATTTGTTAATGAGTTAGTGGAAAAGGCAAGAAATTGGGCAAATTCTTATTAAGTTTACGGGTGCAATAGTCCAGGAAGGCTTATCGCTTTTTTGTAGAAGTTATTAACGGAGAGTTTAGTTGTAGAAATGTTGTAATATAGATTTTGTTTAAAAAGATGTGGCTTTTTAACAATAAAATGGAGATTGGTTATAAATAGGGGGGAAGTTTGATGTTAAATCGTGTCATTCAACAATTTGGATTGAAGGTACTATCAATTAATGAGGTTGAAGATTCTCATAGTTCAACAGTTTATAAATGTATTTTGTCTAATGGTGATAAAGTTTTTTTGAAAATTCCTTTTACAAAATTGAAGTATCAGCGAGAATTAGAAGCCTATGAAATTTTAAAAGGAAGTGTCTCTATTCCTGAAATGATGGATTATTGGACAGGTGATGAGGATTGTCCAGGTGCTTTTTTATTATCTGAATTAAAAGGGAAACCGTTAACATCTAATGCTACACCAACAATAGCGTTCCAAGTTGGGGTCCTTCAGGCTGAAATGCATTCTATTCGTCCTCTTTCTGAGCAAATGTTAACTTGTATAAAAAATGAATTTCCGAACTGGTCTCATTTTGTTGAACAGAAATTTTATAGTTTTGCTGAAGATGTAAGGGATATTTTGGATGAACAATTATATAAAAAAGCCATTGAAAAATTTGAAAAGATGAAACAAAAACTTCCGTCTCCAGATGGACCAAGCTTTGTACATATGGATTTTCGTCCAGCAAATATAATTGTTGATAATGATAAAGTTTCAGGAATAATAGATTTTGAAAGCGTAAGATTTGGTTCAACAGAAGTCGATTTTACCAAACTGTATCGTGATTTTTTAAGTTATGATGTTAGCTTGTATAATGCATACCAAGAAGGCTATAACAGTATCAGGCCATTAATTGACCTGGAGAATGTGTTACCTTTTTATCGATTTACAGATGCATTCAATAGTATTGGATGGTCTAAACGCCGAGGAATTGAAAAAAATGCTTTGTTTTTAGAAGAAAATTTGTCAAGATTGAAAAAATGGTTACTATAATATAAGTTGATTTCTCTCTACATCAGAATATTAAATAATATATCGTGGAATGTGAAGGAATGTACTTAAATTAACGGGTGCTATTTTTAATAAGCACCCAATATGAAAAGACTTTTATTGTAAACATGAAAGTGGAATATATTAACAAAATGTATTCCGCTAACATCTATCGTGTTGGTTCAAGTAATATCATTCTAATATACATTTTTATCAAAATAAATTCTAAAAACGTTGATATAAATAGATTTAGGTGGATTCAATATACGTGAAATTGATAAGTATATTTCTCAAAACGAGAAGTGAGATTTTAAAAAGGTTTTTTAAATATTTAATGTTGATAATACTGATTTAAAGTGGACATAGAAATATTCTTTGCACAAATTTTGCACGAGATAATTTTAAAATGTTGTTACAACAGTAATTAAAGACATAAAAAATACGTTGTGAAAAACAGTCTAATGCATTTAAAAAAATGCTGCTCAAATCATAAGTTCAAAAAGACAAAGCTCTTAACAGGAGGCTTTGTCTTTTTTTCTTGTATCTTCTTAAAATACTGGCCATAAGACTCATTTCTTCCCTTTTTAGGCGTATTTGTTGAGGTTGCTGGCTGTATATGATTAACATGGAAGGGAATTGACAATGAGGAGGGATTTCTTGTGGCGAAGATTTTATTGATTACGTTCCCAGCTGAAGGACATGTGAACCCCATGTTAGGGATCATAAAAGCATTAACGGATCGAGGTGATGAAGTTCATGCGGTCACAACTGAACATTATCAGGAACGAATCAAACGCTTAGGCGCTCACGTACATATACATCCAGACTATATTCGCACATTAAGTGTGGAAGAAGACGATTTAGATTCCATGCAGCCATTCTTTCATGCAATGCTGCAAACGTCATTAGATATTTTAGAGGTGGTGGAAACACTTTCTAAGCAGCATTCATTTGATTTGGTCTATTTCGATATGTTTGGGGCAGGCGAGCTTGTTCGAGATTACTTACAGATTCCAGGGATCGGTTCGAACCCTTCTTTTGTGCTGCAAGAGGCGCATTTTGATACACCTCTATATAGAAAGGATGAGAAGGCCGCTCATCTGTTAGAAGAAATAAATGAACGTTTTGGGGTACAGCCGAAGCGTTTGATGCAATTCATGAAAAACCGCGGAGAACTGAATATGGTGTATACAAGCGAATATTTTCAGCCGTCTGTCGATGCATTAAACGATTCGTTTGTCTTCATTGGGCCGAGCTTTCTAAAACGAGCAGATCAGCACCCATTCCCGCTGGAAGTACTTGAGCAAGAAAAAGTCGTCTTTATTTCGATGGGTACAGTTCTTGGGGATACAGAAGCATTTTTTAATCTGTGTATTGATGCTTTTGCAGACTTTGATGGAAAAGTGGTCATCGCAACAGGAGAAAAAATTGATAGGTCTCTCTTAAAAGAGGCGCCGACTCATTTTCTGATCGAGCCTTATGTACCGCAGCTTGAAGTGCTCGAACTAACAGATGTGTTTGTGACACACGGCGGAATGAACAGTGTCAATGAAGGCATTCATTATCACGTTCCGATGGTGGTCATTCCGGTCGACAAAGATCAGCCGATGGTGGCACAAAGGCTGACGGAATTATCCGCTGCTCGGACGCTTGATAAAGACCAGCTGACGACAAAGCAGCTAAGAGATGCCGTGGAGACTGTTCTGGAAAGTGACACGTACCGTGCCGGGATTGAAAAAATTGAAGAAAGCTTCCAAACAGCAGGTGGAACAGAAAAAGCATTACGTGTGATCGATCAATTTAAGCAGGCGAAACAGGCCCAATCATGAGTCTCAGCGTGTAGACAAACCCTCGCATTCGGTGTCGTGCCGGTGCTCACGAATCTCAAATTCGCTCCGCTTCAGTACTCGTCCTTCCTAGACTGCAAAGGTTTTCTATCAAGCTGAAAAGAAGACAAAGGGCTAAAATAAAGATCATTTTAGCCCTTTGTCAACAATCTGACAGACTCGATCATGAGTCTGTTTTTTTGATGAAAAAAGACATTGTATTTCCCATTTCTGTATGCTAATATTCAATTCGTAATCATTTCGATTAAAAATCGAAATGATTACGATAATATCAAATTGGGGGAAGTACATATGAATGATCAAGCTGTTTACATAAAGAAGAAATATGAGAAAAAGCATCCCTATGTGACATATACCTTGATGCTGTTTTCAGTCATGGCTTGTTTTTTATTGGCATCATGCTCTGAAAATAAGGCATCTTCCAGCTTACATGACCGAGAAGAAGATGAGCTAGTGTATGCAAGTACAAAAGATATAAGGGACATTAATCCCCATCTATATGGCGGAGAGATGGCCGCTCAAAATATGGTATTTGAATCGCTTGTCGTCAATACAGACAAAGGAGTTCAACCAGCCCTAGCTAAAAGCTGGGACATTTCAAAAGATGGAAAGACCTACACCTTTCACCTTCGAAAAGACGTGACTTTTTCAGATGGTGAGCCGTTTAATGCGAAGGCAGTGAAAATGAATATTGATGCAGTTGTCAAAAATATTGAAAAGAACGCTTGGCTCAATCTCGTATCAGAAATCAAATCCACAAAGGCTGTAGATGAACATACATTTGTTCTCACGTTGAAAGAACCTTATTACCCAACGTTAGAAGAGCTAGGCTTAACTCGCCCCTTCCGTTTTATTTCTCCAAAAAGCTTCGTTGATGGGACCACAGCAAAAGGAGTCAAAGAGTATGCAGGGACAGGTCCTTATGTGTTAAAGGAACATAAAAAAATCAATACGCCGTGTTTGAAGTAAATGATCACTATTGGGGGGAAAAGTCCAAGATTTCAACAGTGAAGTGGAAGGTCATGCCGGATCATCAAACGATTTTACTTGCGCTCCAAAAAGGAGAGATTGATCTCTTATTTGGAGCAGATGGTGACATGATCGACGGAGACTCATTTCAGGCGTTAAAGGAAGCGGGCCAATACGGTGTGACCGTGAGTCCTCCTGTTGGTTCAAGATCTATTGTGATCAACTCCAATCAACCCGTCACAAAAGATCCAAAAGTAAGAGAAGCATTTCAATACGCCATTCAAAAAGAAATGATTACAGAAGGGATTTTAAATGGAACGGAACAAGTAGCACACACGCTGCTTGCCTCGTCAGTCCCTTATGCAGATATCCCGCTTAAAAAGAAAACCTATCAAAAAAAGAAAGCAGAGGCATTACTGGATGAGGCAGGCTGGAAGCTAAAAGAAGACGGCTATCGCTATCAAAAAGACAAACCACTAAGCGTGTGACCATTTATTATAATTCGGATAATGCAGGCGAAAGAACGATTAGTGAATCGATTCAACATGACTTCAAGCAGGTTGGGATCAAGCTGGATATTAGAGGAGAAGAAAAACAGGCGTTTTTAGATCGTCAAAAAACAGGAAAGTTTGATCTGATGTACTCTCTATCGTGGGGACTTCCTTATGATCCACAAACTTACGTCTCTTCATTCCGTGTTGCATCTCATGCTGATTATCAAGCCCAATTAGGCTTGAAAAAGAAAAAGTGGCTAGATGAGACAATTACGAAGGTATTGGTGGAACCAGATGAGCAAAAGAGAAAACAAATGTACCGAGAAATTTTGACGTATATTCATGATGAAAATGTCTACATCCCAATCTCTTACTCTGTGACAAAGGCCGTTTATAATAAGCGCCTTAAAGGTGTAGGTTTTCATGTATCACAGTATGAGATTCCCTTTGACCGATTGTATTTTTCGTCTTAAACCGGAGGCGGAGACATGACACACTATATCTTAAAACGAATATTGCTGCTTTTCCCACTCATTGTCTTCATCACCTTCTTTGCGTTTGTGTTACTTACGATGCGGGCAAGTGATCCAGCTGAGGTCGCTTTGCGTGTGAATCAAGTGACCCCAACAGAAGAAATGATTGAATCGATGCGACAAGAGCTAGGCTTAGATCAACCATTTTTCATACGCTATGCCACATGGCTTAAAGATGGATTAACAGGTGATTTTGGCAACAGCTATGTCACACAGGAGCCGGTTTTTGATCTCATTATGGAGGCGCTGCCTGCCACATTGAAGCTTGCAGGAGCAGCGCTCTTTTTCATCATTGTGTTGAGTTTATTATTCGGAATGGTATGTGCGTATGCGGCTCATACCTGGGTGGACCGAATACTGAGAGCCTTTGTGTTTATCACAGCTTCAATGCCTAGTTTTTGGTTGGGAATTTTGTTTATTTGGCTTTTTTCTGTCAAATTCAACTGGGTCAATACGAGTGGAATGGAAGGTTTCAAATCTATTCTTCTACCAGCTATCACACTATCACTTGGCTACTTATCGACCTATGTGAGACTGATTCGAAATCAAATCCTAAAGTTTCAGCACGAGCCATTTGTTTTTTATGCAAGAGCCCGTGGTTTAAAGGAACGTACTATTCAATTGAAAGTCATGAGACATGCGCTTCAACTAGCGGTGACAGCACTTGGCATGTCTATTCCAAAGCTCATTGCTGGAACCGTCATTATTGAAAATCTTTTTGCTTGGCCAGGGGTTGGACGGTTGTGTGTGACGGCTATTTTCCACGCCGATTTCCCGATTATTCAAGCCTATTTGTTTGTGATGGGGTTCCTGTTTGTTGTGTGCAACCTCATCGCTGATGTTATGCAAATGATCATGAACCCGCAGTTAAGAAAGGAGGGCTGAGAAAGATGATAGGGTGGAATCAATTAAGAAAAGACCGTATGGCCATTCTTTCTATCTGGCTATTAGCACTTGTCGCATTAGCTGGACTGTTTGCACCAGTGTTAGCACCACATGACCCGACAGATACGAACATTCTTCAAAAATATGCCGGCGTCAGTCTTACTTATCCGCTCGGAACGGATCAGCTGGGGAGATGTGTATTGTCGCGGCTTTTATATGGCATTCGCACAACGATGCTTGCGGCCATGCTGACGATGTGTATCACGATGCTCATTGGCAGCATACTGGGACTCATGGCCGGCTTTTTTCGAGGAAAGGTTGATGGAGTTTTGATGAGGCTGTGTGATGTCATGCTGTCCTTTCCAGCAGAGGTGATGATCCTTGCCATTGTGGGAATATTGGGACCTGGACTTTTCAATATTATTCTGGCCAATGTCCTTGCGAAATGGGCCTGGTATACAAGAATGATTCGTTCGTCTGTCCTGCAATATGCGAATGAGCCATCTGTTCAGTTTGCAAAAGTGTCTGGTGGTTCCCCCTTTTACATACTGAGGAGACATCTATTCCCTCGCATCTCAGGAGAAATCGCTGTCTTTGCTACACTTGATGCGGGGTGGGTGATTTTAAATATATCCGCTCTGTCTTTTCTTGGGTTAGGTGTGAGTGCACCTACACCGGAATGGGGCATGATGCTAAACGAGGCGAAGAATGTCATGGTGACACACCCAGCTCATATGCTCGCGCCTGGACTTGCCATCTTATTCGTGGTCATGGCGCTGAACTTTTTAGGAGATAGTCTGCAGCAGGCCACGAACCCTGCTATGCATCATATCAACAAAAAAGGGGGGAAACCATTTGCCTTTCATCGACGTAAAAAATCTGTCCGTACATGATCCAGTACAGCAAAAGAATTTGGTGGCGAATATCACGTTTTCATTACAACAACAACGCTGTTTAGCCGTTATTGGAGAAAGTGGAAGCGGAAAATCAACCGTCGCAAAAGCGTTAATTGGCTTGATCCCTCCTTCGCTGGAAGTGGGAGGAGCGATCATGTTTGACGGTGAGAAATTGACAAGTCAGGCGGTAGAGCAGTGGCGAGGAAAACGAATTGGCTTCATCTCACAGGATGCCATGAATGCGTTCAATCCCATCGAAACCATTGGTCATCAAATGATGGAAACGTTTCAGCGGCATTTGGGCTTACGCGGGAAAGAAGGAAAAGCCCAAGCCATCACTGGACTGGAGCTTGTCCATTTAAGAAATCCACATCAATTGATGAAAAAATATCCTCATGAGCTGTCTGGCGGCATGCTGCAGCGTGTCATGATTGCGATCACGATGATGCTTTCTCCTGACGTGATCATTGCGGATGAGCCAACTGCGTCGCTTGATGCATACAATCGGCGTGAGGTCATCATGCAATTACAGAGGCTGAAAGAAGAAACAGGTGCTGCCTTGATCATCATTTCGCATGATTTAGGCGTCGTTCAGGCGATCGCTGACGAGTTGATGGTGATGCATCAAGGAGTGATGCTTGAGCATCGCGCAGCTGAGAAGATATTCACATCACCCGAGCATCCCCAAACAAAGCATTTACTAGAGACGAGACTTCGCTTATCTGCCCCCCTTGAAGCACTTAGACAGCAGAAGAGAGTGAGGGCGTTCCCATGTTGATCACAGCCAATCAATTACGTAAACATGGAGAGGCGAAAGGTTTTTTCTCTCATCAAAAGGAATCAAAAGCACGAATATCAAACGTATCGTTTCAAATCGAAAAAGGACAATGTATCGGGTTAGTCGGTGAGAGCGGAAGTGGCAAAAGTACATTAGCACGTATCCTGCTCGGTTTAGAAAAGTTAGATGGTGGAGAGGTATTGATTGATGGGAGGCCAGCTCACATATGGAGGAAGAAGAATCGGGGGGAAATGAGCGTTGTCTTTCAGGATTATATATCTTCTGTCCATCCATCCTTTACGGTGAAAGAAATCATTGCTGAACCCATGCGATTGTTAAAGCATGAAAAGAATATGGATCAGAAAGTATTGTCATTGCTTGAGCAAGTCAGGCTTCCCTCGTCTTTGCTGAATCATTATGCTCATCAGCTAAGTGGGGGGCAGCTCCAGCGGGTTTGCATAGCAAGAGCCATATCCACGAATCCAGCAATTCTCATATTAGATGAAGTCCTTAGCTCACTTGATGTCTCTGTTCAGGTACAAATATTGGAGCTGCTTGAGACACTAAAACAAGAATTAGATATGACCATCCTGATGATAACGCATGATGTAGAGGCAGCGGTGTATCTATGTGACAGGCTCCTTTTTTTACATGAAGGGTTACTTGTGGAAGAATGTACAAATGACCAGCTGTTTGAAGCGACCCATCCATTTACGCTCAAGCTGCTGGACTCACTCATGCCTTTTCAGCTTGACAAAAAATAACCAATCTTTTATCGTATACGTAACAAACGACGGAAGGGTGACCCAATGCAATGAAGTACTAATCCTATGACCTGTAAGCAAAATGAAAGAACGAAGGCAGTGAGCAAACGACATGTGTTGCTATGTTTGCTGCGTTTTCATTTTTTAGCTTCGGAATAGGATGGTACAGCTTGGGAATCAAAGAATGAGGGGATTGATACGGGGATGTGTGTGTTCATTCGATGAACAGCACGTCATTCTGTATCAATACGCTTATTTTTGTACACCATTTTGCCTCCTATTCTGAGAATGGGAGGCTTTTTCATGTCTCCTGATACGAAAGGAGAGGATTGGATGTTACTCAGAGCCAATCAGTTAAAGGTATTTCGAAAGGATCGGTTGTTATTTGATATTGAGGAGCTTGCCATCCATCAAGGCGATCGCATTGGTCTAGTGGGGGCAAATGGCAGTGGGAAAACGACTTTATTGCATGTGCTGGCAGGTCAAGAAAAACCAGACAGTGGAACGTTTGCTGCTACAACGACCTGTACTTTGCTTCCACAGCTGAAAACAGCTGATGGCAGACAGAGTGGTGGAGAGATGACCCAGACTTATATTGAAAGAGCCTTAAGCCGTCCGTCTGCCCTTTTATTAGCAGATGAACCGACGACTCATTTAGATACAGAGCACATTGAGTGGCTGGAAGAGAAGCTGCGTGATGATCAAGGTGCCCTCATTGTCGTTTCACATGATCGTGCTTTTTTAGATGCGCTATGTACAGAGATTTGGGAGCTGGATGATGGGGTGCTCAAGCAATACAAGGGCAGCTACACGCATTTTGCACAGCAAAAAGAGCTGGCGCATCGTCAGCAGATGGAAGCCTATGAAGCTTATACACAAAAGAAAAAGCAGTTAGAGCATGCGCTGCAAAAGAAAATGAAAAAAGCGGACAAAGCCACAAAGCCATCACAGAAGCTGAAATCCTCAGGGCCCAAAATTGCAAAGCCCTACTATGCAAATAAGCAAAAAAAGCTTCAAAAAACAGCCAAATCCATTGAAACAAGAATGGAGAAATTAGAAAAGGTTGAGAAAGTAAAAGACGTCCAGCCCATTCAAATGACTCAGCATACGATGAAAGAAATAGCAAGCCGAACCATCCTGCGTGTGAAAAATGTAGATGGCAAGGCGGGTGATAAAGTTCTTTGGAAGCAGGCGAATGTGGAAGTGAGAGGCGGAGACAAAGTCGCCATCATCGGAAAGAACGGGAGCGGCAAAACGACATTTCTTCGAATGCTAGTGAATGGACATTCCGGTGTTTCTCATTCAGAATCTGTCAAATTAGGCTATTTTAGTCAGGATCTTTCAGGACTGAAGGTAGATGAATCGATTTTACAAATTGTGCTTAGAGAGGCTGTTCAAGATGAGACAGTGGTTCGAACGGTATTAGCGAGGCTTGGGTTTCGGGGAGATGATGTGTATAAGCTTGCTAGCGTGTTAAGCGGGGGAGAAAGAGTGAAGACCATGCTTGCATTATTACTCGTCAGTGATGCCAATGTCCTCATGCTGGATGAACCGACGAACTTTTTAGATCTTGCGGCAGTAGAAGCGCTTGAAGGTCTATTGAAGGATTACCCAGGTACAGTTGTGTTTGTCTCCCACGACCGCAGATTCATTGAGGAGGTTGCCACTCGTATTCTGCATGTTCACGAAGAACGCATTGAAGGGTTTGATGGCACATATGAAGAGTATAGACAAAAGGAAGAAAAACCACCTGTTACAAAGAGAGAAGAGGAGCTTCTGTTGATTGATATGCAGCTGTCTGAAGTGCTCAGTCGCTTAAGTATAGAGCCTTCTCAGGAGCTTGAAGAGACATTTCAAGCATTATTGAAAAGAAAGAAGTCTTTGGAGTCATAAAAAGAAACCCCTGTGTTTACTGCACAGGGGCCTGTTCATTTCGTTCCTTTTTTAATTGTTCTAGTTCACTGACTGTGACAAGCTGGTAGCCTTGTTTGGTGAGCTCATGTATGATCTTCACTGCTGCTCGAGCTGAGCTTTCATAGATATCGTGCATTAATACCGTTCTGCCATCTGCTGCATGTGAGAGAACGTGGCTTGTGATCTGCTGGCTGTTACGAATTTTCCAATCCTCAGGATCAACATCCCACAAAGAAACTTTCATATCAACCGCTTGATTGATGTCTTGATTTGTTCCTCCATATGGCGGTCTAAAGTGTGTAGGTGTATAACCGCTAGCTTTCTCAATCAGCTGCTGCGTGTCCTTTACCTGTTTCACCGCTTGCTTGAGAGGCAGTCTTGTTAATAAAGGATGGTTGTAAGAATGGTTTCCAATCTCATTCCCGCCTTTTAAAATGTTAGCAAGCATTCCAGGATAGTACTGGACCCTGCTGCCTAATACGAAAAAGGTGGCGTGTCCTTTATTTTCCTTCAGCGCATCTAAGATTTTTGTCGTTGTCGCTGGATTCGGACCATCATCAAATGTGAGTGCGATGGCTTTTTTGTTCGGATCAAGCTTTGATTTTTGCGGCAGCTTAACGGCTTTTCTTTTAGGGTTCGGTTCTTTGATTTCATTCTGATTTTTGGTCTTATTTATATATTCTGGCTTCAAGATATCTTTCAGCAAAGTCTTTTTGATCGCGAGCGTTTGCGGACCAAGATCCTCTGCGGCTACTTGAGAAGCTGGGAAATAAAACTCTACATATTTCTCTTTCAAGGCAAATTGACTGAAGTTTTGAGCAGTAGGGGCTGTTCCTTTCTGAAGGAGAGAGTGATCCTTAGCCAAGGTTTTGTCCTTTCGAAGCTCCGTGTATGTAATATAGGATAATTTCTTTAAATAATTGGTTTTAGGCAGAAATAAATCTTTTGTGTCAAGAAAGGTTTTTTTCTGAAAATCAAAATTGATCGTTAGATGATTAGTAGTCCCATTTTGCTGACCTGTATAGGTATAGGTTGTAAAGTGAATGGCAGCGGATTGTTTCGCATAATGCACCATATCATAATCAATATTCAGTTCAAAGCGTTTATTTTCATCGATGTCCTTTGCTTCACTGAATGTCTTTTTAAAATGCTCTAATGCTGAATTTGCATAGCTTTGAATCTTGTCATCTAGCTCTTTTTGGTGAAAAAGAGGATAGTTGACTGCATATCTCATAAATTTCCCGTCATTTACGAGAGTGACTATTTCGACATTTTTATAGTTCGTATCCTGCTTCACATTTTTCTTCTCTGTACCGCTTGCTTGTTGGTTTTGAAAGAAAGCAACTGCTCCAATGACGATCGCAAGCGCAAATAAGATGATACTCCATTTTCCCTTTACTGACACAACTTTCAAATCTCCTCTCATGACGGGTCATTCTTTATCAGTTTGACATCTGTTTGTAATATTTTTATAACATTTGACTTACTTTTGTAATTTTAGGTGATTTTCATGCGGAATGTCAACTATTTTCCTATTAAACTATCGGAAAAAATGATAGGTCTTTCAGAATGAAAAAAAAGCAGAGGAAAAGAATCATCTCATCTTGTTGTCTCACACATACCTTCAATAATTAAAAAATGGGGTGTACATTGATTTTTCAGAGGCTGGCGGCTATAATTTTGATGATTATGATTCTCATTTTCAAATTGACTTTTAATGAAGAAAAGGATGACACCGATTTTGCACGATAAGCGAACACTTCAACAAAAACGATCATCACGTATTCTGTTCTTTTTGATATTTTTTCTCGCAGTCATTGGTTTGCTTACTGCTATGTTTTTTGCTGTTTCTTACGGTGCAAAAACATTGTCTCTGCAAACGGTTTGGACAGCTGTATTTGACTACCAGTCAGATGTAACAGAGCAGCAGATCATCCATGAATTAAGACTTCCGCGTGTTCTAGGCGCAGCCCTTGTTGGAGCAGCCTTTGCTGTAGCGGGTGCTCTCATGCAGGGCATCACAAGAAACCCGCTGGCAGATGCGGGGATTTTGGGCATTAATGGCGGTGCGATGTTTGTTGTCGCTCTCTGTTTTGCTTTTTTCCCAGGCATGCCTTATTCAGCGCTCATGTTTTTTTCTTTTATCGGTGCTGTACTGAGTACGCTGCTCATCTTTGCCATTGGGGCAGCTGGTGGTGTATTGACACCGATGCGCCTGACTGTTGCGGGAGCAGTTGTTGCCGCGTTGCTTCATGCGCTCAGCTCTGGGATCGCCATTTATTTTGATTTGAGTCAGGATCTGGCTTTTTGGTATGCAGGCGGTGTGGCTGGTGTGAAATGGCCGCAGCTGACGATTCTCGCCCCGGTTATTCTGATTGTGATCGTATGGGCGATGCTATTAGGGCGTTCACTGTCGCTACTATCGCTCGGTGAAGATGTAGCGGCGAATTTAGGGGTGAAAACACGACAAGTGCGAATACTAGGAATGGCAGCTGCTGTCTTATTAGCAGGGGTTTCTGTATCAGCAGTTGGGTCCATTGGGTTTGTCGGGCTCGTCATCCCGCATATTGCACGCAGGCTGGTTGGTGTAAACTATCGTTTCGTCATTCCGATGTCAGCGATTTTAGGCGCTATGCTGCTTGTCTTCGCTGATCTTGCCAGCCGCACAGTGAATCCGCCAAGAGAGCTTGCCATTGGCGTGATGGTGGCACTTGTCGGTGTTCCTTTCTTCTTATATATTGCCAGAAAAGAAGGGAGGAACCTGTCATGAAGGAGAAACAGCGTGCTCTTGTTGTGACAGTCGTCTTGATTTGTCTGAGTGCTGCTGTGATGCTGTATAGTTTAAATACCGGCACGCTGAAACTCAGTCCCATCGTTGTCGTCAAAACCTTATTTGGCTTTGGGGATTTCCAAAGCGAAACGGTGCTGTTTGACTATCGTCTGCCACGAATTGTGGTGACCATTCTAGCGGGAATTGGTCTTGGCATCGCAGGCGGCATTTTACAGAGTTTATCTCGTAATCCACTGGCCGATCCTGGGATTATTGGACTGAATGCAGGGGCAGCATTTGGCTTAATTATTTTTGTGACGTATTTCCATGCACTTGAAGGCAATCCATCTCTTCTTATTCCGCTCTTTACATTTGGTGGTGGACTGCTTGCGGCAGCGGTCATCGTGCTCCTTGCGTATGACCGGCATGAAGGGCTTGTTCCCATCCGGCTGATCCTAGTAGGAATCGCGGTTGCGGCGGGATTTAGTGCATTGACCTTATATTTGTCATTGAAGCTTGATGAAGATACATACACGTTTGCTTCAAGATGGCTTGTGGGCAATGTATGGGGGAGAGACTGGATTCATGTGTTAGCGCTTCTGCCTTGGATTGTATGCCTTGTGCCGCTTACGCTTATGCAGTCAAGCACGCTTAATGCATTGACGTTAGGAGATGCTGTCGCCTCAAGTGTAGGTGTACGTGTCCAGCGTAAACGCCTCTTTTTGCTTACCTTAGCTGTTGGCCTGGCTAGTGCAAGTGTTTCGATGACAGGCGGAATTGGCTTTATTGGCCTCGTCGCCCCGCATTTGGCCAGGCGGCTTGTCGGGTCACTGCATCAGTATTTTTTACCGGTTAGTGCGCTGCTTGGTTTGTTGATTTTGGTCAGCGCCGATACAATCGGACGTTCCATATTTGCTCCAAATGCCATACCAGCGGGTGTGGTTGTGGCCTTTATCGGAGCCCCTTATTTTCTCTATTTATTGACAAAAACGAAATAAAAAATGAAAGAGGAACCCATCATGAAAAAATTACTTGTGTTTGGTTTAACGATCTGTTTCTTGCTTCTTGCCGCTTGCGGTCAACAGGAAACAAAAAATACGACAAATCAAAATGATCATGGAACACCTAAGATTGCTTCTTTGTCTATTCATTTAACAAATGACTTACTAGCACTCGGTATCAAGCCCGCCGGCTCTGTCGTAGGAGGAGACTTAAAAGATTTCCTTCCACATGCGAAAAAGCAGCTGAGCCATACGAAGAAGCTCGGCATTGCAGCAGATCCAGACATGGAGTCACTGCTTGCTTTAAAACCAGATGTCATTTATGTCGATGAAGAACTAGCTGGACAAGACTTATCGAAATACAAAAAAATTGCCAAGACCGAAGTGTTTAATTTAAATGATGGCACGTGGCGGGATCATTTGAAAAAAATCGGCAAGCTCGTCAATAAAGAAAAAGAAGCCGATCAATATATCAAGGATTACAATCAAGAAGCTAAAGAAGTGAAATCACTCATCCACCATAAGATTGGAAACGGAAAAGTAATGGCGATCCGTGTGACAGCAAAGGAGCTTCGAGTATTTAGCATGAAGCGTCCAATGGGTCCTATTTTATACGAAGATTTAGGTCTCACACCTGTCGATGGTGTGAAAAAGCTGGACAGCAAAAGACCATTCGAAGTGATTTCTCAAGAGGTTCTTCCTGACTATGATGCAGATGCTATTTTTGTCGTCGTCAACCGTGACGATAAAGCGCAGCAGGCATTCAAACAGTTAGAACAGACACCGATCTGGAAAGGCCTAAAAGCCGTGAAGAAAAACCAAGTCTATCCGATCGCTGATCAGCCATGGCTTGATTACTCAGCACTAGGCAATAAAATGGCATTGGATGAAGCAAAAGAGATGTTTTCTAAATAAAAAGCACATGAATCAAGGCATCATTCCGCACATAGGAATGATGTCTCTTTTTTTGATTCGTTCTTCTATTCATTCGCTTTTTGCATACATATGAGAGGGAACGAGCAGTACCGCCCGCGTGAAGGGGAAAGGGAGGGATACAGTTGGAAGTTCAAAAAATTAGTGCAGGTACGATTGCAAGGCTTGTGCTGCTTTTGTTAGCGCTTGTTAACAGTGCTCTAACCGCTGCGGGAAAAAGCCCAATTCCTATTGATGAAGAAGGTGTTCAGCAATTCATCACCTTAGCTTTTCTTGGGATTACATCACTATGGGCCTATTGGAAAAACAATGATATTACGAAAAAAGCACGAACAAAAAAAGAAGAATAAGAGAAAACAGAGCCTTTTCATGATATAAGGCTCTGTTTCATCGAAGCGTCAAACGCCTCTCCCCGCAATTTGATTCTTCCTGAAAGGCTTACGACCGGCGTTCTCCCATGTTGGTGAGGAATGCTTTCACTTCCTCAGTGCTTAAGCCAATAGCTTTCGCTTCACTCATAAGACGCTTCCACTCTGACATATTCGAATCGGTCAGCTTTCTATGGGTGACATGTAACGTCTTTTCTTCCTGCTCCTTTCGGTAGGTTTGGAGCAGCTGATATAATCCCTCTTTAGGCATGCCGGATTGGACGGCATTGACTATATGCTCCCGCCATTCCTGTTCACCGCCCTCAGAGTAATGAAACATCATCGTCTCTGCATCAAACAGCTCTTGTAAATCAATTTCTAGTGAAGAGGATACCTTTTTTAAAAACTGGACAGATGGATTCCGATGGACACCACGCTCAATTTTACTCAAATACGACTTAGAAACATGGGCATCTTCAGCCAGCTGCTGAATCGAGTATCCTTTCCTCTTTCGGTAAATGCGTATCACCTTGCCTATCATTCGATAAATGATCTCCCTTCTCCCTTGCGAATAGTTCTGCGACCTTTTCGTTCATTATAAGAAATAAATTGTTCTTTATAAAATTCAAAAACGTAAGAAACAGGAAGTAAACAAAAGAAAACGAACGATTTCGTTCTTTAAAAAGAACTATAAGACCTATTATGACATTTTTCTTTGCGGGTATTATCTTTTATAATCCAATCATTAACAAAAAGAAACCATATATAACCTTTTTATGATGAAATCGGGAGGTATCTATGAATGAGAATATAGGTTTTAAGCAGCTGTTTTCTGTCATTAAAGAGAAAATGGCCCTTCTGATCCTGATTGTCCTGATCGTAACGGGCATTTCAGCCTACTATCAGTTCTATGTCTCGACTCCTGTATATCAGGCAACCACTCAAATTCTTGTTCATAAACGCAGCAATGACGCACAAGCGAATTTAAACGATATTCAGATGAACCTTCAATATACACGTACCTTTCAAGTCCTATTAAAAAGTCCGATCGTCATTGAAAAAGTAAAAGAAACGCTCAATCTCACAGAATCAGCTGAAGGATTAAAACACAAAATTGCCACAAGTACAGAAAATGAGTCTGAGGTCATAAATATTTCTGTACAAGATGAGGATCGCGCGAAGGCAGTAGCGATTGCTAATACCGCAACAGAGGTGCTGCAAGAAGAAATCAAAAAAACCATGAATATGGATCGCATTAATGTTTTGTCTGAAGCCAAGCTGTCCAACACGATTCTCATGAATTCAAGGAAATTCGTTCATATCGTTCTGGCACTAGGCGCCTCTTTATTAGGAGGAATTACACTCATTTTCTTAATGAATCTACTCGATGATACTGTAAAACGAACACATCAAATAAGAGAAGAGATCGGATTGCCGTCGCTCGGCAGTGTCTATCAGATGCAAGCAGACAGGAGGGCAAAAAAAGACAAGCAGTCCGTCATAACGGGAGGACAGAACATTGATCTTTAAGAGGAAGAAAAGAGAAAAGAGAGATTTATCCTGTATTTCTGTATTAAATCCTCACTCTGTCATTGCGGAACAATTTCGTACGATCCGAACGAACATCGAATTCACATCGATCCAAACAAGGCTGAAGTCGATATTGGTGACATCCTCCTTGCCGAAGGAAGGGAAATCATTTGCGGCTGCAAACTTAGCAGCTGTTTTTGCACAGCAGAAAAAGCGGGTCCTGCTCATGGATGCTGATTTGCGAAAGCCGGACGTTCATGAATATTTTGACCTGAGTCATCACACGGGTTTAACCAACGTGCTATTAAATAACTGCAGTTTGGAGGAAGCCGTTTTACCTACACCGATTGAGCATTTAGAGCTGCTTCCGAGCGGAACCATTCCGCCGAATCCAGCTGAGCTGCTCTCCTCTTCTGTGATGAAGCAGCTATTTTATGAGATTGAACAGCAATATGACATGGTGATCGTTGATTCCGCACCGCTTCTGCCTGTTGCCGATGCGAAGATCCTGGCGAACCGTACGGATGGAAGCATTCTCGTTGTATTAAGCGGCAAAACAAAGATCGCTGCCGTAAAGAAGTCAAAAGAAGTATTAGAAGGAACAACAGGCAAACTGCTTGGCGCTATGCTAAATGGAAAGAAAGAGAAAAAGGGCAGGCTGTATATGTATTAAAAAGATTGATAGGTGATGTCTCCTAATCTTTAACAACGGAGGCACTCGATCCTGCTGTGGGCATATCAGATGCCTTAGATGCTCGTCATCAATAGTGGGGTGTGAGGACGGGTTTGATGCCCATTTGACGTAAGAATAGTGATTGAAAAAGGGGGAGGAGCGTTGACTTACGCCCAAAGATTATCAATTATCGTGGCACTAGATTCATATCTCATCTTAGTTGCCGTCTTTTTTGGCTTTCAATTTGTCCAAGAAGCGGCGTTAACCGTATATACATTTGAAATGCTCGTCATTTCTTCGCTCAGTCTGCTCATTGGGCACCATGTATTTTCCTACATTTTTCACGTGTACAAGCAAGTATGGGCATATACAGGGGTTAGAGAGCTATTTTCTTTAATGAAAACCTTTGTGTGTTCTTTTTTATTTTCAATGACGATGCTGTACCTTTTCGTACAGACATGGCCATTTCGATTTTTATTCATCGTTTGGCTTTTCCATATCTTGTTCATCGGGGCATCTCGTATGGCATCTAGACTATTTCATGATGGCGCAAAGCGGCTGCACATAGAAAAGGAACGGGCATTAATCATTGGTGCCGGATCAGCTGGGGCCATTATTGTTCGTCAGCTTCAGCAGTCGAGTGATGTCCATATTGAGCCAGTCGCCTTCATCGATGATGACAAGACGAAGCATAAGCTTGAAATCATGGGTCTGCCCGTCCTAGGGGGAAAAGAACATATTCAAACAGCAGTCGTGATGATGGATATTCAAAAGATCATCATCGCCATTCCGTCCAAAAGCAGCCACACCTTAAAAGGGCTGTATAAGGAATGTGTAGCGACTGGCGTCAAAACACAGATTATGCCGGAAATGGAGCAGATTTTAAAAGGAACCCATGCACTGAATCAATTACGGGATGTACAGCCAGAGGATTTACTAGGAAGAGAGCCGATTCAATTAGATACAAGTCGTCTATCTGTTCACTTAAAGGGAAAAACGATCATGGTGACAGGGGCAGGCGGGTCGATTGGATCAGAAATCTGTCGTCAAATTTGTGTGTTTGCCCCTCAAGCGATTGTGCTAGTGGGACATGGAGAATTCAGCATTCATTCTATTTTACTAGAGCTGAAAGAATTATATGAGGGCAGCATCAGCCTCTATCCACAAATTGCGGATATTCAAGATAAACAGAAAATGAGTGAAATCGTTGGTCATTTTCAGCCGGATATGATTTATCATGCTGCCGCACATAAGCACGTCCCGCTCATGGAGATCAGTCCGAAAGAAGCGGTGAAAAACAATATTATCGGGACAAAAAATGTTGCAGAAGCCGCACATGAGCACGGAATCGAAACCTTCGTCCTCATTTCATCTGATAAAGCGGTCAACCCTGCCAATGTAATGGGAGCCACAAAGCGGTTTGCTGAAATGCTGATCATGCAAATGGGGGCAAGCAGTGAGACGAAGTTTGTGGCCGTTCGATTTGGGAATGTACTCGGAAGCAGGGGGAGCGTCATACCAATCTTTAAAAAACAAATCGAAAAAGGTGGACCGGTGACGGTCACGCATCCAGCCATGACAAGATATTTTATGACCATCCCAGAAGCATCAAGGCTGGTCATTCAAGCAGGCGCACTGGCAGAAGGAAGACAGATCTTTGTATTAGATATGGGGGAGCCAGTGAAAATTGTCGACCTCGCAGAAAACCTCATTCACCTCTCAGGCTACACTACAGACCAGATTCCGATTACCTTCACGGGCATTCGTCCCGGAGAGAAAATGTACGAGGAGTTACTCAACCAGCATGAAAAAGCACAGGAGCAAATTTTCCCGAAAATTCATATCGGTCACGCACTGGATGGTGATCCATATGTGCTGAACCGCTTTATCCATGAATTTGACATGATGAGTGACGAGCAAATGAGACAAGCGTTATTTGCTGCCATTGAGTCGCATGATTTGTTGTCTGAACAGATGAAAAGAGAGGAGGAGACGCTTGCCAATGAAGAAAAAAGTCTTGTTTTGCGCAACGGTTGATTATCATTTTAAGGCATTCCACCTTCCGTATTTTCGGTGGTTTCAGGAACAAGGATGGGAAGTGCACACAGCGGCAAATGGTCAGCTGGAGCTGCCGCATGTGGATCAAGCTCATTCCATTCCGATTCAGCGCTCCCCTTTTCATTTGCGCAACCGGCTCGCGTATGTGGAGCTGAAGAAGCTGCTAGAGAAAGAGCATTACGACTTGATCCATTGTCATACACCGATGGGAAGTGTCATTGGCAGGCTTGCAGCCAAAAGCACGCGCAAAAAAGGGGCGAAGGTTCTTTACACCGCACATGGGTTTCACTTTTGGAAGGGGGCGCCGCTTCAAAACTGGCTGCTCTATTATCCAATTGAGAGATGGCTCGTGCAATATACAGACGCGCTCATCACCATTAATGGAGAAGACTATGAAAGAGCGGATCGTCTGTCAAAAGAGAAGGCATCTGTCCATTATGTTCCCGGCATGGGTGTGGATATGAAGCGGTTTGCACCTGTCGATGACAAAGAAAAGCAACGCCTTCGTACAGTATATGGATTTACCCCGCAAGATTTCATCGTGCTGTGTGCTGGTGAATTGAACGTCAATAAAAATCAAAGGATGCTCATCAAAGCATGTGCACAGCTGTATAGGAAAATACCGAATGTGAAGGTCGTGTTTGCCGGGGAAGGGGCAAGCAGGCCGTTCTATGAAAAGCTGGTACGCCAGATGAATCTTGAGCAGCATGTCCAATTTGCTGGTTTTTGCAAACAAATCGAGGAATGGATGCATGTGAGTGATGTATGTGTGTCAACGAGTCTGAGAGAAGGGCTCGGCATGAACCTTCTTGAAGCGATGTCTGCTGAGAAGCCGATCATTGCCACTGAAAATAGAGGGCACTGTGAGCTTATCAAACATGGAGTGAACGGCTTTTTAGTCGAACCGCAAGATGTGAATGGTTTAGCTGATTATTTGCAGCAGCTTTATCACCGAAAGGACCAGCTGCACCTCATGGGAAAAGCGGGGCGTTCCATGGCTCATGCATTTGCACAGGAGCAGACGGTGAGTGCCATGGAAGAGATTTATACAACCTATATGGGTCATGCAGAGAAGGTGATGCAGCATGCGTAAGCCGAAGGTGTCTATCATCATGGGCGTCTACAATTGCCAAGAGACAGTAGAAGAAAGCATTGAATCGATTCTTCATCAAACCTATAAAAACTGGGAGCTCATCATATGTGATGACGCATCAACAGATGGGACCTATGAGAAAGTACTGCCTTATACAAAGCATGATCCTGAAAGAATTCGCCTCATCCGAAATAAACACAACCTAAGACTTGCCGCCAGTCTGAATCGCTGTCTAGCTGAAGCGAGTGGAGAATTGATCGCCAGACAGGATGGTGATGATCTATCGGTGTCAACACGTTTAGAAACACAGGTTTATTTCCTCGAAACACATCCTGAATATGATGTGGTCGGTACGGCGATGACGATTTTTGATGAGTCTGGAACGAAGGGCGTACGTGCACTTGCCTCAGAACCTAATCGAAAGGTGCTGGCAAGAGGAACTCCTTTTTGTCACGGGACCATTATGATGAGAGCTTCTGCATACAAGGCTTTAAATGGATATCGTTCTGTGAAAACAACAAGGCGTATGGAAGATATCGATCTTTGGATTCGCTTTTTTGCTGCTGGAAGGAAAGGCTTTAACTTGCAAGAGCCGTTATACCTTGTGAGAGAGGATGAAGCGGCCTTTCAGCGCCGAAAGTTCCGATATTCCATGGATAATGCCATGCTCGTTTTAAAAGCATGCTGGCTATTAAAGTTGTCGCCGTTAGATTATTTATTTGCTCTCAAGCCGGTGATCCGGGCCTGTTTGTCACCGAAGACCATGAGGCTTTATCATCAGCGGAAGCTGGAGGCGTCTATGCTGAAAAGGAGGACGATTCGGGATGAGTGAGCCAAAGCGTGTACTCCATATTGTGGGCGGGATGAACCGCGGCGGAGCAGAAACGATGATTATGAACATCTATCGTGCACTCGACAGAAATGTCCTTCAATTTGATTTCATTACCCACCGACAGGATGTCTGTGATTATGATGAGGAAATTCGTCGGCTCGGGGGGCGCATCTTTTACGTCCCAAGTATTGGGGCGTCCTCTCCTTTGGCTTTTGTGAAAACATTGACAAAGACGATCAAGCGAACAGGACCTTATCAGGCAGTGCATGCACATACGGATTTTCAAACAGGTTTTTCCGCACTTGCTGCTAAACTTGCGGGCGTTAAGGTGCGCATTTGTCATTCACATAATACGGCTTGGAGACAGTCTTCAACCTGGCTTGACCACTTGATGCTCAAAGGGTTTCGTCAGCTGATCTTTGCCTTTTCTACACAGCTCGTCGCATGTGGCGAAGATGCCGGTGTTTTTTTATTCGGGCAGAAAAAAATGAAAAATGGACGAGTTGAGGTTTTGCCAAATGGGATTGATTTGAACCTTTTCTTTCAGCCTGGGCCAGACGAAAAGGTGGAGATGAAAAAGCAGCTTCATCTTCATGAAAAGAAAATGGTCATTGGTCATATTGGGCGATTTCATGAGCAAAAAAACCATGTTTTTTTCATCGAGCTGGCACAGACTTTAAAGAAGCAGGGGGTCTCATTTCAGCTTGTCCTCGTAGGAGATGGACCGCTGAGACAAGTGGTCGAATCGTATGCGAAAAAAGCAGGATTAATGGAGGACATTGTCTTTACCGGGGTCGTATCGGACGTTCCGCAGTATATGAAAGCATTTGATGTGTTTGTGATGCCTTCCTTGTTTGAAGGTCTTCCGCTTGTATTAGTAGAAGCACAGGCATCTGGACTGCCTTGTGTGATCTCAGATCACATTACAGAGGAAGTTGATCTAGGCTGCGGACTCGTTAAACGGAAATCACTGCGCGATTCAGCACATGAGTGGATGAAAGCGATTCTTGAAGCGTATCATGCAGAACCTCCTCTTCAAGAGACCATTACTTCTCAGCTTGGCCAAAGAGGATTTGATGTGAAGCAGAACATCACACGTGTGATGAATGTATATGGATTGTAAGGAAGGATTGGCAGATGGCGGTATATTTGGTGAACATGATCATGGTCTATTTATGGTCGAGCTTTGCTGCATTTTACGGCAGGCGTGATGATACCATTCAAAGCGGATGGCGGCCTAACAAGCTTCTGGTGTTTTTTCCGTTTTTATTTCTTTGTATCGTAGCTGGTATTCGGTACAAAGTGGGAACCGATTTTGTGACCTATGGACAGATGTATGAGTTCTCCGTCAACTATGAAAAGCCTTGGCATATATTTGGATTCGGTGTGGACAAAGCCGCAACCGATCCGGGGTTTACGTTCATCTTATGGATGCTTAATCAACTATCACATGAGCCGCAAATGATGTATATCTCGGTCGGGGTCATCACCTATTTTTTTATTATCAAGACGCTGGTGCGATATGGACGGCCCTTTGAGCTCAGTATGCTGCTTTTTCTCGGCACCTTTCATTATTACGCTTCATTTAATGGAATGCGTCAGTATATGGTGGCTGCGGTTCTTTTTTATGCCATCCGGCTCGTTATCAATGGTGAATGGAAATTGTATTTTCCGCTCGTTCTTGTGTGTTCGTTGTTTCATTCATCGGCTCTCATCATGATTCCAGTTTATTTTATCGTGAGAACAAAGGCTTGGTCATGGATGATGTTTGTCTTATGCATGATTTTCTTAGGCTTAACCGCTCTTTATGACCGTTTTATCTCTGTGTTTGTGGTGATGCTGCAAGGGAGTTCTTATGGTCATTATGAGGAATGGCTCACAACGAATACGAATGGAATGAATGTGACAAAAATCGGTGTATTGATTCTGCCGCTCCTGCTTGCTTTCTTTTATCGAAAACGACTTCGTGAACTGACACCTGAGAGTGATTACGTTGTGAATTTCTGCTTGCTTGGTTTCTTGTTTGGCATTCTTGCAACAAAGGATGTCATTTATGCAAGATTTCATATTTATTTTGGTTTATATCAGCTCATTTTACTGCCATATTTCACACGCATTTTTGATCAGCGGTCTAATGTCTTTATGTATGTAGGGATTGCTGTTTGCTATATTTTGTACAGCATCATGCTGATGCCGTTCGATTCTTCTGTTTTACCGTATAGAACGATTTTTACAAAATAGATTTGAAGAAAGGTGGGGCATGCTGTAATGCCAGCTATCAGTCTATTGGTCGCAGTCTACAATACGAGTCAATATGTGGAGCAATGCCTTCAATCGATTGCAGATCAAAGCTTTTCAGATATAGAGGTCATTCTCGTCAATGATGGATCTACAGATCACAGCGGAGCATTGCTTGAAGCGTTTGCTGAGCGTGATAAGCGTTTTCGGGTGATTCATCAAACCAATCAAGGGTTAGGGGCTGTGAGAAACCGGGGCATAGAAGAAGCAAGAGGGACGTATTTCGCCTTTGTTGATTCAGACGATATTCTCGCTCCTCATTACTGTGAAGCCTTGTATGAAAGAGCTGAAATGACTGGGGCTGATCTTGTTGTAAGTGAGTATTGGATTCAATTCGAACAATCAAAACGAACAATACCAACGACTCTTTTAACCCATCGATCAGCCGATAAAACGAGTTTAATAGAAGCGTTATTACATGGAGCCATCACTGGATTCTCATGGAATAAGCTGTATCGGCGTGCTTTTATCGAAGAACACCACATCCGTTTTCCACTGCGGGGTGAGCTTGAGAACATTGAAGATCAGTATGTGACGCTGCGCTGTTTTTCTTTATCACGTGTCATTGCCTTTGTTCATGAGCCTCTCTATTATTACCGGGTTCATCTGTCATCGATTGTGCAGCGATACCAAAAGCAGTATTTTCAGCATGGACTGACCTTTTATCATGCACAGCGCTTGTTCTTAAAAGAGCATGATGAGCTGCCTCCGTATGAGAAGGCCCTAGATTTTTTTATGGTCAATCATACGCTTCACTGTATGCTCAATGAATGGAAAAGCCAGAATTCCCTCTCCTTCCAGGAAAAGCTTGATCACATGCGGGAAATGGTGACACACGAGGCTTTTCAGCATGCAGTCAAACGAGTGGAGCGATCGAAGCTCACCGTTCGAAAACGAATGATTTTATTTCTTGCCAGGTGTCAGTGGGTTCATCCGCTTTCTGCCGCCGCTTCAAGCTATCAAAAATGGATTGAATATCAAACAAGGAAATAGGGGGGATGAGATTGACATTACAGCAATTGAAGGCACACGCCGCAGAGTGGCTGCTCTTAAAGGTCAAATATCCGCTTGAGTATAGGCTGAGCCGCCGCAAGCTGCCAGAGATGAGCCATCAGAAAAAAATCATTCTCACGCTGCTGCCAGCGCATGATAATTTGGGGGACCATGCCATTGCCTATGCGAGCTATTGTTTTTTAAAGAAGCACTTTCCAGCCTATGAAATCATAGAAGTAGACATGAAAGAGATGTATCGACTCGCCCGCCCGTTAAAGAGCATGCGGCACCCGGAGGACATCGTCTGTATCATTGGTGGGGGTAATATGGGGGATTTATACCGGTACGAAGAATGGACAAGGCAATTTATCATGAACACCTTCAAGTCCTATCCCGTCATTCAGCTGCCCGCTACTGCTCATTTCACAGAAACAAAAAGAGGGAAAAGAGAAGAACGGCGCGCCATTCAAACGTACAAACGTCACCCGAGACTGCTCCTTATGGCGAGAGATCAAACAACCTATGATTGGATGAAGCAGCATTTTCCTGATAAAGATGTGTGGAAACAGCCTGATATGGTGCTGACATTAGACGAATCATCAAAGGATCAAAAGCGTGAAGGGGTTCTGCTTTGTCTGCGAGAGGATAAGGAAGCGTATCTCACCCAAAAGGAGCGGCAGCAACTACAGCAGCATGTCAAAGAGACGTATGATCAAGTTGGTTTCATCACGACGACAATTGGCAAACGAGTCGATCGAACAACTCGCTTAGAGGAATTATCGGCCTTGTGGACCGAGTTAAGACAAGCGCAAGTCGTCGTGACAGACCGGCTGCATGGCATGATCTTTTGTGCGATTACACATACACCATGTGTTGTCCTCAGGTCGTTTGATCATAAGGTGATGGAAGGGTATGAATGGGTGTCGCATCTTCCGTTTGTAACCCTCTTAAAAGAACCAAATGAGACAGCTGTGAAAGAGGCGATGATTCAGCTTATAAAAACAGGCGATCAAAAGGGAGAGGAAGCTGGATGAAGGCCCTTAGACGCTGCGTGACAACACAATGAATCGTGCGTTTCTTTACAATGTCAGTGCGAACTTAATGACGTTTGTCTTGATGATGCTCATGTCTGTTTGTTTAACGCCTTACATTGTTCATACGCTTGGAGTAGAAGCATTTGGCTTAATTCATCTTACACAAAATATGATTAACTATTTATCAGTCATTACCGCTTCATTAAGTGCTGTTGTTGTGCGTTTTTTTTCTGTGGCGGCTCATAAGGGAGAGATGGAAAAGGCGCAGCGCTTTCTCGCTTCCTATTTCGTCAGTTCGATTTTTTTATCAATCAGTCTCTTTTTGCTTTGCCTTTTATTGTCTCAGCAGCTGGTTGAGTGGCTTCATGTGCCTGTTCATCTCGTCAAAGACACACAGATCGCCTTTGTTTTAGGGGGTCTTTTATTTATGCTCAATTTCGTCATGCCCGGTATTGGGGCTGCGCCGTTTTATGCGAACAAGTTATATGTATCAAGTGCTGGGCAGGCCATTCAGATGTTTTGCAGGGCGCTTGTCATTGTGATGTTGTTTACATTGACGACCCCAGCCATTTGGCATATACCGCTTGCGGCCGTCATTGGGAGCTTAGCGGCTATGGGAATCGGCATCTATTATTTTAAGAAACTCATTCCTTGGTTTTCGTTTAAGTGGCGGCATGTCTCTTTCTCTTCTAGTCTCACTCTTGTTCGATCAGGGGTATGGCATTCATTTGAGCAAATGGGGATTTTGTTGTTTTTACAAATTGATTTATTGATGACCAACTTGCTGATTGGTGCGGAAGCGACTGGCCAGTATGCCGCCATTTTACAATTCCCTTTATTATTGCGCACGCTTGCAGGGACACTTGCGGTTGTGTTTGCGCCAACGATTACGAGGTTCTATTCGAATCAGGACAAAGAGGGACTCATTCAATATGCCGCCAACGCCATTAAGTGGAGTGGTTTATTTGTTGCGTTCCCAGCCGCACTCCTAGGAGGTCTTGCCGGCCCGCTTATGCTTCTATGGCTTGGACCAGCCTTTGAGGAGCTGAAATGGCTCCTCATGATTCATGCTGCTTATTTATGTTTGACGTTGATGTTTTTACCACTGACATATGTGCCGACCGCCTTTAATCGTTTTAAAGTACCAGCAGTTGTCACGCTGATATTAGGCGCTGCCAATGTACTTTTAGCCTATGGTTTGACTCATATGCTCCAGCTTGGTTTATATGGCATTGCATCAGCGGGTGCCATTGTTTTATTGATCAAAAATATTGTGTTTCTCCCATTTTATACGTCCAAGATCACGAAACAGAAACGCACAATCTTTTACAAACATACAATGGTTCCGCTAGTGGGAGCTCTATTGATTTGGGGCGTATGCGCAGGGATTCAGTTTGTATATGACGTGACCTCATGGTGGGAGCTGTTTTGTATTGGTGGACTTTGTTTCATTGTTTACATGGGCTACTTGTATCAATTTGCAGGAACAAAACAAGAGCGGATGCAGCTGATGCGTAAGGTGAAACAAGCTGCTGCTGAACGAGCGGTCTCCCGCTAGTGTGAAAAGGAGGTGCAATGATGAAAAGAATGATAGATGTGATCGTGGCACTGACTCTGCTTATCGCAGGCAGCCTTCTTTTTCTTCTTATTTATGGGCTTATTCGGTGGAAAATTGGGACGCCTGTGGTGTTTCGGCAGGAACGGCCTGGTCTATATGGCCGGCCTTTTATGCTATATAAATTTCGGACAATGACTGATGAACGCGACGAACATGGCGTGCTGCTACCAGATCATCTTCGATTAACAAAAACCGGCGCCTTGATTCGCAAGCTCAGTCTCGACGAATTGCCGCAGCTAGTCAATGTGCTAAAAGGAGAGCTCAGTCTCGTTGGGCCAAGACCCCTTTTGATGGAGTATTTACCAATGTATACAGAGCAGCAAGCAAGGCGTCATCTTGTGAAGCCTGGCATCACTGGGTGGGCACAGGTGAACGGAAGAAACACGCTCTCCTGGGAGGAGAAATTCACTTATGACCTCTGGTATGTGGAGCATCAATCGCTTTGGCTTGATATGAAAATTTTATGGATGACCTTGCTGAAAGTCATCAAAACAGAGGGGGTGCAGCAGCCGCATCATGCCACAGCTGAAAAATTCAAAGGAACCGATATGTAAAGAGCAACCCATTGGTGTCATTGGGGCTGGCGGGCATAGCAAAGTCATTCAGGACTTGATTTTTGCGCATCCTGATTACTCATTGTGTGCCGTATTAGATGATCAATTTGAAGAGACAGTCACTCAGAGCGGCATTCTGTATGGACCGACCTCCATGAGTCAGCAGCTGAGAGGGAAAATGCCTCATACCAAATGGCTGATTGCCATTGGACAAAATGAGACCAGACAGATGGTAAAGGAACGTTTGACGTTTGAAAATATGGCGTTTGCCACACTCATTCATCCAGAGGCGGTCATTAGCCCATCAGCTGTGATCGGAAGGGGAACTGTGGTGATGGCAAGGGCTGTTGTTCAAGCAGATGCGGTCGTCGGTGAACATGCGATTATTAACACAGGGTCTATCGTAGAGCACGATTGCTTACTCGAATCGTTTGTGCACCTCTCACCAGGAGCAGTCCTTACAGGCTGTGTTTCCGCGCGCGAGGGTGCCCACATTGGGGCAGGTGCCGTTGTGACACCCGGTACATCAATTGGAAGCTGGACAGTCATTGGCGCAGGAGCGGCCGTGACCAGAGATATACAGGATCAGAAGGTCGCTGTAGGAGTTCCTGCAATTGAGATCAAAGATCGGAGAGAAGGTGGGAAATCATGAAAGAAAGAAAGCGAATCTACTTATCTCCTCCTCATATGAGCGGAAAGGAGTATATGAAAATAGAGGAAGCGTTCAAGAGCAATTGGATTGCGCCGCTAGGACCTCTTGTGAATGAATTTGAGCAAGTGGTCGCGGACTATGCAGGGGTGAAGGGGGGAGCGGCTTTATCTTCAGGGACAGCAGCGATTCACCTCGCCTTAAAGCTTATTGGCGTTCAAAAGGGGGACATTGTCTTTTGCTCCACCCTCACATTTGTTGCAAGTGCAAACCCTATTTTATATGAACAAGCGACGCCCGTTTTTATTGATTCTGAAAGCGAGACATGGAATATGTGCCCGCTTGCTTTAGAGAAAGCCTTTGTCGAAGCAAAACGTCTTGGAAAAACCCCCCGCGCGGTCATTGTCGTTCATTTATACGGGCAAAGCGCGAAAATGGACGACATCGTGGCGTTGTGTGAAGCGTATGATGTGCCGATCATTGAAGATGCGGCTGAATCGTTAGGCGCTCTGTATAAAGGAAGAAAAAGCGGCTCAATGGGCAGGTTTGGCGTCTATTCTTTTAATGGAAATAAAATCATTACAACATCTGGGGGCGGAATGCTTGTGAGTGATGATGAAGCTGCGATCGAACGCTGCCGTTTCCTCGCTTCACAGGCAAGAGAGCGTGCCATGCACTATGAGCATCAAGAGATAGGCTACAACTATCGCATGAGCAACCTGCTAGCAGGTGTGGGGATAGCCCAAATGGATGTATTAGACGAGCGAGTTGAACAAAAGCGCCGCATTTTCCAGCGTTATCAGGACGCGTTATCTGAGGTAGATGGTCTTCATTTTATGCCAGAATATCAAGAAACCAAGTCCAACCGCTGGCTAACGACATTGACCATTGATCGTGATGCACCGATTTCTCCAGTAGACATCATTGCTGTATTAGAAAAAGAACAGATCGAAGCTCGGCGTGTATGGAAGCCGCTGCATCAGCAGCCACTCTTTCGTGATTGTCCATTTTATACAGCCGCCAAAGGCACCCCTGAATCCGAGTTATTATTTGAGACAGGTCTTTGTCTTCCATCTGGAACAAGCATGACAGATGCAGAACAGGATCGTATCATTGACACACTGCATGATGTCCTGCGAGAAAAAACATTCACCTCTTCACAGGCTGCTCGTTCATAAGCGGCCTGCCTCTCTTTTTATCAAATTCCTCAATTTATGGAATATAACGGAATGTGTATTGTTATTTCATTTCAAATATGATATTGACAACAGTGTACTTCCTCCTTAAAATGAAAATGATTATCAGCATCAATTAGGAGGAGCGATTTATGTCTATTTGGAATAATTTTCCGAAAATTAAAATAAATACAGTATTTACATTCCTACTGATCTTCTTACTAGTAGGCTGCTCTCAAGCAAACAATGGAGCAGGTGGAAAGAAGGATCATCCTGACATGATCACAATGGCATGGCCGAGAGATATTGGCGAAATGAATCCGCACATCTACAACCCATCACAATTGTTTGCACAATCGATGATTTATGAGCCATTGGTCAGCTATCAAAAAAATGGAAAGCTGAAACCTGAATTAGCGAAGTCATGGAATGTTTCAAAGGATGGCAAGGTGTATACATTCCATTTAAGAGACGGAGTGACATTCTCAGATGGCTCTGATTTTAACGCGGGCATTGTCAAAAAGAACTTTGATACGATTTTAAAAAACAAAGATTTACATAGCTGGTTAGGTGTCATTAAGAAAATCAAAAAGACAGAAGCTGTGGACAAAAATACTTTTAAACTCACATTAACAGCGCCTTATTATCCAACTGTTCAAGAATTAGCAGTCGTCCGTCCGGTTCGTTTCTTAGGCGAAGCAGGCTTCCCTAAAAACGGAGATACGTCAAAAGGAATCGAAAAACCAGTGGGCACAGGCCCTTGGGTATTAAAAACGTATAAAAAAGATGACTATGCGATTTTTGAACGAAACGATTATTATTGGGGAGAGAAACCAAAGGTCAAGGAAATCAAGGTGAAGGTCATTCCAGATGCGGAAACGAGAGTGATGGCATTTGAAAAAGGCGATGTGGATTTACTTTATGGAGAAGGAACGATCAGCCTTGATGCCTACAAACAGCTAGAGGCGAGCGGCAAGTATGAAACAAACATGTCAGAGCCTGTTGCAACGAGACAGCTTGTGATGAATACAAAAGTGGATCAGCTGTCAGATGAAAAAGTGCGTCATGCCCTTCAGTATGCCATCAATAAGAAGTCAATGGTAGAAGGTGTAACGTCTGGCTTAGAGGACGAAGCAGATCACATTTTGCCGACAAACATGCCCTATACGTCCAATATTAAAGTGAAGTCTTTCCAATATGATGTGGACAAAGCAAAAGCATTGCTAGATGAAGCGGGCTGGACACTTCCAAAAGGGAAATCCGTTCGTGAAAAGGATGGAAAAACGCTTGAATTTAGTATGATGTATGACTCAGCAGAATCGATTCAAAAAGCGATGGCTGAGACGCTGCAGGCAGAATGGGCAGCCATTGGCGTTGGCGTCAAACTTGAAGGCGTAGAGCTTGCCACGCAGGTTCAACGTTTCAAAGCCAACAAATTTGATATGAACTTCTTTAGCAACTACGGAGCGCCATATGATCCGCATACATTTATGAACGTCGTTTCATCAGATGGTTTTGGCTTCAAAGAAGCCATCTCAGCGTATCCAAATAAGGAAAAGCTGATCAAAGAAATGAACGAAATTCCGTCAACAACAAATGAAAACAAACGAAAAGCACTATATTCGTCGGTCTTATCTTCTTTGCAGGATCAAGGGGCGATTGTGCCAATCTCTTATTTTAAAAAGACAGCCGTTTATCAAAAAGATGTGAAGGACTTTGAGTTCCCTGCGAATCGAGATGAACATCCTTTCACAGGCATCAAGCTCAAGTAATAGAAGGAAGGTAAGGAAATGGGCCGCTATATCATCAAACGAATGCTTTCAATCATCCCTGTATTTCTATTAGCCACACTTTTCACAACTGGTATGATTCACCTTTCGCCAGTTGATCCGGCTGAGGCATATTTAGCAGCGGCTCATATCCAGCCCAATGATGAAATATTAGCGCAAAAAAGAAGTGAATTTGGCTTAGATGAACCGTTTTATATGCAGTATCTTCATACCATTGAAAAAGTCATTCGCCTTGATTTTGGCCGGTCGTATATGTCGAATCAGCCTGTGCTCGATGAGGTCATCTATAGAATACCGGCGACCATTCAATTGGCGTTCACCAGTCTGCTGCTCGCTATTTGTGTCAGCATTCCGTTAGGCTTTTTCAGCGGCATGAGAAAAAATGGCGTCGTTGATCATGTGAGCCGGCTCATTTCTTTCTTAGGAGCATCTATCCCGACATTTGTCATGGGGTATTTGCTCATCTTCTTTTTTTCCGTGAAGCTCGATCTCTTACCGGTTGAAGGTGTTGGGACGTGGGAGCATCTCATCCTGCCATCAATCACACTGGCAGTGCCTTTAATTGCGATGTATACGAGGTTATTACGGTCAAGTGTGAGTGAGGCGCTTCAAGAGCCATTCGTTCAATATGCGAGAATCAGAGGATTAAAGGAACAGTCGATCATGTTCAAGCATGTATTCAGAATCGCGATTTCGCCGATGCTGACAGGACTTGGTGTGAATCTTGGCAAGCTGCTGACAGGAACCATTATTGTCGAGGCGGTTTTTTCATGGCCGGGGTTTGGACGCTTTTTTATTGAAGCGATCTTTAACCGGGATCTGCCAGTCATTCAATTCTATGTGTTGATGGCAGCATGTATCTTTATTTTGAGCAGTTTGATTGTTGACCTGCTTCAGCTGATCATTGACCCCCGTATTTCTAGAAAGGAAGGCCGCCAGCAATGATGACAAAAGTACAACATTTCTTCTATCATCAAAAGATGATCTCGATCTGCGTTTTGCTGCTCGGTCTCCTGCTGATTGTGACAGTATGTGCACCATGGATCGCTCCACATGATCCGTCGGCTGTCAATCTTGCCATGAAGCTAAAGGGCTCTTCGTGGGAGTATCCTCTTGGGACAGATCAATTAGGACGATGCAATTTATCTCGTATTTTATATGGTGCGCGTATTTCGTTAGGCTGTGCATTATTAATCTTTCTCTCTTCTTTATTGATTGGATTAATCGTTGGTTTGTTTTCTGGGTATCAAGGCGGCTGGATCGATCACGTCTTAATGAGAATTTGCGACGGGGTCATGGCTTTCCCGAACTTGGTGCTGATCCTTGGGCTAGTGGGCATCTTTGGTCCGGGGCTTTTTCAAGTAGTGCTTGCCTTGATGCTTGTGCAATGGGTGTATTACGCCCGCGTCTTTCGAGGGATGGTGCTCAGTTTAAAAGAACAGAATTTTATTGCAGCTGCGAAGATCAGTGGAACTTCACACTGGAACATCATGAGAAAGCATATGATTCCAAATGTTCTGCCGCCTTTAGCAGTGATTGGCACACTCGAAATGGGCTGGGCGATTATGGACATTTCTGCGATGTCTTTTCTCGGCCTGGGGGTTCAGCCTCCTATACCTGAATGGGGAGCGATGATCCATGAAGGAAAGTCGTACATTCAAACAAATCCTCAACTGATGCTTTACCCAGGTCTTGTGATCATGGCTGTGGTGGTTCTGTTTAATTTACTGGGAGAAGCCCTTTCAGAGAAATATGGCATCAAACGTCGTGTTTAAAGGAATGAGCAATTTGGAAGAGTCCATATTACAAATAGACAACCTGCATGTGCAGACGAAAACGTCTCAAGGGACAATCCCTCTTATTCAGGACGTAGCGTTTGAAGTAGGGCGTGGTCAAATCGTTGGATTAATAGGTGAGAGCGGCTGCGGGAAAACGGTGACAAGTATGTCGATTTTAAACATGCTCGACCGAAAAACAACTGAAGTCACTGGCAGTATCACATTACAGGGACGGGAATTGATCGGTGTAAGTGAAAAGAATATGCGGTCCATTCGGGGCAAAGACATTTCGTATATTATGCAAAATCCAATGAACAGTTTTACGCCGGTATGGACGATCGGTCATCAGCTGATTGAAACCATTCGCCGGCATACAGCTGTCAGTAAAAGGCAGGCACGGGCGCAGGCGGTCGATGCCTTAAAGCAAATGAATCTGCCTCAACCAGACCAACTGTTAAACAAGTATCCCTTTGAATTAAGCGGCGGCATGCTGCAGCGTGTCATGATTGCCATGGCTGCCTGCATGCACCCGCCTCTCATCATCGCAGATGAACCAACAACCGCGTTAGATGTACACAATCAGAAGCTGGTGCTCCAGCATCTGAACCAAATTCGTCATGACTATGGAACGGCCATTTTACTGATTACCCATGATCTTGGTGTCATTGCAGAAATGGCAGATCAGGTTGTGGTCATGAGACAAGGAGAAATGGTTGAAAAGGCAGAAGTTCTTGAGCTTTTTGAAAATCCAAAGCATGATTATACCAAGAAACTATTAGCAGCTCGGCCATCCATTCCAGCTGTTTGCCCGATTTGAGGTGAGAAGGCCCTTGCATTTATTAGAAGTGAAAGCAGTCAGTCATGCATACAACAGCCGATCGTTTCTTATGAGAAAAAAAGACGCAGCTCCTGTCCTGAAAAGCGTCCATTTGACCATTGAAGAAGGTACTTGCCTTGGGTTACTAGGGCAAAGCGGCGCAGGGAAAAGTACACTTGGCAACATCATACTTGGACTAGAGAAGCCGAGTGCCGGTCAGGTTCTTTTTGAAGGTCAGGATGTATACCGCGCAGATCAGCGAACACGTAAACACTTTCGCCGGCATGTGCAAGCGGTGTTTCAAGATTCATATTCGGCCATGAATCCAAGGTGGACAGTCGAACAAATTTTATCTGAGCCGCTTGAAAACTATGAAACACTGACCCGTAAAGAACGCAAGAAAGTACTGATCCACTGGCTGGAAAGAGTGGGGCTCAGTGAAAAGGATTTGTCTAAGTATCCGCATCAATTCAGTGGCGGACAGCTGCAAAGGATCAACATCGCAAGAGCATTATTGCTACAGCCAAAGCTGATTGTGCTCGATGAATCCGTCAGCAGTTTAGATATGGTCACACAGGCTGTCATTTTAGATTTATTAGTAGAATTAAAGAAAGAGCTGGGGCTGGCTTACTTATTTATTACACATGATATGACAGCAGCCTATCACTTAAGTGATCAATTGGCGATTCTTGATCAAGGAGAGCTTGTCGCCCAATTTCAATCAAAGGATGATTTCTTTTTATCAGAAAAGGAAGCTGTTCTGAAAATGAGAGATGCGATGCTCGCAGACCATCCTTTGTCACGAACGATTGGCAGACCGGTTCGTTCCATTTGATTCATTCAATCAACGCCTCTTTTAGGAGAGGCTCAGCGTGTAGACAAACCCTCGCATTCGGTGTCAGTCCTGCGCGCCGGTGCTCACGAATGTCGAATTCGCTCCGCTCCGGTGCTCGTCCTTCCTAGACTTCAAAGGTTTTCAATCACGCTGAAAAGAAGACAAAGGGTTAAAATAAAGATCATTTTAGCCCTTTGTCAACGATCAACGCCTCTTTTAGGAGAGGCTATTTTTCATGAAAGGCAGGTGGTATCGTGAACCATCGAGCGTATTTAGCTTTGGCCATTCCTTTAACAATTTCAACGATGACCACTCCATTACTCGGAGCTGTCGATACAGCAGTTGTCGGCCAGCTCGCTAATCCCGCTTATATTGGAGGCGTCGCAGTCGGCAGTCTCATTTTCAGTACATTATATTGGCTGTTTGGTTTTTTGCGGGTGAGTACATCTGCCTTTGCCGCCCAGGCAAATGGAGCACAGAGCGAGGAGCAGGGCGTTCTTGCTTTTTTAAGGCCTTTTTTGGTCGCCATCATGGTCGGTCTTTGTTTTATTGCCCTCCAGTGGCCAATTATTCAATCTGCTTTTCTAGTGATCTCTCCCGCTGCTGATGTCCGGCAATTTGCAGCAGATTACTTTCATATTCGCATTTGGGGTGCCCCATTTACCTTGATGAATTATGTGATATTAGGCTGGCTGATGGGGATGGCAAAAATGAAAGAAGCCCTCTCTTTACAGATTTTGATCAATGTCATGAATATGGCTCTCGCATTTCTGCTTGTTCATGTGTTTTCCTTTGCAGTGAAAGGTGTGGCGGCTGCAACCTTGATGTCTGAATTAACCGCTTTTGTGCTAGGAGCATGGATCATTATGAAGCATACGTCAAACGGGTTCCGGATGCCTTCTGTTAAGAAGATCATGGACACACAGGCAGTGCAGAAAATGTTTCATGTCAATAAAGATTTGTTTATTCGGACGATCTGTCTGCTTGTGGTGATTAACATGTTCACTGCAAAAGGTGCTTCTTTTGGAACAGAGCTGCTTGCGGCTAATGCGATCTTATTTCAAATACACTACATCATGGCTTATTTGTTCGATGGTTTTGCCAATGCGTCCAGCATTCTTGTTGGCAGGTCAGTTGGTGCAAATGACCGGACTCTCTATGAAAAAACATTGACCCTTTCGAGGCAGTGGGCACTTGTCATGGCGTGTGTCATTGCGGCGAGTTATTTTCTATTAAAAGAGCCGATTTTGAGCTTGTTTACGAATCTTCCTCAGCTGTTTGACGTCACATTGCGCTATGCAGATTGGCTTGTTCTTTATCCGTTTGCTGCTTGTTTTGGATTGGTGATTTACGGTGTATTTACAGGTGCGACAGAAATTACCCCTGTCAGAAATTCGATGCTGTTTGCGATGATCTTGTTTGTGGTTGTCCAAGCAGCGGTCACGCCAATTTGGCACAATCATGGACTCTGGTTTGCCTTTATCATCTATACTGTAGGACGGTCTGGCTTTTTGATGATGTACAAATCAAAGCTGGATCAGAAACTGTTCATACATGACAAACACCCTTTGCAATCGTGACAAAGGGTGCTCCTTTTTGTCCATTCATTCGCTTTCTTTTTTCACCTTTTGATAGGCTTCATCAAGATGCTGAATTCGCTTCAATACGACAGCATTTTTGGTCAGCTGGTCCTGAACAAGTGTAGAAACCACTGAGCGGTAGTAGGCATTCATTGCATGAACCTTGTCTTCATTTTGATTCATGGCGATATGCTGTTTCAAGTTGTCAACAAAGTATGGAACGGAAAAAAGTTCAGACATGGAAATCACTCCTATTTCGTATATACGGTCCGTCAATCTTCATGTAAAATGATGAGAGGGAGGGGAGACAATGAGCCTTAAACTGCAACAAGAACAGGTACTAAAGCAGGTGCTCACACAAGAACTCAGGCAGGCCATTACACTGCTGCAATTGAATTGCACAGAGCTGGGCGAGTATCTTGACCAGTTAGCGCTTGAGAACCCTCTGATTGAGCGGAAAGACACGGACAGCTATCAACCAGTTTATCATAAAAGATCACGAGATCGAATGACAGAGCCGTATCGTACGCATCAAAAAGAAAGCCTGCAAATGGTTTTGAAAAGACAGGCAATTGATTTGACCTTAAGTGAAAGAAATGAAAGGATCTTTCACTTTATGATTGAGTCCATTGATTCAAATGGCTATCTAAATGAACCGGTTGATGCAATGGCCGCTGTTTTAGAGGTTTCGGCGGAAGAAGTAGAAGCCGTTCTTCATCAGCTTCAATCATTAGAGCCTGCCGGTATTGGCGCAAGATCATTGCAAGAGTGCATCCTGCTTCAGCTTAGAAGAAAAAAGGAGCGCTGGTATGAAGCTGAGCTGATCATCGAAGAGCATTTCTTTCTTTTTGCAAGAAAGGCTTGGAAGGAGATTGCGGCAAAAACAGGAATTTCAATGAAAACACTCCAAGCGATACAAGATGAGGTCTCACTGCTTGAACCAAGACCTGGCCTTCATTTCTCATATGAAGAACAGCATGTGTATATAGAGCCCGATGTGTATATCACGGTGATGCAGGATCACATCACATTTGAGCTGAATCAGCGTGCTTTTCCTGACGTTGAGATGAATGAAGGATATTTCGCTATGATTCAAGATCAAAAGCGGCATGAAGCATATGCGTATTTAAAGGAAAAAGAGCAGCAGTACAATTGGCTTGTCCAAGCGCTGAAGCAGAGAAAACAAACGATGACCCATGTCGTTCGTGAGATTATCTTACATCAGACTGATTTTTTCCTCACAGGGAAACATAAAATGAAACCGCTTACGATGAAGCGGATAGCAGATATATTGCAAGTACATGAGTCGACAGTCAGCCGGACTGTCAAAGGGAAAATGGTGCAAACCCCTTATGGTTTAATGGAAATGAAGCAATTTTTCCAAGCGAAACTAGAAGGACATTCGCTAGAAGAGGCGTCCAGCTACACAGTCAAGACGCACATCGCCGAGCTGATCCAAACGGAAAATAAGAAAAAACCGTATTCGGATCAGCAAATCATGACTCAGCTTCAGCAAACCTTCGGCATACGCGTCTCGCGCAGAACCATTGCCAAATATCGTGAACAAATGAATCTTCCGTCATCCACGCTGCGGAAACGCTATGATTAAAAAGGAGCACATGCATTTTCTGGCATGTGCTTCTTTTTTGTTGAGAGGAAGGCACGGTGTCAAGCCGTTCGATCCTGATCAGCTCTCATTTTGTTTATCTTCCGCATTTTTGATGAAGCAGCATGATATAGCGCAGCTCCTTGAAGTGAGGTCAATCATTGAAACGTGTGTTGTCAAAAAGGCGGTGCTGCTTCGAACTGACGATGACCTCCATTACCTGCGTGATGCTCTCGAACAAATGAAGCTGGCAGAAGCGCATGAAGAAATTGGTGAAGAGGCAGACCTCACATTCCATCTAGCCTTAGCCAAAGCCTCGAAAAATGATTTACTAAAGGCATGAATGAATCAGGTCTCAACATTTCAGCATGATAGAAAGCCCTTGAAGTCTAAAGAGGACGAGTACTGGAGTGGAGCGAATGTGACATTCGTGAGCACCGGCACGCAGGACTGACACAGAATGCGAGGGTTTGTCTACACGCTGAAGCTGTGCCCAATGAGGGCACAGCTCTACTATTGACGAGAAATATGTAGCTTTTTCATTCGATATTGCAGACTTTGCCTGCTCATGCCCAAAATCTTTGCAGTCTGTGAAATATTGTCGTCCATTTTTTCTAAGTAATGGACGATGTATTGTTTTTCAAATCGCTCCATTTGGGTTTGAAAATCAGTCGTATGCTCTGGACTTGTGTAGACAAATGTGTCAGCTGCCGCTGTTTTCTGCAATGGATTTGCCTGCAATTGTGCAGCAGGACGACCTTCCCCATGCTTGAACCTGAAATGATAGGGAAGGTGATGCAAGCTTAAGTATACTTCATCCATCATCATATTCATCCCAGCCTCAATCACATGCTCCAGCTCTCTTACATTCCCTGGCCAATCATAGGCTTGAAAAAGGGCAAGCACCTCTTCGTCAGCCGCCTTCACATTCATTTGAAACAGCTCATTATATTTTTGAATAAAATGACTGACAAACGTAGGAATGTCTTCTTTTCGCTCAGAAAGTGGGGGGATAAATAAGGTGACAATGCCTAATCGATAAAATAAATCTTTTCGCATGCGTCCACCCGCGATCGCATCCACCGGGTCCTCATTCATATTAGCAATAACTCTCACATCAACAGCGATTTCTTTTGTGCTGCCTAACCTTCTCACGCTTTTTTCCTGCAATACGCGCAGTAGTTTCGCCTGAAGAGGAGGGTTTAAGGAGTTGATCTCATCTAAAAGCAGTGTCCCTCCCTGTGCTTGTTCGAATAAACCAGGCTGATCTGTTGCACCTGTAAAAGCACCTTTTTGCGTACCAAAAAGCAGGCTTTCAATGAGGTTATCAGGCAGTGCCGCACAATTCTGGGTAATAAATGGTCCAGATGAACGGCTGCTGCCGTTATGGATGCTTTGAGCAAATAGTTCTTTTCCTGTCCCTGTTTCGCCAACAATGAGCACATAGGAAGAGGTACGTGTAGCTCGTTTGGCATGCTCAATCACTTCTAAAAATGCCGGGCTTTTTCCAATGATTGAATCAAATGTAAAGCGTGTGTTACCTTTTTGCTTCATATTGTGGTGAATCAGCCGTTCCAGCTTGGTCACATCATTCGAAATTTCAACCGCGCCTTGAATGAGACCGTCTCGAACGAGCGGATAGGTATGGTTAATCGTTGTGATTTCTTTTCCGTTGTAATTATGATACGTCTGTTTAGCATGAACGGTATGTTTTCCGTTACGGAGCGCTTGGACAAGCGTACTGTGCATTTCGTCTTGAAAGGCGAAGAAGTCGAGTACATTTTTATGGAGAACATCAGAGCGTTTCAAAGATTCAATTTCCATCATTTTTTTATTATAAACAACAGTATTGCCATTCTCGTCAATGGCGTGGACCCCGACATCAATTAGATCGAGCATTTGTTTATACAAATCAATCTCATTTTCCAGCTTTGCGGCATGATGATCTTTTTTCACTTGCGCCACCTCCAGACCTTAACACCATATTACATGAAAAATTTTGCGGTTTCCTCTAAAAAATTGGCATATGCAAAAATATTTTGCGTGAAAAATCTGCTCAAACCTAGTGATGAAGCGATCAGAAAGTTGGCACGATCCTTGCATAACATATAAGTGAAGATGGACCGAGTGAAAAGAAGCAAGCTTATAGAAGGAGGATTATACAATGACACAGACAAATGAATTGATTCAACAAACAGAGCAATACGGTGCTGCGAATTATCATCCACTGCCAATTGTGATTTCAGAGGCTGAGGGAGTATGGGTGACTGACCCTGAAGGCAATCGATACATGGATATGCTGAGTGCGTATTCCGCAGTGAACCAGGGACATCGCCATCCCCGCATTATTGATGCGCTCAAAAAACAGGCAGACCGCGTGACGCTCACCTCGAGGGCTTTTCATAATGATCAGCTTGGTCCTTGGTATGAGAAAATTTGTAAACTGGCAAATAAAGACATGGCATTGCCGATGAATACAGGAGCGGAGGCTGTGGAGACGGCTGTAAAAGCAGCGAGACGCTGGGGATATGACATCAAAGGAATCGAAGAAAATCGTGCGGAAATCATTGCTTGTGTCGGAAATTTTCATGGCCGAACGATGACGGCTGTGTCTCTTTCTTCTGAAGCAGAATATCAAAGAGGTTTCGGACCGATGCTTCCGGGAATCAAGCTCATTTCTTACGGAGATATTGAGGCGTTACGTGAAGCCATTACGCCACAAACAGCGGCTTTTCTCATTGAGCCGATTCAAGGAGAAGCGGGCATTGTCATGCCGCCAGAGGGCTTCTTGAAAGAAGCGAAGGCGCTATGTGAAAAGGAAAATGTGTTATTCATTGCAGATGAAATTCAAGTGGGATTAGCGCGGACAGGCAAGATGTTTGCCTGCGACTGGGAAGAAATTGAGCCTGATATGCTGATCCTCGGCAAGGCATTAGGCGGCGGAGTATTTCCGATCTCATGTGTTGTGGCAAACCGCGATATTTTAGGCGTGTTTAATCCCGGGTCTCATGGGTCTACCTTTGGCGGAAATCCTCTTGCGTGTGCGGTGTCGCTTGCTGCACTGGATGTCTTAATCGACGAGAAGCTTGCAGAGCGTTCCATGGAGCTTGGCCAATACTTAAAAGACAAACTGTCACGTATTCAAAGCCCTGTCATTAGGGAAGTACGCGGACGCGGACTATTTATTGGCATGGAGCTGACAGAGGCAGCTAGACCCTATTGTGAGAAGCTCAAACAAGCAGGACTGTTATGCAAAGAAACCCATGAGACAGTGATCCGTTTTGCACCGCCGCTTACCATTTCAAAAGAAGATTTAGACTGGGCGATCGGTCATATTGAAGCATTGTTTCAAGCATAAATGTAAAAGGGAGAAGCCTACACATTCTCCCTTTCTCTTTCAACGAGCGGCGAATTTTGTCAAAGGATGATGAATAGAAGAGTGAAAGTGGGGAAGCGGATTTGAAGCAAGATCAGCATAATGAACTAGAGCGTTCCATGAAAAGCAGACATCTCTTTATGATTGCCTTAGGCGGCGTCATCGGTACAGGTCTTTTCCTTGGGTCAGGACTCATTATCCACCAGGCAGGGCCCGGGGGAGCCATTCTTTCGTTTATCATTGGCGGACTGTTAATGTATTTGGTGATGCTGTGTCTTGGTGAATTAGCAGTGGCAATGCCGACAGCCGGTTCCTTTCAAGAGTATGCGACCAAATATATTGGTCCGTCCACAGGCTTTATGATCGGCTGGCTTTATTGGTTTAGCTGGGCGTGTACGATTGGACTTGAGTTTACGTCGGCAGGTATTTTACTCCAAAGGTGGTTCCCAGATATCCCTGTTTGGCTTTGGTGTCTTGCATTTAGTGTGATTTTATTTGCCATTAATGCCATCTCAGCACGCAGCTTCGCTGAAACGGAGTTTTGGTTTTCGGCCATCAAGGTCGCTGCCATCTTATTGTTCATTATCATTGGAATTGGCGCAATTTTCGGAATGATTGATCTGAAAGGTGGAGAACCAGCCCCTCTATTTCGTCATTTGACGGATCATGGCGGACTTTTTCCTAATGGTATTTTTGCTATTTTATTAACCATGGTCACGGTCAATTTTTCCTTTCAAGGAACAGAGCTTGTAGGGATCGCAGCAGGAGAGAGTGAAAGCCCTGAAAAAACATTGCCTCGATCCATACGGAATATTATTTGGAGAACGATGGTCTTTTTCGTCTTATCCATTGCGGTTCTTGCCACACTTCTTCCTTGGCAGACAGCCGGTGCTGTGGACAGTCCGTTTGTTGTAGTGCTGGACAAGGTCGGCATACCATACGCCGCAGATATCATGAATTTTATTATCATCACAGCCGTCTTATCTGTAGCGAACTCTGGATTATATGCATCATCACGTATGCTTTGGGCACTTTCTAAAGATGGAAAAGGCCCTACCTTTACGAAAAAGTTGTCCAGGCGTAAAATTCCGATCAATGCACTATTGGTGACAATGAGCGTATCCGCTCTATCTCTGCTCACAAGTGTTGTGGCACCAAAAACGGTGTATGTCTGGCTCATTTCGATTTCTGGTATGGTCCTTGTTGTTGTCTGGATGTCCATTTGTTTATCTCAGTATTTCTTTAGAAGACACTTCGTAAAAACGGGCGGAGATGTAAAGGATCTCGTCTTTCGTACACCGTTATATCCATTTGTGCCATTGGCAGGCTTTATCGCATTTGGCATCGTCCTCATCAGTTTATTCTTTATTGAGGATCAGCGAATTGGTCTTTATTGCGGTGTTCCGTTCATGGCCGTTTGCTACATCATTTATTATCTCAAAATCAAACCGAAGGAAGATGCAAAACGGTTTGCCGAAGAGGAAAGGCCGATATCTAAAACATAAGCAGGCTGACGCATCAGCCTGCACCTTTTTAATGACAAATTCATTATATATAAAAGAAAAATAAATATTTGCATAGCAAGAACCTTGATGACAAGCAGGTTATCGGTGAAAATGTGTCTATTTTTTGTCTAAATGTGTTTGTAAGAGTTGAAAATGCAAGATGACCCTGTTAAAATAATTAAAGAAAGCAGGGATTGATTTTTTTTGGCTGTGGCGGGACGTTTTTTGTCACAGTGGGACGTTTTGAGTCCAGTGTGAAAAGAAAGGGTCGTTAGCCATGAATCGTTTATTGGAAGCTCAAAAAAAATTATTGCCAGATCTTCTCACAGTTATGCAAAAACGCTACGACATTTTGCAGTACATCAGGTTAGCTGAACCAATTGGCCGCAGAAGCCTTGCGACGAGTCTTGGGCTCAGTGAGCGCATCTTAAGGGCTGAAGTTCAGTTCTTAAAAGAACAAAACCTGCTGGATGTCAAAACGAGCGGTATGATGCTGACGAGTGAGGGTCATGCTTTGCTAGACATGCTTGAAGGAATGATGAAGGACGTTTTAGGTTTAACCTTTTTGGAAAATACATTAAAGAGAAAGTTAGGCCTAGAAGAAGTGATCATCGTTTCTGGTGACAGTGACGATTCCCCGTGGGTGAAGCAAGAAATGGGAAGAGCTGCTGTCCAATGTATGAAAAAAAGGTTTACAGGAAATAATATCGTCGCCGTCACTGGCGGAACGACGATGGAAGCCGTTGCCGAAATGATGACCCCAGATGCCAAAAATCGCGACATGATGTTTGTCCCTGCGAGAGGCGGTCTTGGGGAAAATGTGAAAAATCAGGCAAACACCATTTGTGCCCACATGGCTGAAAAAGCTTCCGGTACTTACAAACTGCTGTTTGTTCCAGGACAGCTGTCAGAAGGTGCTTACTCTTCGATTATTGAAGAGCCATCAGTCAAAGAAGTGCTTCAAACGATTAAATCATCTACGATGCTCATTCATGGAATCGGTGAAGCAAAAACAATGGCGATGAGACGAAACACACCAGCTGAAGATTTAAAAAAGATTGATGAGCATGACGCAGTGACAGAGGCCTTTGGCTATTACTTTAATCGTGATGGTGAGGTCGTCCACAAAGTGCACTCCGTCGGCATGCAGCTAGATGATTTAGTAAGCATTCCACACATCATTGCTGTTGCAGGTGGATCATCAAAGGCAGGGGCCATTGAAGCTTATTTCAAAAAACCCCGCCGAACGGTTCTCGTCACAGACGAAGGAGCCGCAAAAGAGTTATTAAGGGAGTCAATTGATCCCTCAATATAAAACATTGTGACCTATAAAAGGAGGAAACATCATGGCAGTAAAAGTCGGTATTAACGGATTTGGACGTATTGGACGTAACGTATTTCGTGCAGCATTAAACAATCCTGAAGTTGAGGTAGTAGCGGTTAACGATCTAACAGACGCTAACATGCTTGCACACCTTTTACAATATGACTCTGTTCACGGAAAACTAGATGCAGAGGTTTCTGTAGACGGTACAAACTTAGTAGTGAACGGTAAAACAATCGAAGTATCAGCTGAGCGTGACCCTGCAAAATTAAGCTGGGGTAAACAAGGCGTAGAAATCGTTGTTGAATCTACTGGGTTCTTCACTAAGCGTGCAGACGCTGCAAAACACTTAGAAGCTGGCGCTAAAAAAGTCATCATCTCTGCTCCTGCTAACGAAGAAGATATCACAATCGTTATGGGTGTAAACGAAGACAAATACGATGCAGCTAGCCACGATGTCATCTCTAATGCATCTTGTACGACTAACTGCTTAGCTCCATTTGCAAAAGTACTTAACGATAAATTTGGTATTAAACGCGGTATGATGACAACTGTTCACTCATACACAAATGACCAGCAAATTCTTGATCTTCCGCACAAAGACTACCGTCGTGCTCGTGCAGCTGCGGAAAACATCATCCCAACTTCTACAGGTGCTGCGAAAGCCGTTTCACTTGTATTGCCTGAACTAAAAGGCAAATTAAACGGTGGCGCAATGCGTGTTCCAACACCTAACGTTTCTTTAGTTGACCTTGTGGCTGAATTAAACCAAGATGTAACAGCTGAAGACGTAAATGCAGCACTTAAAGAAGCAGCTGAAGGAGAACTTAACGGAATCCTTGGCTACAGCGAAGAGCCATTAGTATCTGGTGACTACAATGGTAATGCAAACTCTTCTACAATTGATGCTCTTTCTACAATGGTCATGGAAGGCAGCATGGTGAAAGTCATCTCTTGGTACGATAACGAGAGTGGATATTCTCACCGCGTAGTTGACCTTGCAGCTTACATTGCAAAACAAGGTCTTTAATTTCTCACGCTGAAGGAACTCACTTGGTTCTTTCCTAGAGACACGATATAATGAAGACGGACAAGGGAAGGGGAAGCATCCCTTTCCCTTTTTCTCTTCTTTTATCCGTTCTGCACGATTTCTCGTTTTGATGAGGGCAAAATGGGAAAAGGATAAAGAGAGACTTGTCCAATGCGTAAGGAAACCAGAATAAAGGAGGATCTCCTGACGAGCATGAATAAAAAATCAGTAAAAGACATTGACGTAAAAGGTAAAGTTGTGTTCTGCCGCGTAGATTTTAACGTTCCAATGAAAGACGGAAAAGTGACGGATGATACTCGTATTCGCGCAGCATTACCAACGATTGAGTATTTAACAGGACAAGGCGCAAAGGTACTGCTAGCTAGTCATTTGGGTCGTCCGAAGGGTCAAGTTACTGAAGAACTGCGTCTGACACCTGTGGCTAAGCGTCTGCAAGAGCTTCTTGGACAAGAAGTGAAAAAAGCGGATGAAGCTTACGGCGACAACGTGAAAAAGCAAATCTCTGACTTAAAAGAAGGAGATGTGCTAGTGCTTGAAAACGTTCGTTTCTATCCTGGTGAAGAAAAGAACGATCCTGAACTATCAAAAGCATTTGCTGATTTAGCCGATGTGTATGTCAATGATGCGTTCGGTGCTGCACACCGTGCACATGCATCCACTGCTGGTATTGCAGCATATCTTCCGGCTGTTTCGGGCTTCCTCATGCAAAAAGAGCTTGAGGTTCTAGGAAAAGCCATTTCAAACCCTGATCGCCCATTTACAGCGATTATTGGTGGCGCAAAAGTAAAGGATAAAATCGGTGTGATTGAAAGTCTTCTTGATAAAGTGGACAACCTCATCATCGGCGGCGGACTTGCTTACACATTTGTGAAAGCACTAGGCCACGAAGTAGGAAAATCTTTATTAGAAGAAGATAAAGTCGATTTAGCGAAATCCTTTATGGACCGTGCAAAAGAAAAAGGCGTGAACTTCCTGATTCCAACAGATGTTCTGGTAGCCGACGACTTTTCAAATGATGCGAATACAAGCATTGTGCCAATCTCTGAAATTCCAAGTGATCTAGAAGCACTTGATATTGGAACAGAGACAAGAGAGAAGTACGCTGATGTTATTAAAAACAGCAAACTTGTTGTTTGGAACGGACCAATGGGTGTATTTGAAATCGATGCATTCGCCAAAGGAACAAAAGCAATCGCAGAAGCACTGGCAGAAGCAAAAGATACATATTCTGTCATTGGCGGTGGAGACTCAGCAGCAGCTGTTGAGAAATTTGGTCTTGCCGATCAGATGAGCCATATTTCGACAGGCGGCGGCGCTTCACTTGAGTTCATGGAAGGCAAAGAGCTTCCAGGTGTTACTGCATTAAACGATAAATAAGACAAAACTGCTATAAGGAAGTGTCAATCATGAGAAAACCAATTATAGCTGGGAACTGGAAAATGAACAAAACACTTGGCGAAGCGGTTAGCTTCGTTGAAGAAGTCAAGTCATCTATTCCATCTCCTGACAAAGTGGAATCCATTGTCTGTGCGCCAGCACTTTTCCTAGAAAAGCTAAACAGCCTTTCAAACGGAACAGACCTTAAGATTGGTGCGCAAAATATGCACTTTGAAGAAAATGGTGCATTCACTGGTGAAATCAGCCCTGCTGCTCTAAAAGATCTTGGCATCGGCTACTCAGTGATTGGACATTCAGAGCGCCGCGAATTCTTCGCTGAAACAGATGAAACAGTGAACAAAAAAGCACATGCAGCATTTAAGCATGGCATTGTTCCAATTATCTGTGTAGGTGAAACGCTTGAAGAGCGTGAAGCAGGCAAAACAAATGAACTTGTCGCTGATCAAGTGAAGAAAGCACTAGCTGGTTTAACGAAGCAGCAAGTGGCTGAATCTGTGATTGCGTATGAGCCAATTTGGGCCATCGGTACAGGGAAATCTTCTACAGCGAAAGATGCAAACGATGTTTGTGCACACATCCGCCAAACCGTTGCAAGCGAATTTGGTCAAGAAGCGGCAGACAGCCTTCGCATTCAATATGGCGGAAGCGTGAAGCCGGCGAACATTAAAGAATATATGGCAGAATCCGATATTGACGGTGCTTTGGTTGGTGGCGCAAGCCTAGAACCTCAGTCTTTCGTTCAATTATTGGAGGAAGGTCAATATGAGTAAGAAACCAGCTGCATTAATCATCTTAGACGGGTTCGGTTTAAGAGGCGAAACAGTGGGAAACGCTGTTGCACAAGCAAAGAAACCGAACTTTGACCGCTACTGGAACGAATTCCCGCATCAAACCTTAACGGCATCAGGTGAGGCAGTGGGTCTCCCGCAAGGTCAAATGGGAAACTCTGAAGTTGGGCATTTGAACATCGGTGCAGGACGCATTGTGTATCAAAGCTTAACAAGAGTGAATGTTGCCATTCGTGATGGGGAATTTGAGAAAAACGAAACGTTCATAGAGGCAATGACATATGCAAAAGAGAATGACAAGGCCCTTCATTTATTTGGTCTATTGTCAGATGGCGGAGTGCACAGTCACATCCAGCATCTATTTGCCCTGCTGAAACTAGCGAAAAAAGAAGGTTTAACAAAAGTATACATTCATGGCTTCTTGGACGGACGTGATGTTGGTCAGAAGACAGCCAAAGTGTACTTAAAACAGCTTGAAGAACAAATTAAAGAAATTGGTGTCGGTGAAATTGCAACACTTTCTGGACGCTACTACTCAATGGACCGTGACAAACGCTGGGATCGTGTGGAAAAAGCGTATCGCGCGATGGCGTATGGTGAAGGCCCAAGTTATCAAAACATTTATGATGTCGTTGATGACTCATATGAAAATGGAATCTACGATGAATTCGTTATTCCATCTGTCATAACAAGAGAAAATGGTGAACCTGTTGCAAAAGTAAACGACGGCGACTCTGTGATTTTCTATAACTTCCGTCCAGACCGTGCGATCCAAATTTCGAACACTTTCACAAATGAAGATTTCCGCTCGTTTGACCGCGGAGAAGCACATCCGAAGCATTTACACTTCGTCTGCTTCACACACTTCAGTGAAACAGTTGATGGCTATGTGGCCTTCAAACCAGTGAATTTGGATAACACAGTAGGAGAAGTGATTTCTCAAAATGGATTGAAACAGCTGCGGATTGCTGAAACAGAGAAATATCCTCATGTCACGTTCTTTATGAGTGGTGGACGTGAAGAAGAATTTCCTGGTGAAGACCGCATCTTGATCAATTCACCAAATGTGGCAACCTATGACCTAAAGCCGGAAATGAGCGCTTACGAAGTGAAGGATGCACTTGTTGAAGACATCAATGCCGACAAGCATGATGCGATCATTCTGAACTTTGCTAACCCGGATATGGTTGGTCATTCAGGAATGCTCGAGCCAACAATTAAAGCAATTGAAGCAGTAGATGAGTGCTTAGGAGCTGTAGTCGACGCAATCCTAGCTAAAGGCGGACATGCCATCATCACGGCAGACCACGGTAACGCAGACGTGCTGATTACCGAAGAAGGAAAACCGCATACTGCACATACGACAAACCCTGTTCCAGTCATCGTAACGAAAAAAGGTGCGACGCTTAGAGAAGGCGGCATTTTAGCTGATCTATCTCCAACGCTTTTAGACTTACTTGGTCTTGAAAAACCAAAAGAGATGACAGGAACATCATTGATTCAAAAATAACAAAATTGATTCAAAAGGAGCGAAATAATCATGCCATACATTGTTGACGTATATGCACGCGAAGTATTAGACTCTCGCGGTAATCCAACAGTTGAAGTAGAAGTTTACACAGAATCTGGCGGCTTTGGCCGTGCATTAGTTCCAAGTGGTGCTTCTACTGGTGAATATGAAGCAGTAGAACTACGTGACGGAGATAAAGACCGTTACCTTGGAAAAGGTGTTCTGACAGCTGTAAACAACGTAAACGAAATCATTGCACCAGAGCTTTTAGGCTTTGATGTAACAGAACAAGTAGCGATTGACAAAATGTTAATCGAACTTGATGGAACAGAAAACAAAGGGAAATTAGGCGCAAATGCAATTCTTGGCGTATCTATCGCTGTAGCACGTGCGGCTGCTGATTTCTTACAAATTCCACTTTACCAATACCTTGGTGGATTCAACTCCAAAACGCTTCCAGTGCCAATGATGAACATCGTCAATGGCGGAGAGCATGCGGATAACAACGTAGACATTCAAGAATTCATGATTATGCCTGTAGGTGCGCCGAACTTCCGTGAAGCACTTCGTATGGGCGCACAAATCTTCCATAGCCTGAAATCTGTATTAAGCGCAAAAGGCTTAAACACAGCTGTAGGTGACGAAGGTGGATTCGCTCCAAACCTTGGTTCTAACGAAGAAGCACTTCAAACAATCGTAGAAGCGATTGAAAAAGCTGGCTTCAAACCAGGTGAAGAAGTGAAACTTGCAATGGATGCTGCATCTTCTGAGTTCTATAACAAAGAAGACGGTAAATATCATTTATCAGGCGAAGGTGTTGTAAAAACATCTGCTGAAATGGTTGACTGGTATGAAGATATGGTATCGAAATACCCAATCATCTCAATCGAAGACGGCCTTGATGAAAACGACTGGGAAGGTCATAAACTATTAACTGAGCGCCTTGGCAGCAAGGTTCAGCTAGTAGGAGACGACTTATTCGTAACAAATACGAAGAAACTTTCTGAAGGTATCAAAAATGGTGTCGGTAACTCAATCCTGATCAAAGTAAACCAAATCGGTACATTGACTGAAACATTTGATGCAATCGAAATGGCAAAACGTGCAGGATACACAGCTGTCATCTCTCACCGTTCTGGTGAAACAGAAGACAGCACAATTGCGGACATCGCAGTTGCAACAAACGCTGGACAAATCAAAACAGGTGCTCCGTCTCGTACGGACCGTGTGGCGAAATACAACCAATTACTTCGCATCGAAGATCAATTGGCTGAAACAGCACAATACCACGGCATTGCAACTTTCTATAACTTGAATAAGTAATGTCAGCAATGCGCTGCGTACCGCTCTTTTATGAGAGCGGGCGCAGCGTTTTTTTGTGTTGACTGAGATGTGTCAGCTGTTTCATTAGTCACATCCTATTTCTGTAAAAACTCATCCTTCAGTCAGGGGATAAGCCACCAGCACACCATTTTATAAGCACTAAATCATGAAAACTCTACTAAAAATATGAGCTGAAATGAACTTATGCTTTCTGTAGGGTGGTGGTATCATTTTACATATATTAGGGGGTGATGAGATGCTGAATCCTTTTAGCCTTCGTTTTCCAGTAGGGCTGTATATGTATGTACTTCATCTATTGGCGGCCTATGATGAAAGGAAGCAACGAATTCTGACTTCTAAGAACGTACAGAAAAATGCATTTTGGATTTATGTCCTTGCCGCTATTTTAGGCATTGTGACAGTTGCAGCATTGATTTGGGCATGCAAAACATTTGGGAAAGGCTCTAAATTTTTAGGAGAGTTTAAGTTTTTAGGCATGTACATTAAAATCCAATGCGGTTTCTAAATAGGTGATGAGAACAGATGCAAAGTCATCTGTTCTATTTGAAACAAACGGAGGGACATGATGCTGACATTACAATTAAAAGAAAAAACGTATAGCCGCACCTTCTCTCTCCGCAATATTCAGATGAATGTGGAGAAAGGACGCATGATGCTTCTTTTAGGGCATAATGGTGCAGGAAAGACAACGATGATCCAATCCATGTTTGGGCTGACGCCATTTACAGGGCACGTATCCTTAAATGGTGAACAGCTCAACTTCCAATCCTCAGCTCACATATCCCTTTTGAAAGAACATGTTTCCTATATTCCAGACGACCATGCTTTGTTCGATTATTTAACGCCGAGAGAATATTTTCATTTACTTCAGCTGCCAAATAAGCAAGATGTCGCGCGAGACGAGACATTCATCGATCTTTTTGAGCTGAGTCCGTATATGGATCAGCCAATTGCTCAGCTGTCTCATGGCAATCAAAAGAAAACTCAGATCATTTCACAGCTCCTCAGGCCTTGTGATTATTATGTGTTCGACGAGCCAACGAATGGACTTGATCCAGATATGATGATCATCTTAAGAAAGGTGCTCATGAAGCTGAGAGATCAAGGTGCCGGTATCCTCATTTCAACCCATCATTTGAGCTTTGGTGAGACATTGTATGATCACCTCATGATCTTAAGAAACGGTGACATAAAACTGGATATGTCTCGTCAAGAAGCAAGACAGACATTTCCTCATCAGGCACTTGAGGAGATATACAAAGAAGTGAATCGTGATTACTATATGCAGGTGGAGAGGTTGCTCAATGATTTGGACTCAACGCGTTCTTCATAAAATAGAATGGGGTATGCTGACTACGAAAGTAAAGCAGCTCGGCAAAAAATATCCTTTGCAGCTTCTCGCAGCAGCTGCTTTTTTCTTGCTGATGTATGCTATGTACGTCGTCATGAGCCTGCGCTTTTTCATGCAGACAGAGGATAGCGAGCCAACTGCTTTATACCTCCAGTTTATCAAAATGTCACTCTTGCTTTTGTGTGCAGGAATTGTCTTTTCCCGTAATAAAATGAAGCGTCAGGAATACCAATTTTTCTTTCTAAATAGTGCAATTCAAAGTGTGTCATTTGTCCTGTGTGTATATTTCTTTCCGGTGCTGTTTTGCTTCATTATCCTTGGCCTTCTTTTTTTACCAATCGTGTTAGGGCTTTTCATTAGCGGTGTTACACTCTCTATGTATTGGATCATTGTTGTATGTGTCACTTGCTGTGTAATGGCGCTGTATGTGCTCGTTTCTTGGATGCTGATGCGAATTGGTGTGAGCCACTTCATATCCAAAACAAAAGAGCATTTGCTACTGCAAACGATCGGATTTGTGATACTAAGTGCTTTGATGTTTCTTCTTTTTCAAAAAGCGGTTGAGATGATCCATGTATGGCGGTCTGTCTATCTGGTGTTTGAGCTGATCTTACTATGCGCGGGATGGCTTTGGCTGAAGGGTTTATCGGCTTGTTATGTCAATCGGATGTTTTTGCAGCTGAAAGTAGAAGTGAAGTCGTTTTCTTACCAAAAAATCAGAACACATTCTTCATTTCTGACTCATCTGCGGCAGGAATTTGTTTATTTCAGCCGATCAGCTGTTTTTAAAGAACAGGGCATTTTGTTTCTGTTTCTTGTTTGCTTGACGGTGGGGCTGCCATTTGTTTTTTCTCCGGCAGAAACTGGCTGGCTGTATGCCTTTATTGTGCAGTTTGCGTTAAAAGAGATCTTGATCATGCTTCCGCTGATGATTGGCAGGGAATATCATATGAATCATCGAGCCATCTTTATGTTGAATACATCAAAGGGCGCTTATTTATTGTCGAGAATTTTATTTTATTACGCGATCAATTTGCTCATATATTTTGTGTATATTGGGCTTGCTTATTTGGTGACGGGTATTGAAAGTGAAGGTCACGTTTTGGCGAGTCTGTCCATTTTATTGATCACCGTCATGGCGGCATGTGCAGGGTTTGTAGTGAAAATTAATGATTTTAATAAAATGTTTGTGATCCTGATGATGATTGCTGTGTTCAGTTTCTTAGATATGCTTTTATTAGAGTGGCTTTCATCCGATCCACAGCTTCTTGCAACTGCCTATATGATTGGTTCCCTTACATTTTTCAGCTGTATATATGCTGCCATGTTAAAAAGGCCAATCTTGCGATGATAGAGCTTTTGATTAGTTTGATAGCGGTTGTGCTCATTCATGAACTCGGTCATATGCTGATGGTCATGGTGTGTAACAAAATCGAACAAAGACCGCTCTTTGATTATGTGGTGATGATCGATTGGAAGCACGTGTCGATCGTGCATGAAAAATTTGCCCGGCCGAGCTTCAATGTGATGGTGGCACTTGCAGGTCCACTTTTTCCGGTGATCTGCTCTGGTGTGCTTTTTTTCATGTGGAAGCATCCATTGAGTCATCAATTGCTGCTTTTTTCTTTACTGAACACTGTGATGCTGCATCCAGCCTGCCCAGACGGGAAAAATATCACAGCCAGCTTAAAAGAGATGAAAGGAGAGAAATAGATGATCAAAGTATTTCATTCTTTTTCTAGTGGCTTAACACTCGCGATGCTTTATGTATTCGCTGTGTTTATGACCCCAGTATTTTTATTGCTGCTAGAGGTCAATCATGTTGAATCAAGTCCGACTGTGTTTGGCATGCCATTTTATATCATGAAAATCGAAAAGTATCAATTCAGCTCAGAGGCGACCCTCTTTGGATGCGCGGTCTGCTTTCTAGCTGGCGCCGTGCTCTACTTCTTGATTCAATATGTGATTCATGTCGTAAAAAAGCGCAGATCATAAAAAAGCAGGCTGAACAAAAAGTCAGTCTGCTTGAAAAGCGAGCGACAGCCGTACCATATCCATGCACTGAATACCGTTTTCATAGATCGGTTCATCATAATGCTTAAGGAAAAAATCATGATCAATGGATGTTAGGCGAAAGCCGCATTTTTGATAAAGTGCCAGCTGGTGAATACTAGAGTTTCCTGTGCCGATTTCAATCGTGTGAAAACCGGCTGCTTTGGCTTCAGCAATGGCATGATGAATCAGCTGCTTCCCAATTCCTTTTCCTTGCCATGACTCCTTCACAGCGACATTCATCATTTCAACCGTGTGCTGAGATCGTGATGAAAGCACATAGATACCGATCATGTCCTGTTCATGAAAGGCGACATAACAAGAGCCGGATTGTACATAGGCAAGAATCTTTTCCTTTGAAGGGTCAGCTAATAGCAAAAGATCCATAGGTACAGATTGATGACGAGGCAATGGCTGAATCTGTATCACTTCATTTCATCCTCTCTATTCTTTAATATACCCTTGTTTGACCCCCCAATCGTATTGATCCTGCACCCACTGAGAGGGAGGATGATGTGTGACATTTGGGTCTTTTTTGACGTCAGGTTTCCTTGCAGCTTGTGCTGACTGCTTATTCGTTTGAGCAGTTGCTTTCGATGCTGCCAGCTCTTTTTGAAGCTGATTGATTTCCACCTCAAGAGCTTTACGCTGTTTGACTTCTTTTTGATAGGCCTTCTGTTTTTCCTTCAGCTTTTTTGTGACTGTGGACAATTTCTTTTTTTGATCATCGATTTCATGCTTCATATCCGTTCCTTCTGACTTTAACTTCACCAGCTGCTGATCGTTCGTTTTGGTTTCTTGCTGATGTGTTTCCGCTGCTGCGGTGATTGTATGCTCCTGCCAAACAATCCAGCCAGCTGCGCCTAAAATAGCGACAGACAGAAGGAGGATGGTGATTGTTTTCTTCATGTGGTATTCCCCTTTCTCTAAACCTCTATTAACATCGGTTAGATCCAAACAGGTTTTAACATATCGAGAGAATATTCACATCAGTTTGGCAGACACTATGAAAAAAGGAGGGTGTCTGTTGATTTCCTTTATGATTCATGTCGTTGTGTCACTATTTGCTGTGTCGAACCCAATTGGAAACGTGCCTCTTTTTATCACCTTAACAGAAGGCTATACAGAGAAAGAACGCTCTCAGACGGCCAAAAAAGCCATTGTTGTATCATTTATTATTTTGGTTGCCTTTCTACTGGCAGGCAGGCTCATTTTCAAGTTGTTTGGGATCGATATTCATGCACTCCGCATCGCTGGAGGTATTTTTATTTTTGGTATCGCTTATAATTTACTGAATGCAAAAGAGTCACATGTCCAAAACCCTCATTCGGACGAAAAGGCAGAAAGCATAGAGAAGGCAGATGTCTCCGTTACCCCGCTGGCGATCCCAATCATTGCAGGCCCCGGTACAATCGCCACAGTGATGAGTTTAACCCCAGGAAGTGAGGCAGGGTTTCATATACTTGCGATCCTTTTTGGTATTGTGATCGTTCTTGCCATGACGTATTATGCATTTCATTATTCAAGTTTCATTATGCGAAAAATGGGGAAAACAGAGATGAATGTTGTGACTCGATTGATGGGATTGATTCTTGCTGTCGTGGCAGTAGAGATGATTGGCGCAGGCTTAAAAGGGATGTTCCCAATGTTTATGTCATAAGTGTATATAAAAAAGCTGTTTTTTTCTACAATGATGTAAAATAAAACAGCTTTTTTTAAGGTTTTGGTACATGCTTAAACACTTCTTCACTTTCGAAGAATTCAATTAAGCGGCTAATCCAGTCATAGTAATCAAGACTTTCTTTAATTTCTGAAAGAAGCAGATTGATTTTATCCTCTATCTCTTCTGGCAAGTCTTCCTGTTCAAGCAGCTCCAGCAATTCCTTGCACGTTTTCTTATGTGCCTTGCGATTTTTGCTGACCACTCGTGACCAATTGGCTGCAAACAATGAAATAAATGTCTGGTAATGATCTTGCTCAACGTCATACAGATCTTTACGTATTCCTTTTTCATAAACCTTTTCCGCAATATTCAAATCGAGCATTTCTCGAACAACTTGACTCATTCTCGTTTTGCTCATGCCGGTCTCCTCTGAGAGCTCTCCCAGCGTCATTGGTTTACGGTTCATGTGAATGATACCAAGCACTCTACCCACTGTAGAAGAAAGACCAAAGGCATTCATGTTCTCGGCAGCTTTTTCAATATAATGATCCTGTGCTTTTTGAATGGCGCCTAACGCTAGCTTGTCCACTCCCCGCTTCATCCCTTCATGACTGACAATTTGTAACACAATATATCATATACTTGTTTGTTAATGAAAACAATAAATATTGAGCATTTGCTAGTAATTTGAAGGAAAAAGGAGGGATCTATACATATCAGCCCGTTAACTGAAAATTTTTAATAAATGTTATGCAATACAAACATATCGTAAACTTTTTATTTTACAAAGTTTGCACTATAATTAATAAGGTGTAAATTTTCTGAAAATACATACCCAACTAATTGGAGGTGTCTCATTTGCTGAAACTAGAGAATGTATCTAAGACGTATAGAGGCGGAAAAAAAGCTGTCAAACATATTGATTTAGAAATAGCAAAAGGAGAATTTGTTTGTTTTATTGGACCGAGCGGCTGTGGCAAAACGACAACGATGAAGATGATCAATCGACTCATTGAACCTTCCTCAGGAAACATTTTGATCGAGGGAGAAAACATTATGAAGAAGGACGCTGTCCAATTAAGAAGAGAAATTGGTTATGTGATTCAGCAAATTGGACTTTTCCCCCATATGACCATTGCGCAAAACATTTCACTTGTTCCGAAGCTATTAAAATGGCCGGAAGAAAAGCGAAAAGAACGGGCGCGAGAACTGCTCAAGCTAGTCGACATGGGGCCGGAGTATCTAGAACGTTACCCGCATGAACTAAGTGGAGGACAGCAGCAGCGAATTGGCGTTCTTCGCGCACTAGCAGCAGAACCTCCTCTTATCCTCATGGATGAACCATTTGGTGCACTTGATCCAATTACACGAGATTCACTGCAAGAAGAATTTAAGAAACTACAAAAAACATTAAATAAAACAATCGTATTCGTTACACATGACATGGATGAAGCGATCAAACTCGCTGACCGAATTGTGATTTTAAAGGATGGAGAGATTGTCCAAGTAGGCACGCCAGATGATATTCTGCGTAACCCTGCTAATGAGTTCGTAGAAGAGTTCATCGGGAAAGAACGTCTGCTTCAATCAAATCCAAACATGGAACGTGTAGAACAGATGATGAACACGTCGCCAGTGACAATTACAGTCGAAAAAACGTTGACTGATGCCATTTACATCATGAGAGAAAAGCGGGTCGATTCTTTGCTTGTTGTGGATGAAAATCATGTGTTAAAAGGTTATATCGATATCGAAACGATCGATGCGAACCGTAGAAAAGCAGCCTTCGTTGGTGAGATCTTAAATACAGAGTTCTATACAGTACAAGAAGGCGCACTTCTAAGAGACACCGTCCGGAAAATTTTAATACGCGGTATTAAATATGTACCGGTTGTGGATGCAGAGGGGCATTTAAAAGGCATTGTGACACGTGCAAGTCTTGTTGATGTTGTGTACGACTCCATCTGGGGAGAAGATACACCGGCTGTCACTGAAATGAACTAAGGAGGTGTACACATGGATCAAATCATCGATTTTCTAGAGAAAAATGGTGGGGAACTCCTCACAAAAATGTGGGAGCATTTATATATTTCTTTAATTGCCGTTGTGCTAGGCATTATTGTCGCCGTTCCTTTAGGCGTGATACTCACACGAATGAAAAAAGGCGCAGGTTTTGTCATCGGTGTCGTGAATATCTTTCAAACACTCCCTAGTTTAGCGATTCTTGCATTTTTTATTCCTATTTTGGGGGTTGGGAAAATACCTGCGATCGTTGCTCTATTTTTCTATTCCGTTTTGCCTATTTTAAGAAATACGTATGCCGGAGTTCAAGGTGTGAACAAAAACTTGCTTGAATCTGGTAAAGGGATCGGCATGACGACATGGGAACAAATTCGTCTTGTTGAACTCCCGCTAGCCGTGCCGATTATTATGGCGGGTGTCAGGACGTCAACGATTTATTTAATTGGCTGGACAACACTTGCTGCGTTTATCGGTGGAGGCGGTCTTGGTGACTATATTTTAATTGGACTCCAATTATACCAGCCGGAATACATTATTGCTGGTGCCATCCCAGTCACCATTTTAGCGGTCATCATCGATTTTACATTGATGAGGCTTGAGAAAAAAGTAACACCAGAAGGCTTAAAAGGATTGAAGGAAGTTTCATAAGGAGTTGGCACATGTGAAGAATCGAAAAACAAAATGGATCAGTGCACTGCTTGCCGGATGCTTGCTATTGATTAGTGGCTGTTCACTTCCTGGACTAGCCGGCTCCTCAGGCAATACACTGCGAATTGGCGCACAAAACTTTACCGAATCAGAAATTATGGCCTATATGGTTGGGGATATCATTGAACATTACACAGATAAAAAAACGACCATTGTGAAAAATCTAGGCTCCAACACTGTGCAGCAGAAAGCGATGGAAAACGGAGATGTTGATATTTCTGCGACAAGATATACAGGCACGGATTTGACCAGTACGCTCGGAATGGACGCGGAAAAAGATCCGAAGCGTGCGATGGAAATTGTTCAAAAAGAATTTAAAAAACGCTACGATTACAAATGGTTTGATTCCTATGGATTTGATAATACGTATGCCTTTGCTGTGACGCAAAAGATGGCAAAGGAAAACAACGTAGAAACGGTCTCTGATTTGAAAAAGAATGCGAAGAATTACCGTTTCGGTGTCGATAATATTTGGCTCAAAAAGAAAGGCGACGGTTATGAAGGGTTTGTGAAAACATACGGGATCGAATTTGGAAACACCTTTCCGATGCAGATTGGTTTAGTCTATGATGCATTGAAAAATGAAAAAATGGATATTGTACTTGCCTATTCAACAGATGGCCGGATCAAAGCCTATAATCTCAAAATCTTAAAAGATGATAAACAATTCTTTCCGCCATATGATGCATCGCCAGTTGTTCCAGAGAAGGTATTAAAAGAAAATCCAGGCCTGGACAAGGTGATCAACAGGCTGATTGGAAAAATCGGTACAGAACAAATGCAAGAGCTTAACTATCAAGTCGACGGTGAGCTTCAAGAACCAGCGACCGTTGCGAAGAATTTCCTGAAAAAACACAATTACTTTGAGTAAGATTGGGAGGTGTCAGGGCTGATGGACACACTGCAGCAATTATGGACGTATTATCAGCAGAACGGTTCATATGTGTTAGAAGAATTTTATCGGCATTTTCTCATGTCAGCGTATGGGGTGTTGTTTGCGGCAATTGTCGGAATTCCAGTAGGCATCTTTGTGGCACATTATCGCAAGCTGAGCAATTGGGTGTTCGCCATTACAAATGTCATTCAAACCATACCAGCGTTAGCGATGCTTTCAGTGTTGATGCTTGTATTAGGACTTGGCGCAAATACAGTGATCCTATCACTCTTTCTATATTCGCTTCTGCCTATCATCCGAAACACATACACTGGAATTGTCAGCATTGAACACGCCTATTTAGAATCGGGTAAAGCAATGGGCATGACGAAATGGCAAGTGCTGAGAATGGTTGAATTACCGCTTGCTTTATCGGTGATTATGGCTGGTTTAAGAACCGCACTGGTCATCGCAATCGGCATTACAGCGATTGGGACATTCGTTGGTGCGGGAGGACTTGGTGATATCATCATCAGAGGATCAAATGCGACAAACGGAACAGCCATCATTTTAGCAGGCGCTATTCCAACTGCGCTCATGGCCATCATTGCCGACCTTGTCATGGGCTGGCTTGAACGCTATTTAAGCCCAACAAACAAGAAAAAAGAGAGAAAAGCGTTAGCTGAAAAAAACATCACATCTGCTTAAGCGGCTGAATAGACAAAACCTCCCTTACATCTGTAAGGGAGGTCAGCGTGTAGACAAACCCTCGCATTCGGTGTCAGGTCTGCGTGCCGGTGCTCACGAATGTCAAATTCGCTCCGCTCCGGTACTCGTCCTTCCTAGACTGCAAAGGTTTTCTATCACGCTGAAAAAAGAAGACAAAGGGCTAAAATGAAGATCATTTTAGCCCTTTGTCAACAGTCTAACCTCCCTTACATCTGTAAGGGAGGTTGTTTTATGATCATCAGGCGGCTCACATGGAGAAATTTTATGATTCAAGTGTGATCCATTCAGTGGACCACTTCGAAATTTCCTCAAAAACGGGTGCAAGTGAACGCCCCATATCAGTTAAAGAATACTCAATGCGTACGGGTGTTTCAGCAAAAACCTCCCGTTTTACAATGCCTGCTGCTTCCAGCTCTTTTAATCTCTCAGATAATACTCTTCCGCTTAAATTTGTCAGAGCCGCCTCAATTTCACTAAAGCGCTGCTGACCTGAGAGAAGCTGAAAAACAATCAGTGCAACCCAGCGTTTACTTAATAACTCAACTGCTTTTTCAAACCGCGGGCACATGTCAGATTGATTCATCTTTCTTCACTCCAATCTGAACCCATTATACCGTAATTCTGTCATCAATCAGTGCAAAAAGCTTGTCAATGATCAAAACATTTTATGTTGACGAGCGGCTGTTTAACATAAACAGCAGATAGCGGTTTAGATCCTCTATTTCTTTTTTAGAAAGGGTAGACCATATGTTTCCATCAAATATTTCGAGATCACCAAGTTCATATTGCTCTGCGGCTTCTTTTATTTTGGATAAAGCCATTTCCTCTTCCTTTATCAGAGGGACAGGAGATGCTTCTTCAATATAACCAGCTGCCTGCATCATTTCCTCATAAGGTACCTTTAATGCACCTGCTAGTTTCTTAATCGTAGGAGGTTTCGGAATACCGCGTTTCCCGTTTTCAATTCGAGAAATACCGGCAGCGCTGACCTCTGAATACATGGCTAATTGGTTCACTGATAGCTTCTTTTCCTCACGCAATGCTCTTAAATATGCACCAAAGTTCATCAACTCAAAACCTCACATGGTTAAAGATTAGGTAATTCTATTTTACTTGATTTGTTGACTATTGGCAATAAGTATACCATGAAAATATTGACATTAGTTAATGGTAGATGTATCTTAAGTTTATACCCCGCTATTTGTTCGCCTTTTTTTGGTTGATGAGCGTGAGAAAGTATTCATTCAGCTGGCTGATGTCTTGTGCAGAGAGCGTTTCCCATTGGTCTCCATCAAAAATGGGGAGATGTTCTACATCCTTTTGAAGCGCCGTTTGATAGATTTTCAACATGGACTCATATTTAGGTTTCATTTCATGAACCTTTTCCTGTTCTATATGACCGGCAAGCAGCATTAAATCCTCATAAGGCACCTTCAAGGCGTGTGCTAATTTTTTTATGGTTAAAGGCTTGGGCACACCACGCTTTCCATTTTCAATACGAGAAATACCAGCAGCGCTTACACCCGAATACATGGCGAGTTGATTGACAGACATTTTTCTATTTTCTCTTAAAATGCGTAATTGTTCACCAAAGTGATTCATGACATCGAACCTCACATTTCAGTATATGACTTATTTTAGTATGATCATTGACCAAAGGAAATAGCAGAGGTGCAAAAGTATTGACATAAGTTAATGGATTTGTGTGTTGTGAGAGTCCTACATTCTGTACATATTGATCCTATAGGAGGTTGTAATGATGGTCGAAAAGATTCAGATCAGGCGAGCTTTTGTGATGCAGTATATGATCGAAAACGATATGTCTTTAAATCAGCTCGCAGATGACATTGGCATCTCTCCTGCCACACTCAGCAGGGTATTAAATGGTCACCGGAAACCAGGACAGCTTGTCATTGGCAAAATGATTCATTACTTTGATAAAAAATTTGAAGATCTATTTTACTATGAAAACGTTGACAAAAGTCAATGATTGGAATCATCATATCATCTTTAAGGAGGCAATGTCATTGAAAAGAACTGGGATGGTCAGACACATTGATTCTCTTGGCAGAATTGTGCTGCCTTCAGAAATGCGAAAGGTACTCAATATCAAAGAAGAGCAGCTTTTAGAAATTTTCATAGAAGATCAAACCATCATGCTGAAAAAATATGATGCAGATAAGAGCTGCCTGTTAACTGGACAAGTAACGAAATACAACAAAAGCTATGGAAATGGTAAAGTGATGCTAAGCCCTGAAGGAGCTGAACGTTTGTTAGTAGAATTAAAACAGCTATTAAAAGAAGAAGCAACTCGTTAAAATGTTTTTTTAACTCAAAATCGAATATAAAAAATGCTGCACGCAACCCTTTTGAACGAAATTGAATCAAAATAACAAATAAAGTCGACAATATATAGGAAATCTTTATTTTGATGTTTCGTGACATGCACCTTGTTTTCATGTAAAATAAAGTTATGTGTACCAGTTTGTCTGGAGGTGTTTTCATGCACGCATTTGTTATCACATTACTCGTAATTGTCAGTATCGCACTTATCATCGTTGTATTATTACAATCAAGTAAAAGTGCTGGACTGTCAGGCGCTATTTCAGGTGGAGCCGAGCAGCTTTTCGGTAAGCAAAAAGCGAGAGGCCTTGACTTGATTCTTCACCGATTAACGGTCATTTTGTCAGTGCTTTTCTTCATATTAACACTTGCATTGGCATATTTAGGCGTGTAAAGAGCGAGTAACAGAAGGTCTGATCTTTTTTCAGACCTTTTTTTAGTATCAGCACTCTTTTGTGTTTGTTTCATACATACAAGTGGAAAATATAAACCATAACAGAAGGAAAGGAAGTCACATCATGAAAGTTGTTACACCAAAACCATTTACGTTTAAAGGTGGAGAAAAGGCGGTGCTTCTTCTTCACGGTTTTACTGGGAATACAGCAGATGTTCGAATGCTTGGCCGTTACCTGAATGAAAGAGGTTATACATGCCATGCACCTCAATACAAAGGACACGGCGTGCCGCCAGAAGAGCTTGTTCATACAGGCCCGATAGATTGGTGGAAAGATGTAGAAGAAGGGTATCAATTTTTAAAAGATGAGGGCTATGAGGAGGTTGCTGTTTGCGGACTGTCCCTCGGAGGAGTTTTTTCATTGAAATTAGGTTACACTGTACCTGTAAAGGGAATTGTACCTATGTGTGCACCTATGTACATAAAAAGTGAAGACGTCATGTACCAGGGTGTACTAGATTATGCCCGTAATTATAAAAAATTCGAGGGTAAGTCAGAGGACCAAATTGAACAGGAAATGGAAGAGTTCAAGAAAACACCAATGGGTACACTCAAGGGCCTGCAAGAGCTGATTGCAGATGTAAGAAACAATGTTGACATGATTTATTCACCTACTTTTGTTGTTCAGGCACGTCATGATCATATGATTAATACAGACAGTGCAAATATCATTTATAACGAAGTAGAGACAGATCAAAAACATTTGAAATGGTATGAAGAATCGGGCCATGTCATCACGCTTGATAAAGAGCGGGAAAAGGTTCATCAGGATGTGTATGCATTCTTAGAATCACTTGATTGGTCAATTTAAATATATAGGGGGTTAGAGTGTGCAAAAAGAAGAATTTATGAATGAATTACTCGCTTTTATGCAAGAAGAGGCGTACAAACCGTTAACAGTACAAGAATTAGAAGTCATGATGGAAATTACAAATGCTGATGATTATAAAGAGCTCATTAAAGCACTTGTGATATTAGAGGATCAGGGACTTATCGTCCGTACCCGCAGTGATCGCTACGGTGTACCGGAAAAAATGAATTTGGTGAAAGGAAAGCTGTCCGCTCATGCGAAAGGATTTGCCTTTGTGACACCTGAAGAGTTTGGACAGGATGATATTTTCATTCCGCCAACAGAACTTGGAACAGCGATGAATGGCGATACGGTCATGGTTCGTGTCAGCCATAAATCCAATGGCACCAAAAAAGAAGGGACAGTCATCCGAATTCTGGAGCGTAATATTCAGTCGGTTGTCGGTACCTATACAGAAACAAAAAGCTTTGGTTTTGTCATTCCTGATGATAAAAAGATCACACACGATATCTTTATCCCGAAATCCGCCAAAAACGGAGCGGTAGAAGGTCATAAAGTCGTTGTGACGCTGACAAGCTATCCGGAAGGAAGAATGAGTGCAGAGGGCGAAGTGACTGAAATTTTAGGTCATAAAAATGACCCAGGCATTGATATTTTGTCGATCATTCATAAACACGGCCTGCCAGGTGAGTTCCCAGAAGAGGCGCTGCAGCAGGCGGTAGACACACCTGAAACAATCGATGAAAAAGATCTGGAAGGCAGACGTGATCTGCGCAACGAAACGATTGTGACAATCGACGGTGCAGATGCGAAGGACTTAGATGACGCAGTCACTGTGCAAAAGCTGGATGATGGTAAATATAAGCTAGGGGTGCATATTGCAGACGTCTCTCATTATGTCACTGAAAATTCCCCGATTGATCAGGAAGCCTATGAGCGCGGGACGAGTGTGTATCTTGTAGACCGCGTCATTCCGATGATTCCGCATCGTCTATCAAACGGCATTTGTTCATTAAATCCAAAGGTCGATCGTCTCACACTTTCCTGTGAAATGGTCATTGATCGCAATGGGAAAGTCGTCAAACACGAGATTTTCCAAAGTGTGATCAAAACAACTGAGAGAATGACGTATTCAGATGTGAATAAGATTTTAGTGGACCAAGACGAAGAGCTTCTAGAGAAATACGAGCCGCTTGTTCCTATGTTCCAAGAGATGGAGAAGCTTGCAGAAATCCTTCGTGACAAGCGGATGGAGCGTGGAGCTGTAGACTTTGACTTCAAGGAAGCGAAAGTGCTTGTTGATGATGAAGGAGCGGCAAAGGATGTCATCATACGAGAGCGTTCAGTCGCGGAGAAATTAATTGAAGAATTCATGCTTGTCGCAAACGAGACGGTTGCAGAGCACTTCCACTGGATGAATGTACCGTTCATTTACCGAATTCACGAAGAACCAAATCCTGAGAAGCTTCAGCGCTTTTTAGAATTCGTGACAACATTTGGGTACATTGTTAAAGGAACGTCGACGAACATTCACCCGCGTGCACTTCAAAGTGTACTGGATGCCGTCCGAGATCAGCCAGAAGAAGTAGTCATTCAAACCGTCATGCTTCGCTCTATGAAACAGGCGAAGTATGATCCAGAAAGCATCGGGCACTTTGGGTTATCAACGGAATTCTATACGCACTTCACATCACCGATCCGCCGATATCCTGATTTAATTGTTCATAGACTGATCAGAACCTATTTGATTCAGAAAAAGACAGACGAAGCTACCCTTGAAAAGTGGGGACAGCTGCTGCCAGAAATAGCAGACCATGCGTCTACAATGGAACGCCGGTCCGTCGATGCAGAGCGTGAAACAGATGACCTGAAAAAGGCAGAGTTCATGCTTGATAAAATCGGTGAAGAATTTGATGGGATGATTAGTTCCGTGACGAATTTCGGACTATTCGTTGAACTGCCGAATACGATAGAAGGTCTCGTCCATGTCAGCTACATGACAGACGACTACTATCGCTTTGATGAACAGCATTTTGCTATGATCGGTGAGCGTACAGGAAATGTATATCGCATCGGTGACGAAATCACTGTCAAAGTGGTGAATGTCAATAAAGATGAGCACTCCATTGATTTTGAAATCGTCGGGATGAAAGGCACTCGTCGTAAATCACCTAAAGATTTCAAGTTCAAAAAACGGACAGATTCACCAGCAAAAAAAGGGAGCGTTGGTCAGAAGGCGTCTGGGGATAAGGCAAAAGACGATAAAGGCGGCGACTGGTTCACAGGTCGAAAAAAGAAGAAAAAGAAAAAACGCGTATTTGATAACGCACCGAAACAAAAGCGAAAAAAGAAAAAGTAACGTGCCAAAAAAGCAAATAGGGCATCACGCTCTATTTGCTTTTTGACCACATGGCGTCAGCATTGTCGAAAGCTGGATTGTTTGATAAAATAATCCGTACGATTTGGACTGTGTTTGTGTCAAAAGGAGGGTGTACGCCAATGCCAAAGGGAGAGGGAAAGGTTGTTTCCCAAAACAAAAAAGCAAATCATGACTATTTTATAGAAGAAACATTTGAAGCCGGCCTTGTGTTACAAGGAACTGAAATCAAGTCGATTCGTGCGGGAAAAGTGAATTTAAAAGATTCCTTTGCCAAAATCGAACGAGGAGAAGTGTTTCTTCACAACATGCATGTCAGCCCATACGAGCAGGGGAACCGTTATAACCATGACCCGCTAAGAACGAGAAAGCTGCTGCTTCATCGCAAGCAAATTAGCAAATTGATTGGTGCAACAAAGGAAGAGGGCTACTCACTTGTCCCCATTAAACTATATTTGAAAAATGGCTTTGCCAAAGTGCTGATCGGAATCGGTAAAGGGAAAAAGAAATACGATAAACGTGAGGATCTGAAGAAAAAAGATGCAAAACGTGAAATTGAACGTGCCTTCCGCGATCGCCAAAAGCAATTTTAGTGTTTGTGCAGATGGCTTGCTGATCGCATGAACACTATGCTACAATATGATATACAATAAACAATCATCGCAGTTTTTACAGAAACCACCAGTTGTTTCAGGCGATGAGATTGTTATAATAGTTATATACGGAAGCAGTTAAGCTGAACGTTTCCATCCCGTATATCCCTTTTACAAGGGGACGTTACGGATTCGACAGGGGCGGTTCGAGCTTGAGCTGCGAGCCGAGAGGCGATCTCGTTAACACGCACTAAATGTAACTGGCAAAACTAAAAGTTTTAACCAAAACTTAGCACTAGCTGCCTAATAAGCGCAGCGAGCTCTTCCTGACATTGCCTATGTGTCTGTGAGGAGCCCAATGAAGTAGGCTACGCTTACGTTTCCGTCTGAGGACGTAAGAAGAGATCCATCAGACTAGCCCTCCAAGCGCCCGTCAGCAGGCATGCGGATGAGTGAACACGTAAATATGTTGACTACGCTCGTAGACGCTTAAGTAATCGATGTCTCTGGACGTGGGTTCGACTCCCACCGTCTCCATACATATGATTTCGGAGGAAATCAATGAGGTCAAAGTCCTTTCATATCAAGGGTTTTGGCTTTTTTCTATTGTCGGTGATTTTATAAAATTATAATAGTAGGAACTATAGATTTCTTGTATTCTTAATATAGAGAGCTAATAATAGGTGAAATGGATGAAGTTATCACACTGCATATCTAAACCAAGGTTTACTATTTATATCAGGTTGACCTGATGAGTTAACAAGTCCAATATTTTTGGTTAAAGTTTCTATTATTTGCAGTTACGTTTTGTTGTTAGAACATTTATAATTGAATGTAATATGCTTTAGTTTTACAAGAAGTATTGTCGCAAAAATAAAATTTAAATGAGGTACATAACATGATCAACTTCCAAGATAAAGTAAGCTTCATTTGGTCAATTGCAGAGATTTTACGTGGACCATATAAGCCAGAAGACTACGGTGAAATTATTTTGCCATTAGCTGTATTACGCCGTTTTGACTGCGTATTAGAAAGCACAAAAGAAGAAGTGTTAGCGAAAGCAGAGCAGTATCCAAATATGACAGATGAAGCACGTGAGCAAATTTTAAATCGTGTTTCTAAGCAAAACTTCCACAACATAAGTGAATATGATTTTAACAAGCTATTAACAGACGATGATAATATCGCTGATAACTTACGTGACTATATAAATGGTTTCTCAAAAGTGGCTCGTGATATCATGGAGCACTTCGACTTCGATCGCCAAATCGATAAACTTGATCAAAATGACTTATTATACTTAACGATTAAACGCTTTAGTGAAATCGATTTACATCCAGAAACAGTTTCAAATATTGAAATGGGTTATGTATTTGAGGAACTAATTCGTCGGTTCAATGAGTATGCAGAAGCAGGGGATCATTACACGCCACGTGAAGTCATTCGTTTAATGACACATTTGTTATTTTTACATGATGATGCGAGTATTTTAACGAAGCCAGGTTTAACACAAACATTGTATGACTGTGCGGCTGGTACAGGTGGTATGGGTTCAGTTGCGCAAGAATATTTACTTAATCAAAATCCAACAGCACATTTAGAGTTTTTCGGCCAAGAGATTAACCCTGAATCCTATGCCATTTGTAAGGCAGACTTACTTATTAAAGGTGAAGAAGCACGTAACATTCGTTTGGGAAACACGTTATCAAACGATCAATTCCCACATGATACATTCGATTACTTAATTTCAAACCCACCGTACGGAGTGGACTGGAAATCGTATGAAAAGGCGATTAAAAACGAACATGAGAAACAAGGTTTTGATGGTCGTTTCGGACCTGGTACGCCTCGTACAAGTGACGGGCAGCTATTATTTCTCATGCACTTAATCTCAAAAATGAAACCAGTCACAGCAGAAAATCCACAAGGCTCCCGTTTAGCCATTATTATGAATGGTTCGCCGCTATTTACAGGTGATGCAGGTTCTGGTGAAAGTGAAATTCGAAAGTATGTGCTTGAAAACGATTTAGTAGAAGGTATTGTGGCATTGCCGAACGATCTTTTCTACAACACAGGCATTGCAACGTATATTTGGATTTTAACAAACAATAAAGCGCCACTTCATAAAGGAAAAGTACGTTTAGTCAATGCAGTAGACTTCTCGAAAAAAATGAAAAAGTCGATGGGTAGTAAGCGTAACGAAATTACGGAAGAGCAAATGAATGAAATTGTTCGTTTATACGGTGATGCACAGCCAAATGAGTACGTGAAGATTTTTGAGAATGAAGAATTTGGCTATGCGAAAATTACAGTAGAACGTCCATTACGTTTAAACTTCCAAGTAAATGAAGAGCGCTTGGCACGTGTTGTAGAGCAAAAAGGCTTTGCGAACTTAGCAACATCGAAGAAAAAAGGTGATGCAGGTCACTTTGAAATTGAAGAGGGTAAGAAGCTGCAAACGCAAATTTTATATGTTTTACGCACGTTAGAAAGCGATACAGTATATAAAAATCGTGACGAGTTCACGAAAGTACTAAAAGATGCATTGAAGCAAGCCGGTATTACTATCGGAGCACCTATATTAAAAGCAATTTTAGCTGGTCTATCTGAAAAAGATGAAACAGCCGATATATGTATGAAAAATAAAACAGACATCGAACCAGATACAGATTTACGTGATACAGAAAACGTCCCGTTAAAAGAAAACATTCATGACTACTTTGCACGTGAAGTATTACCACATGTACCAGATGCATGGATTGATGAATCAAAAACAAAAATCGGCTACGAAATTCCATTCACTCGCCAGTTCTACAAATACAAAGAATTACGCAGCTCAGCAGAAATTATGGCCGAGATTCGTGCTTTAGAAGTGGAGATTACTGAGCAGTTGAAGAAGGTGATGGGATGAATTCAATAAATGAAAAAATTCCTTTTTTAAGAGTATTACCAGATGGATGGAAAACCCATAGGTTGAAGGAAATTTCCAAAGTTAATTTAAGTAATGTAGACAAAAAAAGTCACTTCGGTGAGAAAGTAGTCAAACTTTGTAACTATGTAGATGTTTATTATAATCATACTATTTCAGATAAAATTGATTTTATGATTGCTACGGCAAGTGATGAACAGATAAGAAAATTAACATTAAAAAAAGACGATGTGATTCTCACTAAAGATTCAGAATCTCCGATAGATATTGGAATACCGACTTGGGTTAAAGAAGACATGCCTGAAGTTGTGTGTGGTTATCACCTAGCTTTAATCAGACCAAACGTTAATGTTGTTAAAGGGTTATATTTGTATTATTTACTCTATTCTTATGGATTTAAAGAACATTTTTGGATAAGTGCTAGAGGAGTTACAAGGTTTGGTATTTCTAAAGGCGATATTCAAAACATCCAATTATTAATTCCACCAATAGAATTACAGAATAAAATTACGAAATTCTTAAAAGAAAAGGATCTATTAATAGATAAGCTTATTAAGAATAAAGAAAGTCTTATTATGCTGTTCCAACAACAACGCCAATCAATCATCACAGAAGCTGTTACAAAAGGTTTAAATCCGAATGTGAAAATGAAAGATTCAGGTGTTGAGTGGATTGGAGAGATTCCAGAACATTGGGAAGTTAAACCACTATATAGTTTATATAAAGAAAAATAAATTGAAAAATAAGGGCAATGTAATTACAAATGTTCTTTCGTTAAGTTATGGGAAAATCAAGCGTAGAGATGTAGAATCGAATTTTGGGTTACTACCAGATTCATTCGAAACTTATCAAATAATACAGAAAGACGATATTGTTTTAAGACTAACCGATTTACAAAATGATAAGAGAAGTTTGCGTGTCGGATTAGTAAATGAAGAAGGGATTATTACATCTGCTTATTTAGGTTTGAAACAATCTAATAAGTCAATCTCTGTATATACTTATTACTTATTACATTCTTATGACTTAAAAAAAGTATTTTATGGATTAGGAAGTGGAGTAAGACAATCTATGGGATTTACTGAAATGAAAAAACTACCTATTTTATTACCGCCACTTGAAGAACAGTTTGAAATTATTAACCAATTAAAAGTGAAAGTTTTGGCAAATGAACAACTAATTGATATGTTAAAAACACAAATTAAAAAACTAAAAGAATACCGTCAATCCCTAATCTACGAAGCAGTTACAGGCAAAATCGACGTACGTGATATGCAACTTGATAAAGTGAGGTGAATTGTAATGGCGATCGATACTACAGAAACAGGTTTTGAGACGAATATCGAATTAGCGTTAATTGCGAATGGTTATAAAAAGCGTGTGCTAGAAGGAAAGGCAAGTGCATCTTTTAAACAGCATGCGATTGATGTTGAGGAGCTATTTGCATTTTTAGAAGATACACAAGAAAAGCGGATGCGTACGTTAGAGAAATCGTATGGTCCTACTTATAAAGAACAAGTGTTAAAGCGCATTAAAGACCAGCTATATAAACAAGGATTGGTTGAATGCCTACGTAAAGGAATTAAAGACCGTGGTGTGACATTACAACTTGCGTATAATAAGCCCCCTACGAATATGAATAAAACATTAATTGAACAGTATAGAAAAAACCGCTTTAATATCGCTCGCCAAGTGTATTACAGTGATAAGCACACCAACAGCTTAGATATGGTGCTGTTTTTAAATGGCTTACCACTTGTTGTGATGGAACTGAAAAATCCATTAACAAATCAAACAGTTGAAGATGCGATGAAACAATTAAAGAATGATCGTGATCCACGTGAGCAGTTATTTAAATTTAATGAGCGTGTTGCGGTCTACTTTGCCGTTGATTCAGATGAAGTGTTTATGACAACAAAGCTTGATAAAGGCAAAACGTACTTCCTCCCATTTAATAAAGGCAATAATGGCGGGAAAGGCAATCCGCTAACTTACGGTGACAACTATCGTACGCATTATTTATGGGAAGACATATTAGCTCCAGATAGCTTGCTCGACATTTTATATCGTTTCATCTTTATTAAGAAAGACGACATTAAAGATTCAAACGGTGAAACAATAGGTGAGCGTCAAATGCTCATTTTCCCCCGTTTCCATCAGCTCGATGTTGTACGTAAGTTAGAAGCAGATGTTGCACAAAAGCTTGTCGGTCATCATTATTTAATTCAGCATTCTGCGGGATCGGGAAAAACGAATTCAATTTCATGGCTTGCACACCGTTTAGCGAAGCTACATAACGAGGAAAATGAATCGATCTTTAGTAGTGTCATCGTGATTACCGATCGCCGAGTGTTAGATAAGCAATTGCAAGACGCAGTGTATCAGTTAGAGCATAAAGCAGGAATGGTGGAGCCAGTCGATAAAAATTCAGAGCAATTAGCACGTGCTATTAATAGTGAAACACGCATTATTATTACAACGCTTCAAAAGTTCCCGTTCATTTTGGAAAAGGTAGCGGGCTTAGAGCGAAAAAAATATGCAATTATTATAGACGAAGCGCACTCATCTCAAGGTGGTAAAGCTTCTACTGCCTTAACGAATGTTTTATCAGATAAGACGCTAGAAGCAGCATATGAGGAAGATCGCATTGCCGAAGATAACTTAGCTGATGTAGACGAGAAAATTGTGGAAACCATTTTGAAAAGTGGGAAACAGGATAATGTATCGTTCTTTGCATTTACAGCGACTCCAAAGCCCAAGACGTTAGAGAAGTTTGGTACAGTTGGTATTGATGGTAAACTAGAGGCCTTCCATCAATACACAATGCGCCAAGCGATTGAAGAAGGGTTTATTTTAGATGTACTTGAAAACTACACGACATATAAAACGTTCTGGAAAATTGCCAAGACTGTCGATGATGATAGGGAAGTATCGAAGAAGCAAGCTACCAAAAAGCTTGCTCAATACGTTTCATTGCATCCGCACAGCATTGAACAAAAAACAGAAATTATCATTGAACATTATCGGAATTTTGTACAGCGAAAAATTGGTGGGCGTGCCAAGGCGATGGTCGTGACAGCAAGCCGTTTACATGCAGTACGTTATAAAATTGCTTTTGATAAGTATATTCATGAAAAGGGATATAACGATTTAAAAACGGTTGTGGCGTTCTCAAGTACTGTAAATGACGGCGGAATACATTATACGGAGCCGGACATGAATAATTTCTCTGAAAAAGAGCTACCTGAAAAATTCAATTCAGATGAATTCAAAATATTGCTTGTAGCTGAGAAATATCAAACGGGCTTTGATGAACCACTGTTGCATACGATGTATGTAGATAAGCCATTAAGTGGTATTAAAGCGGTGCAAACACTATCTCGTTTAAATCGTACTTGCCCAGGTAAAGAGGACACATTCGTACTCGATTTTGTAAATGAACCAGAGGTTATGAAAGCTTCGTTCCAACCATATTACGAATCAACAAGCCTATCTGAAATTACGGACCCGAATATCCTTTATGATATGCAGGCTGACATCGAGCCGTATCAAGTATTTACAGATGATGAAGTGCAAAGGGTTAATGAGCTTGAAGTAACAGACGGTGTGAAAAAGTCAACTAAGGCACAAACAGAGTTAAATGCGATTCTTGACATAGGTGTAGAGCGATATAAAAAGCTTTCAGAAGAAGAACAGTTTGATTTTAAACAAGCAGCAACAAAATTCATTCGTACGTATAGTTTCGTACTACAAGTTGTAACGTTTATCGATTTAGGCTTACACAAGCAATATATTTATTTAACGTACTTGTTGCGCAAACTACCACGTACCTCTGGTGATAAGGATGTTTATTTAGCTGATGATATCGCACTTGAATACTACCGCAATCAAAAGGTATTCGAGGGTAGCATCGAGTTGGAAAAAACGGGTGGCATTGAACTTGATCCACAGAAGCATGGGGCTGGTGGTAGATCTGAAGATGAGAAGGTGCGATTATCAAGCGTGTTAGAAAAGTTAAATGAGCGCTTTGGTACAGAATTTACAGAAACAGATTTTCTTTCTCGTGAGCAAGTGAAAGAGGACATGTTGAATGATGATGATCTCCGTCAGAAAGCGAAAAACAATACAAAAGAAAACTTCAAATTCGCTTTCGAAAAAACATTTATGAATTTTGTTATTGACCGTATGAGTAGCAATCAGGAGTTCTTTATGAAGATTTTAGAGAACGATGAATTTAAGTCATACATTATGGAAGACATGCTGAATGAGATTTATGGAGAAGTGAATCAATGATGATATTATGAAATTATCAGTCTATCTAAAAGTTTTAAAGTTAACAAAACGGTATGACTGCTTATAAAGAGGAAATTAGAAATGCGAATTTCTTGGAAGAGTTTAGAGTCTTTGTTGATGGTACCAAATCCAAAGTTAGTACTAATAACAGCTATTAAATCCTAATCCCATAAATTCTTTGGTCTCCATAAGTAAAAAAAGATGACGACAATTGTCATCTTTTTTATTTTATGAAAATTACTGTTACGTTCTTTGAGAAAATTTTAAAAGCCGAACAAACAAAGGACAAACCACAACCACCGCCATCATCACCAAAAGCCCATCCGGCATCATCTCAACAAACGTTGTCTGAATCACATAAATTGCAATCAACAGCAAATAACTCACCAAAAATAACAAGCCAGATCGTCTCTTTTGAAACGGCTTCTCCAAAAGAATCAGCATAAACAAACCTGCCATGATGATCAAAAAAGTCATATTCCTTCGGAGCCTCCTCTTCATAGATCCCCACATTGTACAGATATTTCTTCTGCCACAACATGCTTTTCCGTCAAATTGAGCAAAAAGTAGTGAAAATAAGAGGCGTCATCATAAGGAAAACGCCCGTTACTTTACAAAAACTCCAACCAAATCAAAATCACATCTTCCCATTTGTGATATCCTCATATATAGTAATATTAGACTAGTTCTAAATAACTGAAATTGGGGCGTTTACATGGATTCGATTGTTTTACATTTTATTGTGATCATGAGTGTTTCTGGCATTCTGTCCGTGATATTATCAATCATTGCTCATGCAAATCGCCATCGGTATATTGGCTGTCAATTGTTTATGTACATGTCTGGGGCAACCGCGATTTATATTTTTGGGCATACGTTTGAATTATTGGCGCGTACTCCTGAAGAAATCATGTTCTGGGTTTGTTTTCAATACATAGGTCTACCGTTTATCGCACCGTTCAGCCTCATGATTGTGCTGCAATTTACGGGATTCCATCAATATTTCACAAAGCGCCGCGTGCTTCTCATCTTACTGATTCCAACTCTCACCACCATTATGGTGTTCACCAACTCTTTTCATTCACTCTTTTATCGAAGCATCACGATGAATTCAGTAGACGGATTTTTATTGGCTGATTTTACGATTGGCTATTGGTATATCATTCATGGCGTTTATACGTTTGGTTGTTCGATGCTTGCTATTTTTATGCTGCTTTGGTTTTTACGTGTTACAAAAAAAGAATATTTAAAGCAGATTCTGATACTGTTAGTGGGAATGTCATTACCAATTATGACTTCTTTTATTTATTTATTAGGCGTTACACCCCTTCATATTGACCCAGTCCCTGTGGTGATGTTTTTAACCAATGCGCTCTACTTATGGGCGATTATGTCGTTCCAGCTCTTTCAGCTCTCTCCCATTGCAATGGAGCGTGTGTTTGAGCATATGTCTGAGGGGGTTCTCATTTTAGATCGATACCGGACACTTATAGATTACAACCCCGCTGCTGCAACGATCATTCCAGCACTTTCTAATAAAAAGGGGATTGGCTATAAAATTGACGATATTTTCTCAGGAATCATCAAAGATACCGCGTTCATTCAGTGGCTGCGTTCTCCGCAGGATCATTCGCAGTATGATTTGATGTGGGAAAAAGAAGAGCCCTTCTATTATCAACTGACGGCTTCTTCGTTATTTAATAGAAGAGGCGAGATTGAGGGCAGGCAGATTGTGATCAGTGATGTAACAGAGCAGCGCTTGCTGCAGGAAGAGCTGGAGCGCCGTGCGTATATTGATGGTTTAACGAATATCTTCAACCGTTCTTCTTTCATCGAACGAACGCAGATGATATTGGAAGAGGATGCGCAGGATACCGCCATTTTGCTGTTTGATATTGATTTCTTTAAACAAATTAATGATACGCACGGACATCATATCGGGGACGAGGCACTGCGTCATGTCGTCTCCATTTGTCAGCAGCATTTAAAAATGGATGATTTATTTGGCCGATATGGGGGAGAAGAGTTTGCCATTTGTCTGCCGCATCATTCATTTGAAGAGGCATGTCATATCGCGGAACGAATGAGACATTCGTTTGAGACGAGTTTCTTTGAGACTGATGAGGAAAAAGTGCGAGTGACAGCGAGCTTTGGAATCGCTCATACAGCTTATGATCCAAATGTATTAGAAACTCTTCTATTTGAAGCGGACCAAGCCTTGTATATGTCAAAACGCCAAGGACGCAACCGGATTTATGCGTCCACTGGAGCGGACTACATGCTGTATGAAGAGCATGATCAGCCGCCGGCTTCTCATTGACTGTTGTCCTGACATTCGATATGATAAACATAACATTTGAACGGTTTCCTAAAGGGGAGTAGCTTTTACGGTTTGGTCGTCACTACAGAAGCAGCGATTGCTTCTCGGCCATTCCGGCATGAACATGTTAGCCAGACCTTTGCCTATCACACATGAGGCAAAGGTCTGGCTTTTTTTGAAGTCCTTTTGCATCAGTGTGATAGGGGAGCAGAACAAATGAATGCTTTCAACACAACAGATGGAAGGATGATCGATCTTGAAAAAATATGTGATGGCTTTCCTATTTTCCGGCACGCTTGTATTAAGTGGATGTTCCGGCTTGCTTGACCAGGTCAACGATACGACGACATATGTCACAGAGGCAAATAAGTATGTGACTGACATTCAGCAATTTACGGAGAACTTTCCAAAGCTCGCTGAAGAAGCTGTACAAAATGCCGCCAAAAAAGCAGAATTGACGCAGCAGCTTGAATCATTGAAGGCAGACATTCAAGAATTTAATGAACTGACAGCACCAAAAATAGCGGAAGATCTGCATGCGCAAATCATGGAAAAAAATAAAGTGCTGTCAGAGGAAATTCAAACGTATTTACAGCAATTGAAAGTGGACAACATAGACGTTGCCGCTATGCTTGAGGATCAGCAGGGGTTGATCAAGCAGCTTCAGCAGTCCGTCAATCTTTTACAGGATGTTGAACAATTAACAAACTAAGGCACACATTATAGAGTGTGGTCAGCATATCTTTGCCTTTTCCGGTGAAGATATGCTTTAATTTAAATAAAGACAAGTCTTATTACAAAAAAGGTGATCACATGACAGAACATGAAGAAAGACATATGGTTTCGCCTAGAGCCGAGAAGGAAAAAGACCAATTAATCAATCGCTTGAAACGAGTGGAAGGACAAGTTCGAGGGATTCAGCAAATGATTGAAAATGATCGTTACTGTATAGATGTCGTCAATCAAATTTCTGCTGTCAATGCCGCTTTAAAAAAGGTCAGTCTTCAATTGATGGAAAAGCATACACATCACTGCGTAGCGGATGCCATTAAGAGCGGCAACGGGGATGAAGCCATTGAAGAGTTAATGAACGTCTTTACGAAACTGACAAAATCGTAGCGCATTAAGCATCATTTATGTTTACAATGATACCCTACTAGGGTATAGTAATGTGTAGAAAATGATTGATGGAGGCGATGAGAAGTGGAACAAGCAACACTTCAAGTACAGGGCATGTCTTGCGGACATTGCGTGAAAGCAGTCGAAGGAAATGTAGGAGAATTAGCAGGTGTTGAATCTGTGAAAGTCCATTTAGACAAGGGACAGGTGGAGGTTTCTTTTCATCCTGATCAAGTCACGTTACACCGAATCTCTGATGTGATTGAAGAACAGGGATATGATGTCGTCTAAATGATATACGTGCTGCATGTGACAGCGCGTATTTTTTTCAAAAAAAAATACCCCCATGGAGTATGTGAAGAGGTGAGATGAATGAAAAAGGAAATTGATTTTCATATTACGGGAATGACCTGTGCTGCCTGTGCAGGACGCATTGAAAAGGGTTTGAACAAGCTGGAAGGTGTGGATGAAGCCAATGTGAATTTGGCACTTGAAACATCTCATATCGTATATGAAACGGAACAGCTATCACCAGATGATCTGAAGAAAAAAATCCAATCTCTTGGCTACGATGTGGCGATGGAGCAAGCAGAGTTTGATATAGAGGGAATGACCTGTGCGGCTTGTGCCAACCGAATTGAGAAAAAAATCAACCGGTTGGACGGTGTTGCTCAAGGATCTGTAAACTTTGCGCTTGAGACACTTCAGGTCACATATCATCCGGGCCAAACGTCTACAAGTGACATAAAAGATGCCGTTCAGTCCATTGGGTATTCATTAATTGAACCAGCTGAAGAATTAGCAGAGGAAGGGAAAAAGGATCATCGACAAGCAGCGATAGAGAAGCAAACGGCACGCTTTTTATTCTCGATGATCTTGTCACTGCCCCTCCTTTGGGCAATGGTCAGCCATTTTTCTTTCATGTCTTTTATTTGGCTGCCAGAAGCGTTCATGAATCCATGGGTTCAGTTTGCAGTAGCAGCACCTGTTCAGTTTATTGTCGGCTGGCCCTTTTATGTAGGCGCGTATAAAGCTTTAAGAAATAAAAGTGCCAATATGGATGTCCTTGTGGCACTTGGGACATCAGCTGCGTTTTTCTATAGTTTATACGAAAGCATTCAGTCAGCGGTTCAAGGCACACATGAGGCAGCACTCTATTATGAAACAAGTGCTGTGCTCATTACGTTGATTGTGCTCGGAAAATTAATGGAAGCAAGAGCAAAAGGGAGATCATCAGAAGCGATTCAAAAGCTAATGGGCTTACAAGCAAAAGAAGCTGTTATTGAGCGAGATGGGGAAGAGATGACCGTTCCTATTTCTGATGTGAAAGTGGATGATCTTGTGTTTGTAAAACCAGGTGAAAAAGTACCGGTAGATGGAGAGATCATGGAGGGAACAACCGCGATAGACGAATCCATGATTACAGGAGAAAGTCTGCCTGTTGATAAAACCGCAGGAGATACGGTCATTGGGGCAACCATCAATAAAAATGGGTTTATCAAAGTGAAAGCGACAAAAGTGGGGAAAGAGACGGCCCTTTCACAAATTATCCGAGTGGTAGAACAAGCACAAGGCTCAAAAGCACCGATTCAAAGAATGGCTGATCAAATATCAGGTGTATTTGTCCCTATTGTTGTCGGAATTGCTGTGCTCACCTTCCTTATATGGTTTTTCTTTGTTGATCCAGGGAATGTGACTTCAGCACTTGAAACCTTTATAGCGGTCATAGTCATTGCATGTCCGTGTGCGCTCGGTCTTGCTACACCAACCTCTATTATGGCTGGCAGCGGCCGTGCGGCTGAATCAGGCATTCTGTTTAAAGGCGGAGAGCATTTAGAAGTGACCCAATCACTGGACACGGTGGTTTTAGATAAAACAGGGACTGTGACAAAAGGTGAGCCGAGTCTTACAGATGTGATGGCATATGCAAATTGGACAGAAGATGCGCTGCTTCAGCTAGTAGGATCGGCAGAACAGCAATCGGAACATCCACTTGCCCGAGCGATCACAGACGGAATGAAGGAACGAGGTCTTGAAGCGGCCGAGGTAGAAGACTTTCAAGCAGACCCTGGTCATGGCATTGAAGCAAAGGCCGCCGGGCGCAAGCTTTTGATTGGAACGCGGAAGCTATTACAGAAACATCATATCCAATATGATCAAGTCGAAGCATCCGTGACTGCGCTGGAGGAGAAAGGGAAAACGGCTATGCTCGTCGCCATTGACGGCCAAATCTCCGGCATTGTCGCGGTGGCAGATACGATCAAATCATCCTCCCCTCAAGCCATCGCCCGGTTGAAAGAGCAAGGGATTCACGTTGTCATGATGACAGGGGATAACAAGCGCACAGCAGAGGCGATCGCAAGACAGGCGGGTATTGAGCATGTCATCGCTGAAGTTCTGCCTGAGGAGAAGGCTGCTCACATTGCAGCGCTTCAGGAACAAGGAAAGAAAGTCGCCATGGTCGGAGACGGCATCAATGATGCACCAGCCCTTGCGACAGCGAATATTGGGATGGCGGTTGGAACAGGTACAGACGTTGCTATGGAAGCGGCAGATATTACGCTCATGACAGGAGACCTCCATGCCATTGCAAATGCGCTTGAGTTTAGCAAAAAAACGATGAGAAATATTAAGCAAAATCTATTTTGGGCGCTTGCCTATAACTGTATTGGGATACCGGTAGCTGCATTCGGATTCCTTGCCCCATGGCTTGCAGGAGCGGCAATGGCCTTTAGTTCCGTGTCGGTTGTTCTGAATGCGCTCAGATTGCAGCGGTTGAAACCTGTAAGAGAGGGAGTGGCAGAATGAAGCTGAATGTCAAATGGATTTGGACATTGAGTGCATTGATCTATGTTGCTTTCGTACTCATTGGATATGCCATATATGATGAATTTTATGCAAATCAAGATACGCCAAGTGAACAGGTGCAAAATCATTAAGACTTCGCCAAAGTGAAGTCTCAGCGTGTAGACAAACCCTCGCATTCGTTGTCAGGTCTGCGCGCCGGTGCTCACGAATGTCAAATTCGCTCCGCGCCGGTGCTCGCCCTTCCTAGACTTCAAAGGTTTTCTATCACGCTGAAAAGAAGACAAAGGGCTAAAATAAAGATCATTTTAGCCCTTT